>JBKHXE010000168.1:0-29569 GCA_046566185.1 Actinomycetes bacterium | reverse complement strand
TCGCTACAGTCCATCCGTGGCCTTCGTCTACGACCTGCTGCTCATCCTGCACTTCCTCGGCCTGGCTGCGATCATCGGCGGCTACCTCACCGTGCTGCGCTCGCCGCGCATCGTCGTCGGGATGGTGCACGGCGCCCTCACCCAGCTGGTCACCGGCGTCGCCATGGTGGGGCTGGCGCAGGCGGCGCTCGACGAGGAGGTCGACAACGCCAAGATCGGCGTCAAGCTGCTCGTCGCCCTCGTCGTCGCCGTGCTGGCCTTCGCCAACCGGAGGAAGGAGGACGTCTCGCCCGGCGTCGTCCACGCCGTCGGCGGGCTCGCGGTCCTCAACGTGGTGGTCGCCGTCCTCTGGTGAGCGCCGCTCAGACGGTCGAGACCACCTGGTAGGCCTCGGCGTAGCGGTCGGCCCCGAGCCCGGCGGTGCGGGCGGCCGTCCCCCACGCCTCCTGCACGAGGCGATCGAGGCCGTCGCCCAGGTGGCCCGTCTGGCTGACGTGCGCCCGCAGCGCCTCGATCTTGCGGTCCAGGCTGGCGGTGATGTCGACGTGGTGGTTCGGCGTCGGGTGCCCGACCAGCCACAGCTCGGGGACCACCCACGCCTCGAGCCCCTCGTCGTCCAGCAGCTCGGGGTACGCGAAGGGGTTGCGGGCGGCCGGGTAGACGGCGCGCACCGTGGCCTCACCGCAGGCCAGGTGGTCGTGGTGGCTGGCCGGCAGCCGCTGCCACCACCGCTCGGGGCTCTGCGCCAGGACGCGCCGCGGCCGCACCTGGCGGATCACCCGGGTGACGTCGCGCACCAGCGCGTGGGTCACCTCGAGGTACCCGTCACGGTAGCCGGACAGGAACCGCACGTCCGTGACGCCGACGGCCTGCGCGGCGGCGCGCTGCTCGGCCTCCCGCAGCGCGGGGACCTCCGAGCGCGGGGTGTCGTCGAAGCCGCCGGCGTCGCCGTACGTGCACAGCAGGTAGGTGACCTCGATGCCGGCGTCCACCCACAGCGCGACCGTGCCGGCCGACCCGAAGTCGATGTCGTCCGGGTGGGCGGCGACCACCAGGGCGCGCTCCACGTCCTCGTCGGGCATCGGCACGCGGTCGAACCTAGCCCGACTCCCTCGCCTGTGCGCGGCACCCGTCGAGGGCCGCGGCGCCACGTAGGCTGGGCCGCGAGATGAGCACCCTCTTCGACGACCTGCCGCTGCCCGTGACGCCCTCCGGGGGCAGCCGCCCGCCCGCGTCGTCCGGACGTGAGCGGGGCGCCGCGGACGTCCGACCGGCGGCCCCCGCGGTCTCCGTCGCCCCCGAGCAGCTGCTGGAGGGACTCAACCCGCAGCAGCGGGAGGCGGTCCTGCACGAGGGGTCGCCGCTGCTCATCGTCGCCGGGGCGGGGTCGGGCAAGACCCGGGTGCTCACCCACCGCATCGCCTACCTGCTCGCCGCCCGCGGCGTCCGGCCCGGGCAGGTCCTCGCGATCACCTTCACCAACAAGGCCGCCGGGGAGATGCGCGAGCGGGTCGCGTCGCTCGTCGGCCCCCGGGCCGAGAGGATGTGGGTCTCGACGTTCCACTCGGCCTGCGTGCGGATCCTGCGGCGCGAGGCGAGCCGCGTCGGCCTGCGCTCGAACTTCTCGATCTACGACGCGGCGGACTCCCAGCGCCTCATGGGGATGGTCTGCCGGGATCTCGACCTCGACCCCAAGCGGCACCCTCCGCGCTCGTTCAGCGTCCAGGTCTCGAACCTCAAGAACGAGCTGGTCGACGAGGAGACCTGCGCCCGGCAGGCGAGCGACGGCAGCCAGGCCGACCGCACCCTCGCCGAGGCGTACCGGATGTACCAGCAGCGGCTCCGCCAGGCGAACGCGCTGGACTTCGACGACCTCGTCATGACGACGGTCAACATCCTGCAGGCCTTCCCGGACGTCGCGGAGCACTACCGGCGCCGCTTCCGGCACGTGCTCGTCGACGAGTACCAGGACACCAACCACGCCCAGTACGTGCTGGTCCGCGAGCTCGTCGGGGGCTCCACGTCCGAGGCCGCCGCCCGCCGCGAGGTGAGGGCGGCCGACGGCACCACCGTACGGGAGGGCAGCGAGGTGGCCGTGCCGCCCGCCGAGCTGACCGTCGTCGGGGACGCCGACCAGTCCATCTACGCCTTCCGGGGCGCGACGATCCGCAACATCGTCGAGTTCGAGAACGACTACCCGGACGCGCGGACGATCCTCCTGGAGCAGAACTACCGCTCCAGCCAGACGATCCTCACCGCCGCCAACGCGGTGATCGCCCGCAACCCCGACCGGCGGCCGAAGAACCTGTGGACGTCGAGCGGCAACGGCGAGCAGATCGTCGGCTACGTCGCGGACGACGAGCACGACGAGGCGTCGTTCGTCGCCGAGGAGATCGACCGGCTCCACGACACCGAGGGCGTGCGGTACGGGGACGTCGCCGTGTTCTACCGGACCAACGCGCAGTCCCGGGCGATGGAGGACGTCTTCATCCGGGTCGGGCTGCCGTACAAGGTGGTCGGCGGCACCCGGTTCTACGAGCGACGCGAGGTCAAGGACGCGCTGGCCTATCTGCGGGTGCTGGCCAACCCCGCCGACACGGTCAACCTGCGCCGCATCCTCAACGTGCCGAAGCGGGGCATCGGCGACCGGGCCGAGGCGTGCGTCGCCGCCCTCGCCGAGCGCGAGCGCATCTCTTTCGCCGCCGCGCTGGAGCGGGCCGACGAGGCGCCGGGCATCGCCACCCGCTCTCTGTCGTGCGTCCAGGGGTTCACCCGGCTGCTCGACGAGCTGCGCACGCTCGTGGAGTCCGGCGCCCGGCCCGCCACCGTGCTCGAGGCGGTGCTCGAGCAGACCGGCTACCTCGACGAGCTGCGCGCCAGCCACGACCCGCAGGACGAGTCCCGGGTCGAGAACCTCGCCGAGCTCGTCGCGGTGGCCGCGGAGTTCGAGCAGGCCGCGCCGGAGGGCACGCTGGACGAGTTCCTCGAGCAGGTCTCGCTGGTCGCGGACGCCGACGAGATCCCGGACGGCGAGGACGGCTCGGGCGTCGTCACCCTCATGACGCTGCACACCGCCAAGGGCCTGGAGTTCCCGGTCGTCTTCCTCACCGGCATGGAGGACGGCACCTTCCCGCACATGCGCTCCCTGGGGGACGCCGCGGAGCTGGCCGAGGAGCGGCGCCTCGCCTACGTCGGTCTCACCCGCGCCCGGCACCGGCTCTACGTGTCGCGCGCCGGCGTCCGCAGCGCCTGGGGCCAGCCGCAGTACCACCCGCCGTCGCGGTTCCTCGACGAGGTGCCGCGCGAGCTGGTGGACTGGCGACGGACCGAGACCACCGGGATGCGGCCGTCGTCCACGCCCGCGGTCGCCCGTCTCGCGCAGCGCCCCGGTGCACGGTCACCGGGCACCCGAGAGGTGATCCACCTCGAGCCCGGCGACAAGGTCACCCACGACACCTTCGGGCTCGGCACGGTGGTGGCCGTGGAAGGGACAGGGGACAAGACGGTGGCGCACGTGGACTTCCGTTCCGAGGGGACGAAGCGGCTGCTGCTGCGCTACGCCCCGGTCGAGAAGCTGTGACGGCCGAGGGCCAGGTCACCGGCGCGGCGCGCGCGGTGCGGCCCTGGCACGTGGCCATGGCCGGCTACCTCGTCGCCCTGACGGTGTTCGTCGTGCGCGAGGGCATGCCGCTGGACCGCGGGATGCAGGCCGCGCTGATCCTCGCCGGCGTGCTCGCCTGGCAGGTCGGTCGGCCGCTGCGCCGGTGGGGGCGGACCCTGGCGGACTGGCTGCCGTTCTTCGCTGCTCTGGTGATCTACGACCACACGCGCGGGGTCGCCGACACCCTCGGCCGGCCGGTGCTGGTCGAGGGCCTCGTCGAGGCGGAGACCGCGGTCTTCGGCGGCGTGCTGCCCACCATCGTGCTGCAGGACCTCTTCTACGACCCGGTGACCGTGCAGTGGTACGACGTCGTCGCCGCCGTCGTCTACTTCAGCCACTTCTTCGTCGCCTGGACGATCGCGGCGGTGCTGTACCTGCGCAGCCGCGACTCGTGGCTCTTCTACACCAAGCTCGTCCTCACCCTGACCTACCTCGGGCTGCTCACCTACGTGCTGCTGCCGGCGGCGCCGCCCTGGTACGCCGCCCACCACGGCCTCGTCGAGCCGGTCGAGCGTGCCGCCACGCGCGGCTGGTGGGAGATCGGCATGCAGAGCGCCGGCCGGCTCGTCGAGCAGGGCCAGGCCGACGTCAACCTCGTGGCCGCGCTGCCGTCGCTGCACGCCGGCACCTCGATGCTGGTGGTGCTCTGGGCGTGGTCCCGGGTGCGTTCGGCCTGGGGCCGCGCCGTCCTCGCCGCGTACGGCCTGGGGATGGGCCTCACGTTGGTCTACGGCGGGGAGCACTACGTGCTCGACGTCCTGATGGGCTGGGCCTACGCCGGCGCGGTCGTCGCCGCCTGGACCTGGTGGGAGAACCGCCGGCGCGAGCTGCCGGTCAGGCCGTCGTCCGCCGTCCCGGCCGCTGAGCCGGTCGGCGTCCGCGGCTGGGCCGGTGGCGACCCCGAGGCCGCTCGGCGCCCAGCGGGGTGACGCCCTCGGTCAGCGTGTGCCCGTCACGGTCGAGCTCGCTGAGCGCGGTGGTGATCTCGTGGGCGATGCGCCCGTGGATCGGCAGCGACATGTGGCCGACCCCGCGCACCAGCACGTTGCGCACCGCGAGGTCCGGGTGCACGACCCTGCCGTTGCGCTGCGGCACGACCATGTGGTCGAGGTCGGACCAGTAGGAGACCACCCGGGTGGTGCACTCGGGTGCGGGCTCGGCGAGCTCGCGCAGCAGGTCGCTGTCCGGTCGCAGCTGGCGGCACAGGGTCGTGGGCAGCAGGTGCGCCATCAGCGTCCCCTGGTGAGGGCTGCCGAGAGTGACCAGGGTGTGCACGCGCTCGTGGCCGCCGAGCCGCTGCACGTAGTAGCGGGCCACCAGGCCGCCGAGGCTGTGCCCGACGACGTGGATGCGCTCGTACCCGGTCTCCGCGACGATCGCCTCGACCTGCGCGGACAGCTGCCGTGCGGCGGCCCGCACGTCGTTGGTGAGCAGCGAGTAGTTGACCGTCGTCACCTGCCCGAACCCTCGCCGGAGCAGGTCGCGCCGCAGGAGCGTGAAGACGGAGCGGTTGTCGACCATGCCGTGCACGAGGAGGATCGGCGTGCCGGCCGCCTCGACGTCGCGGATGAGCAGGCCCCGCTGGACGGGGCGCAGGCCCTCGAGCCGGTAGCGGTTGGCCATCGCCGTGCGGGTGCTGCCGACCAGGCCCCACGGGTAGACGGCCAGGTGGGCGGTGGCCCAGGCGGCCTCGACCGCGACGCCCGCGGCCCCGCTGGGGGAGAGGACGGCGCGGGCCGCCGCCGAGAGCGTGCGCACCCCGGGCAGCGCCGCGGGAACCACCGCCACCCGTACCTCCTTGCCCCGTTTCCGTCGTGACTGTCGCGGGACGTTAGCAGCGGTCCGGACCTCCGGCACGCGCACCGGCGGCGGGTCCGCGGCCGTGACGGGATCGTGACCCGGGACACGTTCGAGTTGCCGGGGGGGCCTGGACTGCGAAGACTGCGGGGATCCGCACCCTCGGTGGTGCTCACCCCTCGGAGGTGTCGCATGTCCGTCCTCGACCGCGAGCGCTCCGTCGCCGGCCCGGGCTTCAACCGGTGGCTCATTCCGCCGGCGGCGCTCGCCGTTCACCTGTGTATCGGTCAGGCCTACGCGACGAGTGTGTACAAGAACGCCCTGGTGGAGCACTTCGACACCAGCCTCACGGCGATCGGCGTGATCTTCTCGGTCGCCATCGTCATGCTCGGGCTGTCGGCCGCGCTGCTGGGCACCTGGGTCGACCGCAACGGGCCCCGCAAGGCGATGGCGGCCGCGGCAGTCTGCTGGAGTGCCGGGTTCCTCGTCGGCGCCGCCGGCATCGAGACGCGGCAGCTGTGGCTGGTGTACCTCGGGTACGGCGTGATCGGCGGCATCGGGCTGGGGATCGGCTACATCTCGCCGGTGTCCACCCTCATCAAGTGGTTCCCCGACCGTCCCGGCCTCGCGACCGGCATGGCGATCATGGGCTTCGGCGGCGGCGCCCTCATCGCCAGCCCGCTCTCGACGCAGCTGCTGCGCCTGTACGACCCGCAGTTCCAGCCCGGTGAGGCCGGCTCGGTGGCCAGCGGGTCCGCGGTCGCGATGCTCTTCGTCACCTTCGGCGTGGTGTACCTGCTGCTCATGTCGTACGGCGCGGCGACCGTCCGGGTGCCCGCCCCGGGCTGGCGACCGGCCGGGTTCGCACCGGAGCGCAAGACGTCCGGCGACCAGATGATCACGGACGCGGACGTCTCCGCGAACAACGCGATCCGCACGCCGCAGTTCTGGCTCGTCTGGACCGTGCTGTTCTGCAACGTGACCGCCGGCATCGGCATCCTCGAGCAGGCCTCGCCGATGCTGCAGGACTTCTTCCGCGGGGCCGACGGCACGTCCGCCGTGACCGCCGCCGCGGCCGGCGGTTTCGTCGGTCTGCTGTCCATCGCCAACATGGCCGGCCGGTTCGTGTGGTCGAGCACCTCGGACGTCATCGGACGCAAGCGGATCTACATGCTCTACCTCGGCGTCGGCATGGTGGCCTACCTGGTGCTGGCGCTGCTGGGCCACACGACCACCGCCCTGTTCGTGCTCGCCGCGGCGGTCATCATCTCCTTCTACGGAGGCGGCTTCGCCACCGTGCCCGCGTACCTCCACGACCTCTTCGGCACCTACCAGGTCGGGGCCATCCACGGGCGTCTGCTGACCGCGTGGTCGGCAGCCGGGGTGGCCGGGCCGCTGATCGTCAACGGCTTCCTCGACGCCCAGGGGACGCCGGGTGCCCTGACCGCCGACGCCTACCGGCCCGCACTGCTGACGATGGTCGGCCTGCTGGCCGTCGGGTTCGTCGCGAACCTGCTGATCCGACCGGTGGCTGCCCGGTACCACGAGCAGCCCGAGACCCTGGCGGCGGCGGACGCCGCGGCCCACGACAGCGCGGAGGTGCGGCGATGAGCGAGGAGCAGCAGGTGAACCGGTCGGTCGGCCGACTCGTCCTGGGGTGGGGCCTGGTGGGGATCCCCCTGGCCTACGGGGTGGTGGAGACCCTGCGCCGCGCCGCGACCCTGTTCGGCGGGTGACCCGCGGAGAACGAGGTCAGTCGACGGGCACGTTTCGCCGCACCCACTCGACGATCTCGTGGGTGGGCGTCCCGGGGGTGAAGACCTTGGCGACGCCCGCCCTCTCGAGCTCGGGGATGTCGGCGTCCGGGATGATGCCGCCGCCGAAGACGACGACGTCCTCGGCGTCGCGCTCCTTGAGCAGCTGGACCACCTTCGGGAAGAGCGTCATGTGGGCGCCGGAGAGCACCGACAGGCCGATCGCGTCGGCGTCCTCCTGGATCGCCGCCTCGACGATCTGCTCGGGGGTCTGGTGCAGGCCGGTGTAGACCACCTCCATGCCGGCGTCACGCAGCGCCCGGGCCACGACCTTCGCGCCGCGGTCGTGCCCGTCGAGGCCGGGCTTCGCGACGACGATGCGCACGGGGGAAGACGTTGCCATCGGGGAGTGCCCTTCGTGTCGGTCGCGCCGCGTCGTTGCGGCGACCGCAGACTAACCGACCCGTCGGCGCGCTCAGCGTGACGTGAACCGCATCGGTCCGGTGACGGGAAGCGTGAGGACCGGTGCGGCGCCGCCGGTGTCGCTGGCCACCGACACCGGCTGGACCGGGTAGGCGTTGCGGTACGCGGCGTCGGTGGCGGCCAGCACCAGGCGCAGCCGGTGCCCCGCCTCGACGCGGTGCACGATGCCCGGCAGCTCGATCTCGACGGGCTCGGTCACGTCGGCCACCCGGACCGGCGAGACCAACCGGTGCACGAGGTGCTGCGTGCCGTCCGGCCCGACGTCGTACAGCTTGGCGAACACCTGCAACCGGTGCGCCGGCCCGAGGTGCTGCACCGCCGCGACGGTCGGCGAGTCGAAGGCGACCGACAGGCGCGGCACGCCGACGACGTCCAGCGGTCGCGCCAGTGCCGGGCTGGTCCAGGCCCCGAACGTGCCGGGGGCGTCCCACGGCGGCGTGACGCCGTCCGGGACGACGACGCCCTGCAGCGCGGACATCTCGCTGTAGCTCGAGGCGGCTCCGGCGCCCGGGTTGCTCCACGACTGCCGGCCCGCCGTGACGGCGTCCGGGTCGGTGACCAGCGACCCGTCGCCGGAGAGCAGCAGCCGCCGCTGGGCGCCGACCGGGTAGGCGTCGGCCGTGCCGTAGGCCGGCTCCGCGCTGCCGGTGTAGTCGACCCACGGGCGGAACCACGCGAAGGCCGGCCCGGTGTCGGCGGCGTCGTCCCCCTGGAGCCAGTGGGCGAACCAGGCGGCGATGCGCTCGCCGAGGTAGGTGCCCTCGATCTGCCCACCCGACAGGTCCAGCTCTCCGGGAGCCGGCCGCCCGCCGCCGGAGTGGCCCCACGACTGCCACACCATCCGCACGGGGGTGCCCTGCGCCCGGAGCGCCTCGTAGGTGGCCACCGCCTCCTGCAGCGTGAACAGCGTGTCCGCCTGTCCCTGGATCAAGAGGGTCGGTGCCTTCACCCGCTCCACGTAGTGGGCCACGGACACCTGACGCGTCAGGGCGACGGTCTCGTCGTCCGGGTAGCCGAGCAGGTCGAGCTGCGCCTTGGCGCGGCACGCCTCGGGCCGGAAGCCCACGCACTCGCCGGTCGCTTCCCGCGTGTCCGCCTGCTGGAGCCCGTCGGTGACGCCCACGCCGAAGAACAGCGACGACCAGCCGGTCTTGTGGACGCCGGGGCTCGTCGGCGTCGCGCCGACCAGGTCGGCGTTGTTCGGCGCGAGGGAGTGCTGCAGGTCGTTCCAGGTGATCAGCGGCACCAGGGCGTCGACGCGGTCGTCGACGGCGGCGGCGGCGAACTGCACCTGGCCGCCGTACGAGCCGCCGATCATGCCGACGAGCGGGTCGCCCGGGGTCTCTGCGGCGACGACGTCGACGCGGTAGGCGGCGCCGTCCGCCGTCGTCGCGGTCCGCTCGCCGGCGAGGACGTCGACGAGCTGGCTCGCGGCCCGGCCGTCGAAGAGCGGGTCGTCGAGGTAGATCGCGCAGCCGGAGTCGGGGAACCCGAGCCCCGTGTAGGAGAGGACGGCGTAGCCCCGCGCGGCGAACGCGCGCGCCAGCCCCGCCTGGTCGGTCTTGCTGCCGCCGAAGCCGTTCGTGGTGAGGATCGCCGGCACCGGCCGGTCGGGGGACGCGGACGCCGGCAGGTACAGGTCGGCGTCCACCCGGCAGGTCGCGGGCGGCGCGGCGCCCACGAGCCCCGCGCCGTCGAGGAGGGCCTCGTCCGCACCGGTCGGGCCGACCTCGACGGTCACGGTGAGGTCGGGGACCTCGACCACGCCGTCGAGGGTGCCGGCGGCGCTGACCGGCTGGACACCGGCGAGCGCGAGGGCCGGCAGGGTGGCGAGGGCACACAAGCTGCGGAGGGCGCGCACGAGAACTCCCGTCGTCGGTACCGGCACAACGGGGTGCCCGCCGGCCGGGTTACGGGCGGCTCGGCCCCGCGGCACGCCGGCAGGGTGTGGTGCAGCGCACGTCAACGCCCGTCGGGCGGCCCCCGGACGGCCCGATAGGCTCGGTCCCCGATCCGCTCGGCGTCGCCCGACCTCCGATCGGCCCGCCGACGCACTTCGACGACGAAGGACGGACGCACGTGGACCTGTTCGAGTACCAGGCGCGCGACCTGTTCGAGAAGCACGGGGTTCCCGTGCTGGGCGCGGTGGTCGCGCAGACCGCCGAGGAGGCCCGCGCCGCCGCCGAGCAGCTCGGCGGGGGCACCGTGGTGGTGAAGGCCCAGGTCAAGACCGGCGGGCGGGGCAAGGCGGGCGGCGTCAAGCTCGCGCACTCCCCGGACGAGGCTGCCGAGAAGGCCGGGCAGATCCTCGGTATGGACATCAAGGGCCACACCGTGCACCGCGTGATGGTTGCCGAGGGCGCGAAGATCGCCGAGGAGTACTACTTCTCCCTGCTGCTGGACCGCGCGGAGCGCGCCTACCTCGCGATGGCCTCCGTCGAGGGCGGCATGGAGATCGAGCAGCTGGCCGTGGAGCGTCCCGAGGCGCTCGCCAAGGTCCGCGTCGACCCGCGGGTGGGCATCGACGAGTCGACCGCACGGCGGATCGCCGACGAGGCCGGCTTCGCGGTGGAGATCCGCGACGAGCTCGTCGACGTCCTGCAGAAGCTCTGGGTCGTCTACCGCGACGAGGACGCGACCCTCGTCGAGGTCAACCCTCTGGTGAAGACCGAGGACGGCCGGCTCATCGCCCTCGACGGCAAGGTGACCCTCGACGACAACGCCGACTTCCGGCACCCCGACCACGCGGCGCTCGCCGACCGGTCGGCGGCCGACCCGCTCGAGCAGGCGGCCACGGAGAAGAACCTCAACTACGTCAAGCTCGACGGCGAGGTCGGCATCATCGGCAACGGCGCCGGGCTCGTCATGAGCACCCTGGACGTCGTCGCCTACGCCGGCGAGAAGCACGGCGGGGTGAAGCCGGCGAACTTCCTCGACATCGGGGGCGGTGCCTCGGCGGAGGTGATGGCCAACGGGCTGGAGATCATCCTGTCCGACCCTCAGGTGAAGAGCGTCTTCGTCAACGTCTTCGGCGGCATCACCGCCTGTGACGCCGTCGCCAACGGCATCGTCGGCGCGATCGAGTCGCTCAAGGCGAAGGGCGAGGCGATCGACAAGCCGCTCGTCGTCCGGCTCGACGGCAACAACGCCGAGGAGGGTCGCCGGATCCTCGACGAGGCCGAACATGATGTCGTCGAGATGGTCGACACGATGGACGCCGCCGCCGACCGCGCGGCCGAGCTCGCCGCCGCGGCGAAGTAAAGGGGAACCAGGACATGGCGATCTTCCTCGACAGCGACAGCGCGATCATCGTCCAGGGCATGACCGGCTCCGAGGGCATGAAGCACACGCAGCGCATGCTGCGCTCGGGCGCCAACGTCGTCGGCGGCGTCAACGCCCGCAAGGCCGGGCAGACCGCGTCGTTCGAGAACGGCGTCGGGCTGCCGGTCTTCGGCTCCGTCAAGGAGGCGATGGACGCGACCGGCGCGAACGTCTCGGTGGTGTTCGTGCCGCCCGCGTTCACCAAGGACGCCGTGGTGGAGGCCGTCGACGCCGCGATGCCGCTCGTCGTCATCATCACCGAGGGCGTGCCGGTCAAGGACACCGCGGAGTTCTTCGCCTACGCCCAGGCGGCCGGCACGTCACGGCTCATCGGCCCGAACTGCCCCGGCCTCATCAGCCCCGGGCAGTCCAACGCCGGCATCATCCCCGCCGACATCACCCCGCCCGGTCGCATCGGCCTCGTCAGCAAGTCGGGCACCCTCACCTACCAGATGATGTACGAGCTGAAGGACTTCGGGTTCTCCACCTGCGTCGGCATCGGCGGCGACCCGGTCATCGGCACCACCCACATCGACTGCCTCGAGGCCTTCGAGGCCGACCCGGGCACCGACGCCATCGTGATGATCGGCGAGATCGGCGGGGACGCCGAGGAGCGGGCCGCCGAGTACATCCGGGCCAACGTCACCAAGCCGGTCGTCGGCTACGTCGCGGGCTTCACCGCGCCCGAGGGCAAGACGATGGGCCACGCGGGCGCCATCGTCTCCGGCTCGTCCGGCACGGCGCAGGCGAAGAAGGAGGCCCTCGAGGCGGCCGGCGTGAGGGTCGGCAAGACGCCGTCCGAGACCGCGCAGCTGATGCGCGACGTGATGCGCTCACTGGGGGCCTGAGCACCGACCCCTTTTTGGCACAGGGTGGCCCCGCTACGTACCTACCGTAGCGGGGCCACCCTGTGCCGTTCCGGGAACGTAGTAGGGGCCCCCAGCGGGGGCCGTGAAGGCGTGTCGGTCGGCGCTCGCGGCAGCGACGTCACCGACCATGGACGGTGTCATGAGCCTCCTCACGCGACCTGCCCAGGACACCGGTGACCACGGTGGGCGCACCGCCCTGACGTCCCCCTTCGCGCTCGGCGCGCTGGCCGCCGTCCAGTCGGTCGTCGGCTCGCTGCTGTGCGTCGTCGGCCCGGTCGTCGCCGTCTGGATCGCCTCGACGCGCACGGGGGCGTCGTGGTCCGAGGCGGTGCGGATCGCGGCGGACGCCTGGCTGCTCGCCCACGGCGCCGGCGTCGCCGTCACCGGAGGGCACGTCGCCCTGCTGCCGCTCGGCCTGACGCTGGTGCCGGCCGCGTGGTGCTGGACGGCGGGACGCCGGATGGCCGTCGCGCTGGGGCTCGGCAGCGGAGTCGCGGCACCGGGACGCAGCGGACGCCACGCGCTGGCCGCCTTCGTCGGGGTGTACGCCCTGCTGGCCGCCGTGGTCAGCCTGCTCGCCGCGAGCCCGGTCGCCCGCCCGGTCTCGGCCCAGGCGCTGCTCGGCGGAGCAGCGCTGGCACTGCTCGCGAGCGGGACGGCGCTGCTCACGGGCAGCCGGAGCGCACGCCGTCCGGCGCCCTGGAGGCTCGTCGCCGACCGCCTGCGCCTGCCGGCCCCGCTGCGGCGACTGCTGCCGGCCGCCGGGATCGCGCTCGGCGTCTGGCTGGCGTCGGCCGCGGTGGTCCTCGCCGCCGCCGTGCTCGTGCGGTTCACCGACGTGCTGGCCGCTCACCGTGCGCTCGACCCGGGACCGGTGGGAGGGCTCGGGCTGGCCCTCGTGCAGGTGGCGCTCGTGCCGACGCTCGTGGTCTGGGCGGGTGCGTGGCTGGCCGGCCCGGGGTTCGCGGTCGGCGCCGACACCACCGTCACCCCGTGGACCGCCGAGATCGGGGCGGTCCCGGCGCTGCCCGTGCTCGGCGCGCTGCCGGCGCACCCCACGCCGTCCTGGCTCGCTGCTGCCCTGCTGCTGCCGGTCGCCGCCGGTGCGCTCGCCGGCCGCTGGCTCTCGCGCCGTCCCGCCGCCGAGCGGCCGCGGTGGCAGGGCATCCTGCTGGACGCCGCGGGGTGCGGCGCGCTCGCGGGTCTCGGTGCGGGAGCGCTGGCCTGGCTGACGGCCGGCTCCGGCCCCGGGCGGCTGGCCACGCTCGGGCCGACGGGCTGGCTGGTGGCCGTGACCGTCGCGGCGGAGGTCGCCGCGGGGTGCGCGCTCGCGCTGCTGCCCGGTGCCCGGTCGGCTCAGCGGTCGAACCCGCTGAACTGGCTCCGTTCCCGCAGCCAGCGCTCGTAGTCCTGCCGGCACTCGCGCTCGGCGCTGATCGTCAACGCGCGCTGACGGCACTCCTGCAGCTCGAAGGCCGCCGGCCACACCGCGAGCATCGCCACGTGCAGCAGGAGCATCAGCGCACCCAGCAGCAGGCCCACGGCGACCGACACGGTCATGCCGGGCCGCAGCCTGGCGGCGGAGACCCGGCGCAGCGCCTGCACGCCCACGACGAGGCCGAGCACGGTGACGGGGATGCCGACCGCCTGCCACGGCACCGGCAGCTGCAGCGCCACGAGCCCGCCGAGCATGAGGAGGCAGAACCGCAGCACGAGCCGGGAGGCCCCGCGGGCCGTCTCGGGATCGGGAGGGCGCGGCGGCTGCGGGGACGGCGGGGGCGGTGGGACGGCTGGCCGCTCGGGCAGGGGGCTGCCCGGCTCCGGGGGCGCGTACGGGTTGCCCACCGCGGACCCTCCCTCCCGGGCGCCGTCGGCGGCGCACCGGCGGCTATCGTCTCCGACCGTGACCGCGGACGTGACGCCGGCCCCCGCCGACGCCTCGGCGCAGCGGTACACCCCCGGACGACCGGCCCGCGTCGTCGTGCTGCTCTCCGGCTCGGGCACGCTCGCCCAGGCCCTCCTGGACGCCGCGCAGGGCCCCGGGTGCGGCTGGACGGTGGTGGCCGTCGGGTCCGACCGGGACAGCGCTCCCGGTCTCGACCGTGCCCGACGTGCCGGCGTGCCGACGTTCGTCGAGCCGCTGTCCGCCCACCCCGACCGCGGGGCCTGGGACGCCGCTCTCACGCGCGCCGTTGCCGGGCACCGCCCCGACCTCGTCGTCCTCGCCGGGTTCATGCGGCTCGTCGGGCCGGCGTTCCTGGACGCCTTCGGCGGCCGCTGCCTCAACAGCCACCCTGCCCTGTCGCCGGCGTTCCCGGGGGCGCACGCCGTCCGCGACGCCCTCGCCTACGGCGTGCAGGTGACGGGGACGACGCTGTTTCTCGTCGACGCCGGTGTCGACACGGGCGCGATCGTGGCGCAGCGGGCCGTCGACGTCCGGCCGGACGACGACGAGTCGTCGCTGCACGAGCGCATCAAGACCCACGAGCGAGCTCTGCTCGTCGACGTCGTCGGCCGCATGTGCCGCGACGGCTGGACCGTTCACGGCAGGAAGGTGACCATCGGATGAGCGAGCGCGTGCCGGTGCGGCGTGCCCTGGTCAGCGTGTACGACAAGACCGGTCTCGAGGGCCTCGTCGTGGGGCTGCACGAGGCGGGGGTGACGATCGTCTCGACCGGCTCGACGGCGTCCCGCATCGCGGCCGCGGGCGTGCCCGTCACGCCGGTGGAGGAGCTCACCGGCTTCCCCGAGTGCCTCGACGGCCGCGTGAAGACGCTGCACCCCAAGGTGCACGCCGGGATCCTCGCCGACCGGCGCAACCCCGACCACGTGCGGCAGCTGCAGACGCTGGGGGTCGAGGCGTTCGACCTCGTGGTCGTGAACCTCTACCCGTTCACCGCGACCGTACGCTCCGGCGCCGGTATCGAGGAGGTGGTCGAGCAGATCGACATCGGCGGCCCGTCGATGGTGCGCGCGGCTGCCAAGAACCACGCGAGCGTCGCCGTGGTGGTCGACCCGTCCACGTACGGAGAGGTGCTGGACGCCGTGCGCGCAGGCGGTTTCGACCTCGCCGGCCGCCGCCGCCTGGCCGCGAGGGCCTTCTCGCACACGGCCGCCTACGACGCCGCGGTGGCGAACTGGTGCGTCACCCAGCTGTCGCCGGACAGCGAGGGCTGGCCGCCGTTCACGGGGATCGCGCTGGAGCGGGCCGAGGTGCTGCGCTACGGGGAGAACCCGCACCAGGGCGCCGCGCTGTACGTCGACGCCGACTCCGCGCCCGGCATCGCGCAGGCCACTCAGGTGCACGGAAAGGCCATGTCCTACAACAACTACGTGGACGCCGACGCCGCGCTGCGCGCCGCCTTCGACCACGAGCGCCCGGCCGTCGCGATCATCAAGCACGCCAACCCCTGCGGCATCGCGGTGGCTTCTCCGGACGCCACGGACCCGGTCGCCGACGCGCACGCCCGGGCCCACGCGTGCGACCCGGTGTCGGCGTTCGGCGGCGTCGTCGCGGCGAACCGACCGGTCACTGAGGGGATGGCGTCGCAGCTCGGCGACGTCTTCACCGAGGTCGTGGTGGCCCCGTCGTTCACGGACGCGGCGCTGCGTCTGCTGACAGGGAAGAAGAACGTCCGGCTGCTCGAGCTGCCGGACGGCTACGGGCGGGGCGCCGTCGAGTGGCGGCCCGTCTCCGGCGGCGTGCTCGCGCAGGCCACCGACCGCATCGACGCCGACGGTGACGCCCCGGCGTCGTGGCGGCTCGTCAGCGGGGACGCGGCGGACGACGAGACGCTCGCCGACCTTGAGTTTGCCTGGCGCGCAGTGCGTTCGGTGAAGTCCAACGCGATCCTGCTGGCGCGCGACGGCGCCAGCGTGGGAGTAGGCATGGGCCAGGTGAACCGGGTCGACTCGTGCCGGCTCGCGGTCGAGCGGGCCGGCGCCGAGCGGGCGCGGGGCGCCGTCGCGGCGTCCGACGCGTTCTTCCCCTTCGCCGACGGCCTGCAGGTGCTGCTGGACGCCGGCGTGCGAGCCGTCGTCCAGCCCGGTGGCTCGGTGCGCGACGAGGAGGTCGTCTCCGCCGCCCGAGCCGCGGGCGTGACGATGTACCTCACCGGCACACGGCACTTCGCCCACTGACCCCACCCCCGTGATCAAGGAACCTAGGCGTGATCAAGGAACCTAGGCGTGATCAAGGAACCTAGGCGTGATCAAGGAACCTAGGCTCGGTCCTCCACAGCATCTGTGGCGAGCGCCCTCATCCGGTACTCGGTGCTGGTGAGGTCACCGCTCGTCCGGCACGACTACGAGATCACCACGAAGTGCAAGATCACGGGGGAGGGGGTCAGCGGAACGACTCCCGCACCCCTCGGCCGGCGTCGGCGAACACGTCCGCGTCGACGGCGATCGACTCGCCGGAGGCGGTGCCGAGCGCGCGCCGCACCTGCGCGAGGTCCCGGGTGCGGTCGACGGCCAGCATCGCCACGAGACGCTCGGCGCCGTCCCCGGGCAGCAGCCAGCCGACTGCCCAGCCCTCGGAGGACGCGGGGTCCCCGCGCTCGACGACCCGAGCGCCGGCGTGCGGGCGCCCGACGACCTGCACCTCGCGCCCGTACTGCGTGGAGAAGACGTACGGCGGCGGGTCGTGGCTCACCTGCTCGCCGACGAGCGTGGCGGCAGCGGCGTCACCGGCGAGCATGGCCTCCTCCCAGTGCCCGCCGGCGATCCAGCGCTGGTAGCGCGGCGACCACCGCACCGCGCAGTCGCCGGCGGCCAGCACGCCGGCGCCGAGGGAGTCGGTGGCGCGAAGGTCGGGACCGACCTCGACGCCGTGCTCGCCCACGCCGTCCAGCCACGCGACGTCCGGCACCACGCCGAGCGCCGCCAGGACGAGGTCGGCGCCGACCCGCTCCCCGCCGTCCAGCGTCACCCCGTCGCCGTCCGCGGCGACGACCCGGCGCCGGGTGAGCAGCCGGACGCCCGCCTCGTCGTGCCAGCGGCGCAGGCGGTTCCCGACGGTTCCGATCTCACGAGCCAGCGGCGCCGGCAGCGCCTCCACCAGCGTGACGTCGCACCCGGCGGTGACCGCCGCGGCGGCGACCTCCGAACCGATCCACCCGGCGCCGACGATCGCGACGCGCGTCGCCGGCGACATCGCGGCCCGCAGCCGCTGGGCGTCGTCCCGGGTCCGCAGGGTCGCGACACCGGCCCAGCCGGCGGGCACGACCGGGCGGGCGCCGGTGGCCACCAGGACCGCGTCCGCCGGCTCCTCCCAGCCGTCTCCGGCGACGAGCCGCCCGGGCTGCACGCGCGTCACGCGGTGGCCGAGCAGCACCTCGTCGCAGACCTCGTCGAGGTCGACCCCGAGGTCGTCCTCGAGCCGGGTGGTGTCGGCGCCCGCGAGCACGGCCTTGGACAGGGGGGGCCGGTCGTAGGGCCGGTGCGACTCGGCGCCGACGAGTGCGAGATGGCCGTCGTAGCCGCGCCGGCGCAGGCCCGCGGCAGCGTAGGTGCCCGCGAGACCTGCCCCCACGATGACGATGCTGTCGGGGCGGCTGTCGGCGGGGGGCACGGCCGCAACGCTAACCTCCCGAGGATGCCGGCACCGTCCACCACCGCCGTCGCCGAGTCGGGGAGACCCTCAGTGCACACCGAGCCACGCAGCGGGCGACTGGTGCCCTGGCTCGTCGGGGTCGGACTCGCCGTCGCCGTCGCGTCGGCGTGGGTGGCCGGCTTCCGCGCTCCCGGGCTGGTGCTCGGCGCGATGCTGGCGGCCGGTGCGGTCGCCCGCCTGACGCTGCCGCCGGGGATCGTCGGGCCGCTCGCCGTCCGGTCGAGGGGTGTGGACGTCGCGATGCTGGCGACGCTGGCGGTCGCCGTCGTCGTCCTCGCCCTCACCGCCCCCGACACCTGACGCGAGGTCAGCCGCCGAGCAGGCCGAGCTGCCGGACGGCGTCGCGCTCCTCGGCGAGCTCGGCCACGCTCGCGTCGATGCGGCCGCGCGAGAACTCGTCGATCTCCAGTCCCTGGACGATCTCCCAGCGCCCACCCGAGCACGTGACCGGGAACGAGGAGATGAGCCCGTCGGGGACGCCGTAGGAGCCGTCGGACGGGACGGCCATCGACACCCAGTCGCCGTCCGGCGTGCCGAGCGACCAGTCGCGGGTGTGGTCGATCGCCGCGGAGGCCGCCGACGCCGCGGACGACGCGCCTCGCGCCTCGATGATCGCGGCGCCCCGCTTCTGCACGGTGGGGATGAAGTCGTTCTCCAGCCACTCGCGGTCGTCGACCACCTCGGCGGCGTTGCGGCCGGACACCTGCGCGTGGAAGAGGTCCGGGTACTGCGTGGCGGAGTGGTTGCCCCAGATCGTCATTCGAGTGACCTCCGAGACGCCCACGCCGGCCTTCTTCGCCAGCTGGGCCATCGCCCGGTTCTGGTCGAGGCGCGTCATCGCGGTGAACCGCTCGCGCGGCACGTCGGGGGCGTTGCTCATCGCGATGAGGGCGTTGGTGTTGGCGGGGTTGCCGACGACCAGCACCTTGACGTCGTCCGCGGCGCGGTCGTTGATCGCGCGGCCCTGGGTCGTGAAGATCGCGCCGTTGGCCTCGAGCAGGTCGCCGCGCTCCATCCCCTTGGTGCGCGGGCGGGCGCCGACGAGCAGGGCGACGTTCGCGCCGTCGAAGGCCTGGTTCGCGTCGTCGCTGATGTCGATGCCGGCGAGCAGCGGGAAGGCGCAGTCGTCGAGCTCCATCGCGACGCCCTCGGCGGCCCCGAGCGCGGGGGTGATCTCCAGCAGGCTCAGGCGGACGGGGGTGTCCGGGCCGAGCAGCGCCCCGCTCCCGATGCGGAACAGCAGGCTGTAGCCGATCTGGCCGGCCGCTCCGGTGACGGCGACCTTGACGGGTGTGCGCTGGACGGACTGTGTGCTCACGACTCACTCCCTTGTGACGTGTGCCCGCGGACGGCGCGGGCCGGTGGGCGGTGCTGGGACGCTAGCAACCTGCGGGTGACCCCGCCCGGACGGGCAGGTGCCGCTGCCACCAGCGCAGGATGTGCTCGAACCGCGCCGTGCGGTGCCGCGGCCGACCCGAGCGGCTCAGCTCGTGCCCCTCGCCGGGGAACAGCAGCAGCTCGGTGGGGACGCCGTTGAGCTTCAGCGCGGTGAACCAGCGCTGGCCCTGCTCGACGGGGCACCGCCAGTCGTTCTCCGAGTGGATGACGAGCGTCGGCGTCGTCACCTGGCCGACGTGGGCCATCGGCGACTGCACGCGCATCGCCTCGGTGGTGCCGTGGTAGCCGTGGGGGAAGAACCAGCCGATGTCGGCGGAGCCGACGAAGGTCGTCGCGTCGAGGTAGCCGCGCTCGACGACCGCCGCCGCGAACCGGTCGGTGCGCGTGGTGAGCAGCGCGGTCATGTAGCCGCCGTACGAGCCGCCCATGACGCCGACGCGCTCGCGGTCCAGCGGCAGGCTGCCGTCGGCCAGCGCGCCGTCCAGGAACTGCGTGATGTCGGCCGCGTCGCGCCCGCCCATCGCGCCCTTGATCGCGGCGCCGTGCGCCTGGCCGTAGCCCGCCGAGCCGCGCGGGTTGCACATGAGGACGGCGTAGCCGGCGCCGGCGTACACCTGCGCCTCGTCGAACAGGCCCCAGCCGTACTGCGCGAACGGCCCGCCGTGGATGGTCAGCAGCACCGGGTGCGGGCCGTGCCCGTAGCGGTCGGGGTCGGGCAGCACCGCCCAGCCGTGCACGGGGTAGCCGTCGTCGGCGGTGACGGTGAGCTCGACGAGCGGCCGGATGCGCGCCCGCGGCAGGGCCTCCGCGACGTCCGTGAGGCGCTTGGCCTCGCCGGAGGAGACGAGCGCCAGGTCGCCGGGCGTCGTCGGGTCGGTGACGACGCCGACGACGACGGACCCGTCGGCCGTCGCGTCGACCGCGCGCACCTGCAGCTCGCCCTCCAGCAGCACCTCGGGGGACTGCCCGTCCGTCGGCACCGCGAGCAGCCGCACGGCCCCGCGGGTGCGGTCGACGACCAGCACGCGGTCGCCGGCCACGACGAGCCGGGTCGTCTCGCCGAGGTCGATGCTCTCGGCGTCCGTCAGCCGCCGCGGCCCGGACCCGGCGAGGGGGACGGCGAACAGGCCGTGCTGCCGGGCCACGACGTCGATGCCCGACTGGCCGGTCTCCGCGCCCAGGAAGACCACGGTGCCACCGTCGCGGGTCACCGCGGGGCGGGACGCGGTCAGGTCGCCGCCGGCGACCAGGCGTGGCTCGCCGCCGCCGACCGGGACGGCGTAGACGCCGCGCCGCAGGTCGACGTCCCGGCTGTCGTGCCGGTCGCTGGTGAACAGCAGCTCACGACCGTCCGGCGTCCACGTCACGTCGGCGTCGTCGTGGTCGCCGTCGGTGAGCTGCGCGGGGGTCACGACCCGGCCGGACGCCGTGGTGGCGTCCGCGAGGTCGGGGACGTCGAGGAGGAACACGTGCGGACGCCGGTCGCGCGTGTAGCCGAGCCCGTCGACGCGGTAGGCGTACGTCGTGACGAGGCGGGGTGGCTCGGCCTCCGGGCCGACGCCCTCGGCGGTGCCGTAGCGACCCTCCTCGGGTACCCGCGCCGTGTAGGCGATGCGGCGCGAGTCCGGGCTCCACACCGGCGACCCGGCGCCGAGGGGGTGGTCGGTGACGCGCACCGGCTCCCCGCCGTCCAGGTCGAGCAGGTGCAGCTGCGGCTTGCCCTTCGGCTCGCTGCGCAGGAAGGCCAGCGTCCGCCCGTCCGGGCTGATCGCCGGCTCGGTGTCGCGGTGCCCGCGCGTCAGGGGGCGCGGCGGTGTGGAGCCGTCGGTGGCCACCAGCCACAGCCCCCCCAGGTAGTCGTCGGCCTCGAGGTCGGGCCGCAGGACCGGGACGACGGCGTAGCCGCCGTCCGGGTGCAGCGCGGGCGCGCCGCACTGGCGCAGCAGGGCAAGGTCGTCGGAGCGCATGACGGGCCAGGCTAGTGACGGGTGTGGCGGCGCGGTCCGCGCGGGTACCGTGGCGGCGGTTCGTGAGATATCTTGACGTCAAGCAATCCGCCGCCGAGGACAGGAGAGCCATGTCCAAGATCAAGGTCCAGGGGACGGTCGTCGAGCTCGACGGCGACGAGATGACCCGGATCATCTGGCAGTTCATCAAGGACCGCCTGATCCACCCGTACCTCGACATCGACCTCGAGTACTACGACCTCGGGATCGAGCACCGCGACGCCACCGAGGACCAGGTCACCGTCGACGCCGCGCACGCCATCAAGAAGCACGGCGTGGGCGTCAAGTGCGCGACGATCACGCCCGACGAGGCGCGGGTCGAGGAGTTCGGCCTCAAGAAGATGTGGCTCTCGCCGAACGGCACGATCCGCAACATCCTCGGCGGTGTCATCTTCCGCGAGCCGATCGTCATCTCGAACATTCCGCGGCTGGTGCCGGGCTGGACGAAGCCGATCATCGTCGGCCGTCACGCGCACGGCGACCAGTACAAGGCGACGAACTTCAAGGTGCCCGGCCCCGGCACGGTGACCATCACCTACACGCCGGCCGACGGCTCCGCCCCGATCGAGCACGAGGTCGTGCAGATGCCCGAGGACGGCGGCGTCGTCATGGGCATGTACAACTTCAACAGGTCCATCGAGGACTTCGCGCGGGCCTCGCTCTCCTACGGCCTCCAGCGCGGCTACCCCGTCTACCTGTCGACGAAGAACACCATCCTCAAGGCCTACGACGGGGCGTTCAAGGACATCTTCGCCGACGTCTTCGAGCGCGAGTTCAAGGCGGACTTCGAGGCGGCCGGTCTGACCTACGAGCACCGCCTCATCGACGACATGGTCGCCGCGGCGCTGAAGTGGGAGGGCGGCTACGTCTGGGCCTGCAAGAACTACGACGGCGACGTCCAGTCCGACACGGTGGCCCAGGGCTTCGGCTCGCTCGGCCTGATGACGTCGGTGCTGATGACGCCGGACGGCAGGACGGTCGAGGCGGAGGCCGCGCACGGCACGGTGACCCGGCACTTCCGCCAGCACCAGCAGGGCAAGCCGACCTCGACGAACCCCATCGCGTCGATCTTCGCGTGGACCGGTGGCCTGAAGCACCGCGGCAAGCTCGACGGCACCCCCGAGGTGATCGGCTTCGCCGAGACGCTCGAGCAGGTCTGCGTCGAGACCGTCGAGAGCGGCAAGATGACCAAGGACCTCGCCCTGCTCGTCGGCGAGGACCAGTCGTGGCTCACCACCGAGGAGTTCCTCGCCGCGCTGGACGAGAACCTGCAGCAGAAGCTGGCCTGACGCGCGACGACAGGGCGGGCTCGGTGCTGTCGCACCGGGCCCGCCCTGTGTGCTGCTGCCCTTGACGGGCCGTGATCGTCATCATCCGCTACGTCCGGTTCCGGTCAGACGTTCGCCGTGCCGACGTCTCGCGTGCTCCGTGTGGTGGTGCTCCGGTGCGCCTTGATCCACGACGTTTCAGCGCCGTGGTCGGCGGGCGCCCTGCCCGCCGAGGCTGGCGCAGAGAGACGAGAGCGGCATGCTGCGGGAGAACCAGGTGGCGACCCGGGCGACCTTCCAGTTCTACCGACAGACGTCGAGGCCGTTCCCCACGCAGCGCGAGCAGGCGCCGATCCCGACCGTCCGGTGGCGCTTGATCGCCGGCAACCGCCGTGAGCTCGGCCGCAGCGCGGAGCTCTTCGCCGACGTCACCGCCGGCGAGACGCACGTCGAGGAGCTGGTCGCGGGCCTGGAGATGCTGAGTGTCCGGGTGCTCATCGAGCCGGTCGCCGCCCGGTGGACCTGGGAGGTACATCTCGACGGCCGATCGCTCGCGTCGTCCTCCCGGTCCTACGCGCGACGGATCGAGTGCCTGCTGAGCGTCCAGCAGTTCCTGAGGCTGGTGCCCCAGGCCCGCGTCGACCCGACGCTGCGCGTGTTCTCGGTGGACCGCCGCGGGCGACGGTAGAGCTTGCCCGGGCCGCCACCGGTGCCGTAACGCAAGCCGACCCCGACCGGCGGACCGGCGGGGTCGGCTCACCACTCCCTCCAGAGTGGAGTCCAGGCTAACTCGGAGTCCTCGGCTGCCGCATCCGCTGATCCCTCGTACCCAGGCCGATGGGCGTGTCGGCGCTGCTGCGCCGGACTGAAGCCCCGGGGGGCGACGGACACGGGCCGGCCGTCGCCCGTTCACCGGGCATCACCTGTCCGGACGGCGGGGGGCCGACACACTCGGCGCGGCTCGGAATCCGGTACTACCCCGACGAAGGACTGCCCATGCCTCGGTGCCACTGGACCGCGAAGGACCGGCATGTCGGTCGGTGATCTCACCGCCGAGCCCGGGCCGAGGCGCCTCGCGTCACGGACTACGGCCTCGGACGTCGCGTTCCGCTCCGTGCTCCTCGGCGGGGGGGTGCTGGTGCTGGCGATCATGGCGCTGGTCGGGCTGTTCCTGATGGTCCGCGCCATGGAGGCCCTGCGGGCTGCCGGGTGGAGCTTCTTCACGACGGCGGACTGGAACCCGGACGGCGGCACGTTCGGTATCGCCGCGGTGCTCACCGGCACGGTGCTCATCGGGCTCACGGCGATCACGGTCGCCGTCCCGCTGGCGACGGGGACGGCGCTCTACATCTCCGAGTACGCGCCGCCGTCCCTCCGGCGCACGCTGATCAACCTCGTCGACCTGATGGCCGCGGTGCCGAGCGTGGTCTACGGGTTGTGGGGCTTCTTCCTGCTGCAGCCGGACATCCTCGTCAAGGGGCCCAGCGGCGACGGGCTGCCGCGCTGGCTGGCCACGTACTTCGGCTGGGTCCCGTTCCTCCAGGTCCACCAGGACGGCGAGCCGATCGACCCCCGGGACCCCGCGACGTCCGGCACGATCTTCACGTCGTCGACCTTCATCGCGGGCCTGGTCGTGGCCATGATGGTCGCGCCCATCGCGTGCTCGGTGATGCGCGAGAACTTCGCCCAGGCGCCGATCGGCGAGCGGGAGGCGGCCTACGCGCTCGGCTCGACCCGGTGGGGCATGATCCGCACGGTGGTCCTGCCGTTCGGGCGCGGCGGGATCATCGGCGGCACGATGCTCGGGCTGGGCAGGGCCCTCGGGGAGACCATCGCCGTCTTCATGGTGATCTCCGTCGTGTTCGTCGTCCAGCCGCGGATCCTCGAGGCCGGGACGTCGTCCGTCTCCAGCCTGATCGCCCTCAAGTACGGGGAGGCCACTCCCTTCGCGACGTCGGCGCTGATGGCCGCGGGGCTGGCCCTGTTCGTGCTGACCCTGGTGATCAACTTCGTCGCCTCCATGGCCATCACACGGAGCCGGTCCGGGGCGGTGAGCGAGGCGTGACGAGTCTCGACCTCACCCGGACCCCGCCGGCCGTGGAGCGGCCGGCACAGCAGGACGGCCTCGCCGCGCCGGAGGTCCGGCGACGGACCCGCTCCGCCCGGGACCGTGACGTCCTGCCCCTGGCCGGCGCGGTGGTCGGCGGGCTGAGCCTGGCCGCCGTCCTGTACCTCTTCGTCGCGCCGTGGTCGGGACTGCTCGGGTACGCCGCGGTGGCCTACGTCGCCTTCGTCGGGCTGTACGCGCTGCTGGTGTCGATGGACGGCAACGCCACGCTCGTCGCCGACCGCCTGGCGTCGGTCGTGGCCCACAGCCTGGGGCTGGTGATGCTGGCCGCCCTGGTGATGGTGGTCGCGTTCTCGCTGTGGGAGGGCCGCAGCGTGCTGCGGTACCCGAACTTCTACGTGGAGGACATGTCGCTGGCCGGCCCGCTGGAGCCGCTGGACGTCGGGGGCGTTCTCCATGCGGCCGTGGGGACCCTGGTGATGATCACCATCAGCCTGGCGATCACCATCCCGCTCGGTGTGGTGTGTGCCGTGTTCCTCGCCGAGACGAGGGGGGCGTTCGCCCGTTTCGTCCGGACCGTCGTGGAGGCGATGACCGCACTGCCGTCCGTCGTCGCCGGCCTGTTCGTCTACGCCGCCATCATCACGCTGCAGTCGGTGGCCGGCACGGGGGAGAAGTCGGGGCTCGCCGCCGCTGTCGCGCTCAGCGTGATGATGCTGCCGATCATCATCCGGGCGGCGGACGTCGTGCTGCGCCTGGTGCCGGGGAACCTCAAGGAGGCGGCGGCCGCGCTGGGGGCCCCGCGGTGGCGCGTCGTCTGGCACGTGGTCCTGCCGACGGCCCGATCCGGGATCATGACGGCGATCATCCTCGGGACGGCGCGGGGCATCGGGGAGACCTCACCGGTGCTGCTGACCGCCGGATTCACCACGGGTTTCAACGTCAACCCCCTGTCCGGGCCGATGGTCTCCCTGCCGCTGCTGACGTTCAGCCTTACCAAGTCACCCGAACCCGGCTACATCGCACGGGGTTTCGGTGCTGCGACGCTCCTCATGGTCCTCGTCCTGCTGCTGTTCGTGCTGGCCCGCGTCATCGGCGGCCACGGCCCCGGCGAGCTGAGCCGCCGGCAGCGGCGTGCCCGCGCCAGGCAGTCCCGCCGAGATCTCGCGCGGTTCGTGGCCAGAACGCCCACAGGCACCCCCGCGTTCATCCCCACCGAGAAGGGTGACACCCCGTGACCCCCCGCTCCCGCCCGCCGGCCGGGCTGACCGCTCTCGCGGTCGTCGCCCTGGTCACCCTCGCCACGTTCGGACCGGGCGGCGCCGCGCAGGCGCAGCAGGGGTACAAGCGGGTCTCGGGAGCCGGCTCCACGTGGAGCGCCAACGCCATCCAGCAGTGGATCGCGAACGTGCGCCAGTACGGCATGACCGTCGACTACGCCGACACCGGTTCATCGGACGGGCGAGCCCAGTACGCCAACGGCACCGTGGACTTTGCCGTGTCCGAGATCCCCTTCGGGATGCGGGACGGCGCGTCGTCCGAGCCGATCCCGAGCCGCCCGTTCGCGTACATGCCGATCGTGGCCGGCGGGACGTCGTTCATGTACAACCTGAGGATCGGCGGCCAGCAGGTCAAGAGCCTGCGACTCTCCGGCGAGGTGATCGCGAAGATCTTCACGGGGCAGGTCACGCAGTGGAACGACCCGGCGATCCAGAAGGACAACCCGGGTCTGCGGATGCCGGCGACGCGCATCGTGCCCGTGGTCCGCTCCGACGGCTCGGGTACCTCGGCGCAGTTCACGGCCTGGATGCTGAACCGGCACTCCGGCATCTACAACGCCTTCTGCCAGAAGGTGGGCCGCAACCCCTGCACCCAGACCTCGAACTATCCCGTGCCGCCGGGGTCGTCTTTCGTGTCGAAGTCCGGCTCCAACGGGGTGTCCGGCTTCGTCCGCCAGGCGCAGAGCGAGGGCGCGATCACGTACGTCGAGTACTCGTACGCCAAGAACGCCGGCTTCCCGGTCGCGAAGGTGCTCAACCAGGCCGGGTACTACGTGCCGCCCACCGCGGAGAACGTCGCGGTCGGGCTGCTCGGCGCGAAGATCGACACGAATAAGTCGAACCCGGCGACCTACCTCACGCAGAAGCTCGACGGTGTCTACGCCAACCCCGACCCGCGGGCCTACCCGCTCTCGTCGTACTCGTACATGATCCTGCCGACCGCCGAGGGCGGGACGTTCACCCAGGACAAGGGCAAGACGCTCAGCGACTTCAGCTACTACTTCCTGTGCACCGGGCAGCAGCAGGCCGACGTCCTCGGCTACTCCCCCCTGCCGATCAACCTGGTGCAGGCCGGGTTCGAGCAGGTGCGACGGATCCCCGGCGCCGACGTGCAGAAGATCGACGTCAAGGGCTGCAACAACCCCACGTTCAGCACGACCGGCGAGAACACCCTGGCGAAGAACGCGCCACAGCCTCCCGCCTGCGACAAGCAGGGGCCGTACCAGTGCGGGACCGCGGCAGAGAAGATCCCGGGCACCGCTGGTGGCACCGCGGCGGGCGGCAACGGCTCCGGTGGTGGCGCCGGCGACGCTGCCGACGCTCCGGCCGGGTCCGACGGGGGCAACGGCACCGCGAGCTCGGGCGGGGGCGGTCCCGGCGCCGAGGCCGCTGCCACGGACCCGGCCCTGCTCGCCGCCGGGGGAGTGGACGTCGACGGTGACGGGGTGGCCGAGCCCGTGGCGGTCGACGAGTTCGGCGAGCCGATCGCCGGCAGCTCGGCCCTCGGTGCGGCGGGCGCGGTGTCAGCGATGCCGGTGGAGCTCGCCTCGCAGCGGGGCTGGAGCCGCCAGCACACCCTCATGCTGCTCACCGCCGTGGCCCTGGCCCTCGTCACCGTCGGCCCACCACTGCTGACCCGCAAGCTGGGGAGCGGGCGATGAGGCGGCAGGTGGCGGCCATCGCCTGCGCCCTGCTGGCGGCGCTGGTGCCGTCGACCGTCTCCGCGGCCGCCGGTTCCGACGACCCCAACCTCACCGAGTCCGCGGTCACGAAGTCTGGCCAGGGACGTTTCGCCGACCTTGACGTGACCGTCGGCAAGACCCGCAACCTCGGCAACGAGGCGGTCCAGGTGTCCTGGCGGTGGGGCGGCGAGGATCCGGGCAGCCACGCGACCGCGTCCGACACCGCGTGGAACTACAACTACCTGTCGGTGTTCCAGTGCTGGGGGGACGACCCGTCCGGCCCGGACCGCGAGCAGTGCCAGTACGGCGGCCAGTACAGCAGCACGGACGCCGGCACCAACCGCCGGCTGCTGCCCTTCACGGCCGACCCCGACAAGGGCTGGGCGCTGAGCCGGGTGGTGTCGCCGACCACGTTCGGGAAGACCATCGTGGAGTCGACGGACCCGCTCGAGTACTCCGACGAGGAGAACGGGTACCCCGCGGTGGAGGGCAAGCCCGGCATCGTGCCGATGTGGCCGGCGCCGACGGCGGGCGCCGACCCGGTCACCAGCATCGAGACCGGCGTCTTCTTCGACGTGTGGGGCACCAACGAGGTCCCCCTCGCCCGGACCAACAACGACGGGTCCGGCCAGGTCTTCTTCGAGATGCAGACGGTGTACCAGTCCCAGTTCCTCGGGTGCGGCGCCCGCGTCGGGCAGGGGAAGGACGTCACGGGGAGGCCTTGCTGGCTCGTCGTCGTCCCTCGTGACTGGACCGACGCGAACGGGGACGACGTGCGCACCCGAGCGTCCGGGAGCGACCGCACCCTGTTCAGCTCGCCCCTCAGCCTGAGCAACTGGGAGAACCGGATCAGCTTCCCGCTGGACTTCCTGCCCGTGCGGGAGGCCTGCCAGATCGGGGGCGCGGAACGGCCGGTCGTGGGCCACGAGAGCCTGTCGGTGGCGATGTCCTCCTGGCAGGGCCCGATGTGCTCGGCGGGCACCGGCCTGTTCTACGCCACGACCACCGACGACATCGCCCGGGAGACGGCCGTCTCCG
Organism: Actinomycetes bacterium; assembly: GCA_046566185.1. Classification (GTDB taxonomy): domain Bacteria; phylum Actinomycetota; class Actinomycetes; order Actinomycetales; family SCSIO-59966; genus SCSIO-59966. The sequence continues at coordinate 1,330 of JBKHXE010000168.1, read as the reverse complement.
CGTTGCCCAAGCTCTCGGTGGTCACCGACCCGGTGCCTCCCGACCGCGCACCCGAGCAGGAGAAGCTGGTCTACGCGCCCCTCGCGGTGTCAGGCGTCTCGGTGAGCTTCTTCATCGAGCGGCAGTACTCCCACGTCGTTCCCGCGGAGTACCGCGCCTACAACGGCACCAGGGTGGAGGAGCTGCGACTCAACCCGCGGCTGGTCGCCAAGCTGCTGACGCAGTCGTACCAGCTCAGCACGGTCACCCGCCCGGTGCCCGAGCACCTCCAGGACGCCCCGCTGTCCCTGGTCGACGACCCGGAGTTCCGCGCGATCAACGCGTTCACCACGCGCGACGGGCAGCCGGACCTGTCCCGGGATCTCCTGCGCCTGAGCAACCAGCGCGAGTCGCTGGCCAAGATCTTCGTCACCGCTGACGGCTCGGACGCCGTCCGGCTGCTGTGGGAGTGGATCCTCGCGGACGAGGAGGCCCGCGCCTTCCTCGACGGTGAGCCCGACGAGCACGGGATGACGGTCAACCCGCACTACCAGGGCATCGAGACCTACGAGGAGCTCGACGTCCCGCGCGCGGACATCCCCCGCCTCGACGCGGTCTGCGTGGAGGTCCCGGTGGGGCTGGGCACCGGTGAGACCAAGCCCGTGTGCCCGCTGGACGCCGCGCCGTACGCGGCCAGCCTCGACGCCGCCGCCGCCCAGACCGCACGCGGGCAGCTGTTGGGGTCGCAGTCGTGGGAGAAGGATCCCAACACCGGGTTCGTCAAGCCGGTCAAGCCGACCCCTCAACTCGTCGGCCAGCGGGCCCTCATCGCAATCACCGACACCCCGTCCACCGCCCGGCGGGGCCTGGTCGCGGCCGCGCTGCGCAACGCCGACGGCGAGTTCGTCGCCCCGTCCTCGGAGGCCATGACGGCAGCCGTGCGGCAGGCGGCGGAGACCCCGACCGCGACGGTGCTGCGGGTCGACCCTGACTCGGTAGGGGACGGCGGGTACCCGCTGACCCGGTTCTCCTACGCCGTCACGAACCCGGCGCTGCTCGACCAGGACGCCCGGGACGACTACGCCGACCTGATCACCTTCGCCGCCACGGAGGGCCAGGAGGAGGGGACGTCGCCGGGGGACCTCCCGCCCGGCTATGCGCCACTGCCCGCGCAGCGACAGGTCCAGGCGCTGGAGGCTGCGAAGGTGATCCGCACCGCCAAGTCTCCGGCCTCCCCGAGCCCGGAAGGCCCTCCGGAGGATGACCGCGTCCAGGCCCCGGGTTCGGGTGACCCCGTGGTGTCGGACCCGACGGACGTCGCGGGAGGCCTTGCCAACGCCGACACGACGAC
>JBKHXE010000167.1:0-48471 GCA_046566185.1 Actinomycetes bacterium | reverse complement strand
CGCCAAGGACAAGGACGGCGCCCAGCTCACCGGCGCCCAGCTCACCGGCGCCCAGCTCACCGGCGCCCAGCTCACCGGCGCCCAGCTCACCGGCGCCCAGCTCACCTGATACTTCCCCGTCCCTCGTCGCGACCCGGAGGTCCGGCGCTCGTGGAACATGGGCAGTCTCGCAGAAGGCCTGCCGTCCAGTTGCTGCTGGCGGGAGGCCTTCTCGCGGTCTGCGGGCTGTCCATCCTCGGTGTCTTGCCCGCGGTCGACGTCGACCCACCGCTCGGGATCGTCGTCACGACGGTCATCGTCGCGCTGCTGTACCTGGTGGCCGAAGGCAGCATGTTCCATCTCGAGGTGCGCGGCCAGGCGCTGTCGGTGACGTTGAGCGACCTGCCGTTGGTGGTGGGGCTCTTCCTCCTCCCGGCGGAGTGGTTGCTCCTCGCCCGTTTGCTTCCCGCAGCGCTGGTGTTCGCCGCCCGCCGCACCTCCGCGAGCAAGGCGATCTTCAACATCGGCCTCTTCATCGCCGAGATCGGCGTCGCGATGGGGTTCCTGGCTGCGCTGGCGCCGTCTCGGACCCATGGGCCCGAGACCTGGGCAGCCACGTACGCCGCGGTCGGCGTCGTCGACGTCCTCGGCGCTGTGGCTGTGATGACGGCCATGCGCATCCTCGGCAGCCGTCCGTCGTCGGCGGACGCCCGGCAGATGATCGCTGCCGTGCTGGTGTCGGGCCTTCTCAGCAGCACCCTCGGCCTGATGGCGCTCGTCGTCCTCGACGTGGTCCTGAGCGGCTTGGTTCTCATCGCTGCGCTGGCCCTGGTCGTCGCCGTCGCGCACCGGGCCTACTACCGGCTCCTACGGCGCCACAAGGACCTCAACCGCCTCTTCGCGTTCACCCAGTCGGTGGGGGTGTCAGGCGACTCCGACGGCGTGGTCAGCGAGCTGCTCAGCCAGGCGCGGGAGCTGCTGAACGCCGAGACGGCCGTGCTGCGACTGCGTTCCGAGAGCGACGAGACGGTCCCCGCCGTCACCGATCCCGTCGTCATCCCCCGGAACACCCGCGACCCCTCGGCGCGCGCCTGGCTGGCGCAGGCCAACGTCCGCGACGCCCTGGTCGTGCCGCTGAGGGACGACGGGGACGTCGTCGCCATGCTGGAGGTGGCCAACCGGCGCGGGGCCACCGGCACCTTCACCGACGACGACCTGCGGCTGCTGCAGACCCTGGTGGCGCACGCGGAAGTGCTGTGGCACAACGGCCGCCTGCTCGAGCAGCTGCGCTACGACGCCATGCACGACACGCTCACGGGCCTGGGCAACCGGTCCCTGTTCAACGGGGAGCTGCAGGGTCTCATCGACGACGGCGGCCACGGCGCCGTCGTCCTGCTCGACCTCGACCGGTTCAAGGAGGTCAACGACGCCCTCGGCCACCCGGTCGGGGACGCCCTGCTGGAGAAGGTGGCGGCCCGCCTGCTCGCCCACGTGCCGGTCGGCGCGGTGGTGGCACGACTGGGCGGCGACGAGTTCGCCGTCCTGCTCCGCGACTGCGACTCCCCGGAGGACGCCGTCGCCACGGCCCGCGCCGCCCGCGCCGCGCTCACCGGCGCCTTCGAGGTGGAGGGCACGTTCCTGGAGGTCGGGGCCTCCGTCGGGGTCGCCATGGTGCCGGCGGACGGCGACGACCCGGCCACCGTGCTGCGCCGCGCCGACCTCGCCATGTACGAGGCGAAGCGCTCCTCGTCCGGCGTCAGGCGCTACGTACCGGCCCTGGACGACCGCAGCACCGACCTCCTGGAGCTGGCCGGCGAGCTCCGTGCGGCGCTCGAGGCGCAGCGGATCGTCATGCACTTCCAGCCCAAGGAGAGCCTGCGCACCGGTCGCGTCGTCGGCTTCGAGGCCCTGGCCCGCTGGCACCACCCGCAACGCGGCCTTCTCATGCCGGACGTGTTCATCCCGCTCGCCGAGCGCACGGGCCTGGTGTCGATGCTCACCGAGGCGGCCGTCGTCCAGTCGCTGCAGCACTGCCGGTCGTGGCTGGCCGGGACGCCCGGCATCGGCGTCGCCGTCAACCTGTCACCCCGGAGCCTGATCGAGCCCACCCTGCCGGCGTCCGTCACCGACCTGCTCGAGGCCACCGGGGTCCCGGCCGACCTGCTGACGCTCGAGATCACCGAGGACTCGGTGATGGCCGACCCCGACACCGCCGTCCGCGCCCTGCACCAGCTGCGCGACCGCGGGATCCGGCTCTCCGTCGACGACTTCGGCACGGGCTACTCCTCGCTCAACTACCTGCAGCGCCTGCCGGTGCACGAGGTCAAGATCGACAAGTCCTTCATCCTCAGCATGCCGCGCGACCCCGGAGCGACGGCCATCGTCCGCTTGATCACCGACCTGGCGCACCAGCTCGGTCTCACCGTCGTCGCCGAGGGCGTCGAGGACGACGACACGCGGGAGACGCTCGCAGAGCTGGGCTGTGACGTCGTCCAGGGCTACGTGCTCAGCCGCCCCATGCCCCCGGACGACGTGGGCCCCTGGCTGCGTCACCGCCGCGACACGGCTCGGCGCGAGCGACGCGTCACCCGGCCGCGCGCGATCTGAACCGCACGCCGACGTCATCACGGCGACCGGCTGTCCGCTCAAATGCACCTCGCCGCGTGTTCCACGCTGCTTGACTGAGCGCCGCCCGGCAAGGCGCCGGGCAGGAGGGGAAACACATGATCAGGAGCACACTCGTCACCCTGCTCACCGGAGCACTCGCGCTGGGCGGCGCCACGGCGGCCACTGCCCACGGAGGCGAGAAGGACACCTTCATGCTCGAGTGCGACAACGGGGAGTCCTACGAGGTCGCCGTCGGCGGCATGGGCGCCTTCACGCCGGGTCTCATCGTGGGATCGACCGAGGTGATCGTGCCGATCAGCTTCGGCACGTTCAGATTCACCGCAGTGCTGGACGGCGAGACGCTGATGAGCGGCGAGGAACCGGGCGAAGCCAAGGGCGGCGGCAACGTCGAGGCCCGCAACCCCCAGCCGACCATCACGTGCACGTTCGCTGAGACGTTCGTCCTGGAGCAGGAGGAGGACGGGCTGCCCGCCGGAACGGTGGTCACGTTCAGCGGGAGCGTGACGGGCCTCCTCACCGGTCGCTGAACCACCCCCGTCGGTCCCGCCCGGCGGTGGCGTGAGCGCTGCCGCCGGGCGTCGGACCGGCTCCCAGGAAACATCCAGACTCGCGCGCCAGACTGGGCGGGTGGCGCGACAGGAGACCCCCGAGGCCCGGCTGCTCGTGGTGGACGACGAACCCAACATCCGCGAGCTGCTCTCGACGTCCCTGCGGTTCGCCGGCTTCGAGGTGCACACCGCGGGCGACGGCCAGGAGGCGCTCCGGCAGGCGGAGGCCACCCGGCCGGACCTGCTGGTGCTCGACGTCATGCTGCCCGACCTCGACGGGTTCGCGGTGACCCGCCGCCTCCGCGAGCGCGGCCGCGACGTCCCGGTGCTCTTCCTCACCGCCAAGGACGACGTCGCGGACCGCGTCACCGGGCTGACCGTCGGCGGGGACGACTACGTCACCAAGCCGTTCAGCCTCGAGGAGGTGGTCGCGCGGATCCGCGCCATCCTGCGGCGCACCGGCGCCGGCGCCGACCCGGCGGCGGGGCGGCTCGTGTTCGCCGACCTCGAGCTCGACGAGGACTCCCACGAGGTGCGCCGGGGCGGGCGCCCGATCGACCTGTCCCCCACGGAGTTCAAGCTGCTGCGCTACCTCATGCTCAACCCCAACCGGGTGCTCTCGAAGGCGCAGATCCTCGACCACGTCTGGAACTACGACTTCAACGGTGAGGCAGGCATCGTCGAGTCCTACATCTCCTACCTGCGGCGCAAGGTCGACACCGAGGGGCTGCCGCCCCTGATCCACACCCGACGCGGCGTCGGCTACGTGCTCCGCCTGCCGCCGGAGGGGTGATGACCGGCCTGGCAGAACGGGTTTCGTTGCGGACGCGGCTCGTCGCCATCGTGACGGGCCTGGTCCTGCTCTCGCTGCTGGCCGTCATCGGCGCCGTCCTCGCCGTCCTGCGGCCGGTGCTCGTCGCGGACCTGGACGGCCGTCTGCGCAGCGTCGTGGAGAACCGCCGCGTCCTGGAGTCGCTCGTCAACGACGCCGGCCGCGGCGCGATGACGGACAACCGACTCCCCACCGACTACGTGGTGCAGGTCAACGACGCCGACGGCGGACGGGTTTTCGTCCACGGCGGGCCGATGATGCACACGCGCGACCTGCCGGACCTGTCGGCCGTCACCGTCGACCGCGCCCGGGCCCAGGGCGGCGACCCGTACACGCTGGACCGGTGGCGGGTCATCAGCCGCGTCGTCCAGGTGAACACGCCCGCAGGCCCCACCGACGGGACCGTCTCGGTGGCGCTGCCGCTGTCGCGCGTCGCCGCCACGCTGCAGGACGTCACCGGCCGCGTCGTCGTCCTCGGCGTCGCCGTCCTGCTGGCGGCCGTGCTGCTCGGCTGGGCGGCGGTGCGCACCGCCTTCCGTCCGCTGCGCGAGGTGGAGGCGGTCACCGCGGCCTTCGCGGACGGCGACATGTCCCGGCGCGTCGCCCCGCGCCCGACCGGCACGGAGGTGGGGCGGCTCGGCGCAGCGGTCAACGCCATGCTCGACCGCATCCAGGCGCACATCGCCGAGCGGGAGGCGTCCGAGGCCCGGATGCGCCGGTTCGTGGGCGACGCCGGCCACGAGCTGCGGACGCCGCTCGCCGCCGTCCGCGGGTTCGCCGAGCTGCACCGGCAGGGCGCGGTGCGCGACCCCGAGGACGTGACGCGCACGTTCGACCGGATCGAGCAGGAGGCGGTCCGGATGGGTGGCCTGGTCGACGACCTGCTGACGCTCGCGCGCCTCGACGAGCAGCGGCCCCTGCGCTCCGAGCCGGTCGACCTGCTCGTGCTGGCCGCCGACGCCGTGCACGACGCGCGCGCGCTGGCCCCCGACCGGGCCGTGACCCTCACCGGGCTGGACGGCACCCCCGCGCCGTCCCCCGCCCCGACCCTCGGGGACGACGCCCGGCTGCGCCAGGTGCTGGCGAACCTGGTCGCCAACGCCGTCCGGCACACCCCGGCGGGCACCCCTGTCGAGGTCGGCGTCGGCGTCCGCGACGGCTGGGCGCTGTGGCAGGTCACCGACCACGGACCGGGCGTGCCGCCGGAGGAGGCCGAGCGGGTCTTCGAGCGCTTCTACCGCACCGACTCCTCGCGCACCCGGGGCGCGGGCGGAGGATCCGGCCTCGGTCTGGCGATCGTGGCGGCGCTCGTGCGGGCGCACGGCGGCGCCGCCCGCGTCGTCCCGACCCCCGGCGGCGGCGCCACCTTCGAGGTCGCCCTGCCCACGCCGCAGTAGCCGGGGTCGTGGCGTTGCGGTTCACAGGTTGCTCCCAGGGTTGCTGGAGGGTTCGCCAAGCCCGGCCGTGTTCCGTGGGGGCATGACGACGCAGACGCCGCACCCGAGCCCCTACGCGCCACCCGAGCGGTCCGACCCCCGGGACGTCGGCGGCCGTCGGCCCGGCTGGGGCGGAACGGTGACCGCGGCCGTGCTGGCGGCGGTGCTCGCGTCGGGCGGCACGGCGCTCGCCGTCACGACGCTGGACGGCGACGGCGCACCGGCGGCTACGCAGTCGGCCGAGCAGCGAGCCGCGAGCGAGGAGACCGCGCCGCAGGCGCCGCTGGACGGCGAGGCCGTGGACTGGAGCGCGGTGGCCGCCGCCGCCGCGCCGAGCGTGGTGAGCATCGAGGTGCGCGGCCAGGGGGGCGCCGGCCAGGGCTCCGGCGTCGTCGTCGACGACTCCGGCCACGTGCTGACCAACCACCACGTCGTGGCCGGCGCCGGCGCCGGCGGCCGGGTCATCGTGACGCTCGGGGACGGCCGGGTGCTGGACGCCGAGGTCGTCGGCAGCGACCCGTCGACCGACCTCGCCGTCCTGCGACTGGCGGACGCCCCCGACGACCTGCAGCCACTGGAGTTCGCTGACTCCGAAGCCGTCGAGGTCGGCCAGTCCGTGATGGCGCTCGGCAACCCGCTGGGCCTCTCCGACACCGCGACCACCGGTATCGTCAGCGCCGTCGACCGGCCCGTCACCACCCAGTCGTCCGCCGGCGCGGGCCTCGGCGGCGCGACACCGGTGGTGACCAACGCGATCCAGACCGACGCCGCGGTCAACCCCGGGAACTCCGGTGGCGCGCTCGTCGACGCCTCCGGGCGGCTCATCGGCATCAACTCCTCCATCGCGTCGCTCGGCACGGGCGGGCAGAGCGGCAGCATCGGGCTCGGTTTCGCCATCCCGTCGAACCAGGCGCGGTGGGTGGCCGAGAGCCTCATCGAGACGGGCGCCGTGGAGCACGCCTTCCTCGGCGTGTCCCTGCAGGACGCCGTCGTCGAGGCGGACGGCGTCCCGCGCGAGGCGGCGGGCATCGCCGAGGTCGTCGACGGCACACCGGCCGCCGAGGCGGGCCTCACCCCGGGCGAGGCCGTCCTCGCGGTGGACGGCGAGCCGGTCGCCGGTGCCGAGTCGCTGGTGGCGCAGGTCCGAGAGCGGGCGCCGGGCACGGCGGTCACCCTCACCGTGGTGGCCGAGGACGGGTCGACGCGGGACGTCGACGTCGAGTTCGGGGTGCGGCCGCAGGGCTGAGCCGGAGCACGGGTGCCCGGCGGCGTCACGCCTGGCAGTCTGAGCCTCGTGGAGCACCTGCTGCCGCGCTTCGTGGAGGCGGCCCGCACGGCCGGCGCCACCGCGAGTGCGGTGGAGCTCGAGGGGGCGGGGATGGACCTGCTGCGCCGCTGGGCCGAGCCGCACCGCGGCTACCACGACGTCCTCCACCTCGCCGAGGTGCTCGACCGGCTCGACGATCTGTCGCGGGACGGCGAGCCCGTGCCCGTCGAGGCCGTGCTGGCTGCCTGGTTCCACGACGCGGTCTACACCGGCGCGCCGGGGGACGACGAGCGGGCGTCCGCCGAGCTGGCGACGTCCGAGCTGCGGGCGCTCGGCGTCCCCGAGCGGGTGTGCGACGCCGTCGAGGCGCTCGTCCTCGTCACCGCGGGCCACCGCCCTGCAGCCGGTGACCCCGCGGCCGGTGCCCTCTGCGACGCCGACCTGGCGGTGCTCGCCTCCGCCACCGAGCGGTACGAGGCCTATGTGGCCGGCGTCCGGCGGGAGCACGCGCACGTGGCCGACGACGCCTTCGCGGCCGGTCGGGCCGCCGTCCTGCGCGACCTGCTCGCGCGTCCGACGCTGTTCACCACAGCCGCCGGTCGCCGCCGCTGGGAGGCGCCCGCCCGCACCAACCTCGCCACCGAGCTGCGATCTCTGGAGGGTTTGGGGGGTCTCAAAGGCCCCTGAGACCCCCCAAACCCTCCAGAGATCGGGGGGTGTGGACGACGGCAGCGGGGGTGGCGCGGACCTGCGTAGCGTCGGGCGGGTCAGGACGGACGCGAGTCAGGAGGGGCCATGAGCCGGTTCGAGGTCGACAGTGCACGGGTCGCGCAGGCGAGCGCGGCGGTGACCACGTCGGTGGGCGCGATCAGCACCGAGGTGGACCGCATGATGCGGAACCTCATCGACCTGCAGAGCAGCTGGCGCGGTCAGGCGGCGACGCAGTTCCAGGGCGTCGTGACCGACTGGCGCGCCACGCAGGAGCGGGTCAGGCAGTCGCTCGAGGACATCTCGGTCGCACTCAACGCCGCGGGTCAGCAGTACGCCGAGGTGGAGCAGGCCAACACCCGGATGTTCACCCGCTGACGAGCGGCGCCGGAGCGGCGGGAAGGGGCACCACCGCGCCGGTGGTACCCCATCCCGTCGTCCGGTCTCAGGCAGCCAGCACGTGATCGGTCTCGACCTGCTGCGGCACGATCCACCGCATCTCCAGGCGCTGCCGGCCGTCGGCCTGGGTCACCGGTACCCAGCGAAGCTCCACCTTCATCACGACCACCCCGCTTTCCATCCCGTTCACCTGTCGTTCACCTAGATGTCAGGTTACGTCAACGCAGGCGGGGTGTCACGCACATTCGCCGGGGTCGCCCGACCGGGTCAATCCCGGCGCCGCGCCAACCACCAGGTGACCAGGGCGGTCACCAGGCAGGCGAGCACGGTCGGGCCGTACCGGCGCGCCAGGGCCGGGCCGACGACGGCGCCCAGGTCGAGCTCCCGTCCCACCGGTCGCGCCGCGGGCGGTGCCAGCGGCCGTGGGGCGGGGGTCGTGAGCGGCGGCTCGGCCGCTGCGGCCTGCGGGGCAGGCGCCGAGGGAGCCGCCGCCGGAGCGGCGCCCACCTCCGGCGCCCGTTCCTCCACCGCGGGTTCCGCGTGCTCCTCCGCCGGTCGGCCGAGCGTCTCCGAGAGGCAGTTCGCGAACTGGCCGAGCAGCTTGTCACCGACGTCGGAGATCACGCCCCGGCCGAACTGCGCCGGTCGGCCGGTGATCTTCAGGTCGGTGTCCACCGTGCACCGCGTGCCGTCCCCCTCGGGCACCAGGCGCGCGGTGACGACGGCGGCCGCCGTGCCGTTGCCTCGCTTGTCCTTGCCGCTCGCCTCGATCACCGCGGTGTACGCCGACTCGTCGCGCTGGACGAACCTGCCGGCGCCCGTGTACTGCAACGAGATGGGCCCGAGCTTGATCTTGGCGAGCCCGGTGAAGTCGTCGCCGTCCACCGACGTGATCTGCGCCCCCGGGAAGCAGGGTGCGATCCGCTCGAGGTCGTTGAACGCTGCCCAGGCCTCGGGCACGGGCAGGGGGACGGTGAACGAGTGCTGCAGCTCCATGGCATCAGCCTCCCGCGGCCGCCAGCACCGCGCGCGACGTCAGGACGCCGGCGAGGTGCCGGCGGTAGTCGGCGTCCGCGTTGGCGTCGGTGGGCGGCGTGGTGCCCTCGGCGGCGGACGCCGCAGCGGCGCGGACCGCCTCGGTCGTCGCCGGCTGCCCGACGAGCGCCTGCTCCACCGACCGGGCCCGCACCGGTGTCGACCCCATGTTGGTCAGGCCGATCCGGGCCTCCGCGATGGTGCCGCCCTCGACGCGCACCGCCGCGGCCACGGCGACGATCGACCACGCCTGAGCGACCCTGGAGAACTTCTCGTAGTGCGCTCCCCAGCCGGTGTACTTCGGCACCCGCACCTCGACGAGCAGCTCGTCCTCCCCGACGGCCGTCGTGAAGACGTCGGTGAAGAAGTCCGCCGCCGCGACGCTGCGCCGTCCGCCCGGGCCGACGATCACCATCTGGGCGTCCAGCGCCAGCGCGGGCGCCGGCAGGTCGCCGGCCGGGTCGGCGTGCACGAGCGCGCCGCCGAACGTGCCCCGGTGCCGCACCTGCGGGTCGGCGACGGTCTCGGCGGCGCACGACAGCAGCAGCGCGTGCTCCCGCACCAGCGGGTCGTGGGCGACCGCGTCGTGCGTCGTCATCGCGCCGACGACGATCGTGTCGCCGTCGTCCCGGACGCCGACGAGGTCGGCGGCCCTGGACAGGTCGACGATGACCTCCGGCGCCGCGAGCCGCAGCCGCATCACCGGCAGCAGGCTCTGCCCGCCGCCGAGCACCTTGACGTCCGTGCCGGACGACGCGAGCTCGCCGAGCAGGCGGACGGCCTCCTCGGCCGACTCCGGCGCGTGGTAGTCGAACGCCGCGGGGATCACTGCACACCTCCGGACTGCACGTCCTGCGACCAGTGCTGGTCCTGCTCGGCGGTCTCTGCGCCGCCCTTGCCGTGGATCGCGCGCCAGACCCGTTGCGGGGTCATCGGCATCTCGATGTCGTTCACGCCCCACGGCCGTAGCGCGTCGACGACGGCGTTGACGACGGCCGGGGTGGAGGCGATCGTGCCGGCCTCACCGACGCCCTTGACCCCCAACGGGTTCGTCGTGGACGGCGTCTCTGTGCGATCGGTCGTGAAGGTGGGCAGGTCGGGGGCGCCCGGCACGAGGTAGTCCACGAACGTCGCGGTCGTCAGGGTGCCCTGCTCGTCGTGCACCGCCTCCTCGTAGAGCGCCTGCGCGATGCCCTGGGCGAGACCGCCGTGCACCTGCCCCTCGACGATGAGCGGGTTGACGACCTTGCCGACGTCGTCCACCGCGACGTACGAACGGATCGTCACCCGGCCCGTCTCGGTGTCGACCTCCGCGGCGCAGAGGTGGGTGCCGTGCGGGTAGGAGAAGTTGTCCGGGTCGTAGGTGGCGTCGGAGTCCAGGCTCGGCTCGACACCGTCCGGCAGGTCGTGCGCGGCGAAGACCGCGAGGGCGATGTCACCGATGCCCTTGCTCTGGTCGGTGCCCCGCACGGTGAACTTGCCGTCGGCGAACTCCAGGTCGTCGGGGTCGGCCTCGAGCATGTGCGCCGCGATCGTGCGCGCCTTCTCGATCACCTTGTCGGCCGCCTTGACGACGGCGATACCGCCGACGACGAGCGAGCGGGACCCGTACGTGTCGAGGCCCTTGTGCGAGATCTGCGTGTCGCCGTGCAGCACCTCGACGTCCTCGAACGCGACACCGAGCTTGTCGGCGACGATCTGGCTCCACGCCGTCTCGTGGCCCTGCCCGTGCGCGCTGCTGCCGGTGATGACCTCGACCTTGCCCGAGGCCAGCATCCGGATGCTCGCGGTCTCCCAGCCGCCGGCGCCGTACGACAGGGCACCCAGCACGCGAGACGGTGCCAGGCCGCACATCTCGGTGAACGTGGAGACGCCGATGCCGAGCTGCACCGGATCCTTCCGCTCACGCCGCTCGGCCTGCTCTCGCCGCAGCTCGTCGTAGCCGAACAGCTCCTTGGCCCTGGCGGTGGCGGCCTCGTAGTTGCCCGAGTCGTACTCCAGGCCTGCCACGGTCGTGAACGGGAACTCCTCGTGCTTGATCCAGTTGCGCTCACGGACGGCGAGCGGGTCCTCGCCGAGCTCGGCCGCGAGCTCGTCCATCATCCGCTCGACGGCGAACGTGGCCTCTGGCCGGCCGGCTCCCCGGTAGGCGTCCGTCCACGTCTTGTTCGTGTAGACGTTCTGGCACTGGAACCGGTAGGCGGGGAACTTGTAGATCGCGTTGAACATGAACGCGCCGAGGATCGGCACGCCCGGTGTGACGATGCCGAGGTAGGCGCCCATGTCGGCGAGCAGGTCGACCTTGAGGCCGGTGACCTGACCGTCCCGGGTGGCGGCCAGCGTGATCCGCTGCACCTGGTCGCGGCCGTGGTGGGCCGTCATGATCGACTCGGTGCGCGTCTCGGTGTACTTCACCGGCTTGCCGAGCCGCTTGGCGACGACGAGGGCCGCCACCTCCTCCGGTGTCACCTGCAGCTTGCCGCCGAAGCCGCCGCCCACGTCGGGGGCGATGACCCGCAGCTTGCTCTCCGGCGTCCCGGTGGTGAGGGCCAGCATGAGCCGCAGGATGTGCGGGATCTGCGTGGCCGACCACATGGTGATCTGCTCGCCGGTCGGGTCGACGACGACCGACCGGGGTTCCATGAACGCCGGCACCAGCCGCTGCTGGCGGAACCGGCGCTCGATGACGACGCCGTCCCCGCGGGCCTTGGCGATCGCCTCCTCGACGTCCCCTCCGGTGCCGGCCTCTGCCGAGTCGAACACCCACGTGGCGCAGGAGTTCGTGCCCAGATCGGCGTGGCAGAGGCCCGCGCCCTCCGCCACAGCAGCCTCGATGTCGAGGACGACCGGCAGCTCCTCGAACTCGACGTCGACGAGCTCGAGCGCGTCGCGGGCCGCGGCGGCGCTGCGGGCGACCACGACGGCGACCGCCTCACCGGCGAACTTCACCTCGTCGACCGCGACCGCGGGGTGCCGGGGCGACTTCATGTCCGCGGTGATCGGCCAGGCGCACGGCAGGTTGCCCTGCTCGTCGTCGATGTCGCGCCCGGTGTAGACGGCGACGACGCCGGGCGCCCGCCGGGCCGCCTCCGTGTCGATGCCGACGATGCGGGCGTGGGCGTGCGGGCTGCGGACGAACGCCATGTGGAGCATCCCCGGCAGGGTGATGTTGTCGGTCCAGCGGGTGCGTCCGGTGATGAGCCGGGCGTCCTCCTTGCGGCGGCGGGCCTTGCCGAGCTCCGGGGCGGGACGCTCCTCGACGGCGGTCACTTGGCACCCTCCTGGGCTGCGGCCAGCACGGCGCTGACGATGTTCTGGTAGCCGGTGCAGCGACAGAGGTTGCCCTCCAGGCCCTCGCGCACCTCGGTCTCGGACGGGCTCGGGTTCTCGGCGAGCAGCGAGCAGGCGCTCATGATCATCCCGGGGGTGCAGAACCCGCACTGCAGCGCGTGCTTGTCGTGGAACGCCTTCTGCATCGGGTGCAGCTCGCCGCCCGTGGCCAGGCCCTCGATGGTCGTCACCTCGTGCCCGTCGGCCTGCACCGCGAGCACGCTGCACGACTTCACGCTGCGCCCGTCGAGGTGCACCGTGCAGGCGCCGCAGTTGCTCGTGTCGCAGCCCACCACCGTGCCCACCTTGCCGAGCGTCTCGCGCAGGTAGTGCACCAGCAGCGTGCGGGGCTCCACGTCGTCGGTGTACGTGTCCCCGTCCACCGTCACGCTGATCCGTCGTGTCGACACCACTCCGCCTTCCGTCGTCGGAACGCGCCCGGACGCGGCCGGACGCGTGGGCGGCGGGCGACGGGCAGCGGTGCCTGCGCCTGGTGTCGGGCGCCCCCCTCCCGTGGCAGCGACCCGCGACCCACCTCACCGCTGATCCAACGTGGTGAGTCGGCGAAACGCAAGGGGGTGCACCCGATCTGCCGTCGCCGGCGGTCAGTGATGCTGGGTCAGTGGTGGTGGATGGTCCCGCTGGTGTCGCTGAGCCGGTCGCCGCGACCACCCCACGTCAGAGCGATGATCTCGGCGGCGATCGAGACCGCCGTCTCCTCGGGCGTCCGGGCACCGAGGTCGAGGCCGATCGGGGACGACAACCTGGCCAGCTCGTCACCGGTGAGCCCGGCCTCCTTCAGGCGCGCCAGCCGGTCGTCGTGGGTGCGGCGCGAGCCCATCGCGCCGACGTAGGCGACGTCCGGCAGCCGCAGGGCGACCTGCAGCACCGGGACGTCGAACTTGGGGTCGTGCGTGAGGACGGCGACCACGGTCCGGCCGTCGACCCGGCCGGCCTCCGCCTCGGCCGCGAGGTACTTGTGCGGCCACGCGACGACGACCTCGTCGGCGTCCGGAAAGCGTGACCGGGTCGCGAACACGGGCCTGGCGTCGCAGACCGTCACCCGGTAGCCCAGAAAGGTCCCCATCCGGGCCAGCGCGGCCGCGAAGTCGATGGCCCCGAAGACGATCATCCGGGGCCGCGGCGCGAACGACGACACGAACACCCGGGCGCCCTCGCCGCGCCGCTCGCCGTCCGGGCCGTAGACGAGCGTCTCGGTGCGCCCCGTGGCGAGCAGGCCCCGCGCGTCGTCGGTGACGGCGTCGTCGAAGCGAGGCGAGCCGAGCGAGCCGGCGGTCGGCTCGCCCTCGGGACGGACGACGACCCGCGCGCCCACGCGCGCGGCGTCCGGGTGCTCCACCAGCGTCGCGACGGCCACCGGACGCCCCGCCTCGACGTCCGCGGCCACGTCGTCCAGGCCCGGGAAGGACTGCGGGTCGACGCGCTCGACGAAGACGTCGAGGATGCCGCCGCACGTCAGGCCTACCGCGAACGCGTCGTCGTCGCTGACGCCGTACCGCTGGAGCACGGGCTCCCCGGAGGCCACGACCTGCTCGGCCAGCTCGTAGACCGCGCCCTCGACGCAGCCGCCGGACACCGAGCCGACCGCCTCGCCGTCCGGGCCGACGAGCATGGCGGCCCCCGCCGGCCGCGGCGCCGACCGCCACGTCGCGACCACCGTGCCCATCCCGACCGGGCGGCCCTCACGCCACCACGCCAGCAGCTGCGGCAGCACCTCACGCACGCCCCACCACCTCCAGCACCTGCTCGAACGCGGCCAGCGAGTGGCCGGCGACGAAGTCGTCCACGTGCGGCAGCACCGCCGCGATGCCCTGCTGCACAGGTGCGTAGCCCGCCTTGCCGCGGTGCGGGTTGACCCAGACCAGGCGGTGCGACAACCGGCGCAGCCGCTCGGTCTGCTCGGCGAGGAGCGACACGTCGCCGCGCTCCCAGCCGTCGGAGCACACGACGAGCACCGCGCCCCGGGCCAGTCCCCGCTGCCCCCACCGGTCCGCGAAGGCACGCAGCACGTCGCCGAGGCGGGTACCGCCCGACCAGTCCGGCACCAGCTCGCCCGCGGCGCGCAGCGCCGCCTCCGGGTCGCGGTGCGCTCGCAGGGCCGGCGTGAGCCGCGTCAGCCGGGTGCCGATCGTGAACACCTCGACGTGCGCGCGCCCCGCCATGCCCGAGCGCAGCACCCGGTGCGCCAGCCGCAGCAGCGCGTCGGCGTACGGCGACATCGACCCCGACACGTCGACGAGCAGCACCACGCGGCGGGGCCTCGTCGTCCGCCGCCGCCAGCGGGCCGGGCCGACCTCGCCGGCCCGCCGCATCTGCTCCCGCAGGGTGCGGCGCGCGTCCATCTCGCCGCGTCCGGTCGGTCGCCGCCGCGAGCCCCGGCGACGCGGGATCCCGACGGCCAGGGAGCCGAACGCCCGGGCCAGGTCGGCGCGCTCGGCCGCCGACAGCTCCGCGACGTCCCGGTGGCGCAGCACCTCGACGGCGCTGGCGGCAGCGCGGACGGCGTCCGCGTCCCGCTCGTCGGCACCCTCGCCCTCGCCGGTGAGGGGCGCGGTCGGCACGGCGCGCACCACCGGCGCCGCACGCCGTCCGGCGCTGCCGAACCGGCCGGCGAACCAGGCGCCGAAGACGGCGTCGTAGGAGGCGAGGTGGTCGGGCTCGCTGCACAGCGTGGCTCGGCCGGCCCAGTAGACGCCCTCCCGCGAGTCGGCGCCGACCTCGCCCGCGGCCACGAGGAACGCGGCGGTGCGGTCCGGGGTCACCGGCACCCCGGCGGCGCGCAGCGCACGGGCGAACCCGGCCAGGACGACGTCGACCTCCACGACGACCCGCCTCAGCCGGCCAGGAGCCGGTCGAGCCCGTCGCGCACGCGGTCCGCGTCCTCGCGGTACTTCAGGACGGCGCCGAGCGTGGTGGCCGCGACCTCGGGGTCGAGCTCGGAGCGCCCGAGCGCGTGCAGCGCCGCCGCCCAGTCCAGGGACTCGGCGACCCCCGGCGGCTTGAGCAGGTCCTCGTCGCGCAGCCGGTGGACCGCGCGCGCCACCTGCTCGGCCAGCCGCGCGGGCAGCTCGGGCATCCGGGTGCGCAGGATCTCCACCTCGCGCGCGAGGCCCGGGTGCTCGACCCAGTGGTACAGGCAGCGCCGCTTCAGCGCGTCGTGCACCTCACGGGTGCGGTTGGAGGTGAGCACCACCAGCGGCGGCACCTCGGCGCGCACCGTGCCCAGCTCCGGGATCGTCACCGCGTTCGTCGACAGCACCTCGAGCAGGAACGCCTCGAACTCGTCGTCGGCGCGGTCGACCTCGTCGACCAGCAGCACCGACGGCGTCGTCCGCAGGGCCTGCAGCACGGGCCGGGCCAGCAGGAACCGCTCGGTGAACAGGTCGTGCTCGACGGCGCCGAGGTCGGTGCCGCCCGGGCCGCTCGTGGCCTCGACGGCGCGCAGGTGCAGCACCTGCCGGGTGAAGTCCCAGTCGTAGAGCGCCTGGCTGGCGTCGATGCCCTCGTAGCACTGCAGCCGGATCAGCGTCGCGCCGAGCACCGTCGACAGCGCCTCGGCGAGCGCGGTCTTGCCGGTGCCGGGCTCGCCCTCGAGCAGGATCGGGCGGTGCAGCCGCAGCGCCAGCCACGCGACCGTCGCCAGGCCCTCGTCGGCGAGGTAGCCGGTGCCGCGCAGCGCCTGCGCCAGGTCCGCCGGCGACGCCGGGCCGGCGATGGTGCGCTCGCTCATCACCAGAGCATCCCTCATCACCGGGCACCACGGCAGGTGGCACACCTGACACGTCGGAGCGGGCCGCTTACCCTTGAGCGATGAGCGTCAGCCTCGGCATGCCCCGCCTGCGGGGTGCAGGTCCCCGACAGCAGGGCCTGCCGGCCGACCGACCGGACGACGCGCGGCTCGTCGACCGCTTCGGCCGCGCGGCGACCGACCTGCGGGTGTCGCTCACCGACCGGTGCAACCTGCGGTGCTCGTACTGCATGCCGGCCGAGGGCCTCGACTGGATGCCCGACGACCGGCTCCTCACCGACGACGAGGTGGTGCGGCTCATCCGCCTCGCGGTGGAGCGCTTCGGCGTCGACGAGGTCCGCTTCACCGGGGGCGAGCCGTTGCTGCGCAAGGGACTCGAGTCGATCGTCGCTGCGACGGCCTCGCTGCGGACCGCGACCGGCCGGGCCCCGGAGACGTCGCTGACCACCAACGGGCTCGGCCTGACGCGGCGCGCCCGCGGGCTCGTGGACGCCGGGCTGACGCGCGTCAACGTCTCGCTCGACACCCTGCGCCGCGACCGCTTCGCGCAGATCACCCACCGCGACCGCATCGACGACGTCCTGGCGGGCGCGCGTGCCGCCGCCGACGCCGGCCTCGCGCCGGTCAAGGTCAACGCCGTCCTGCTGCGGGGAGTGAACGACGACGAGGCCGCCGACCTGCTGCGCTGGGCCCTCGCCGAGGGCTACCAGCTGCGCTTCATCGAGCAGATGCCGCTCGACCCGCAGGGCGCCTGGGACCGTGCGTCGATGATCACGGCCGACGAGATCCTGGACCGACTGCAGGCCGCGTTCGACCTGCACCACGACGACCCCGCCACCCGCGGCTCGGCGCCGGCCGAGACCTGGCACGTCACCGACGGCACGCACATCGGGACGGTCGGCATCGTCGCGTCGGTCACCCGTCCCTTCTGCGGCGACTGCGACCGCACCCGCCTGACGGCCGACGGCCAGGTGCGCGACTGCCTGTTCGCCACGCGTGAGACCGACCTGCGCGAGCTGCTGCGCGACGGCGCCTCGGACGACGAGCTGGCCGACGCGTGGCGGGCCGCGATGTGGGCCAAGCGCGCCGGTCACGGCATCGACGACCCGTCCTTCCTTCACCCCACCCGCCCGATGTCCGCGATCGGCGGCTGACCCCCCCCCCCGTGATCTTGCACTTCGTGGTGATCTTGCACATGCTCGAGCTGGAGGCCTCCTGACGTGCCCGTCTCCGTCCGCTACTTCGCCGGCGCCGCAGCGGCAGCCGGCACCCCCGAGGAGAAGGTCGAGCTGTTGGACGGCGCGACCGTCGCCGACCTGCTCGCCCGGCTCACCGACGTCCACCCGCCGCTGGCGCCGGTCCTGGAGGTCGCGAGCGTCCTGCTGGACGAGGTGACGGTGCGCGACCGGAGGACCCTGGTACCGGACGGCGCCACCGTCGACGTCCTGCCGCCGTTCGCCGGCGGGTGACGCGGTACGACGTGCAAGATCACCACGAAGTGCAAGATCACGGGCGGGGGTGGGGCGGGTCAGGGGCAGGCGACCCACTCGGTCGTGCCGTCGGCGAACTCCTGGTGCTTCCACACCGGCAGGCGGTGCTTGACCTCCTCGACGACCGCCGAGCAGGCCGCGAACGCCTCCTGACGGTGAGCGGCCGAGACCGCGACGACGAGCGCGGCGTCCCCGATCGCGAGGCGCCCCAGGCGGTGCGAGACCGCGACGGCGTCGACGGGGTGGTCGCGCACGACGTCCGCGGCGACCTCGCCGAGCACCCGCTGCGCCGACGGGTGGCCGGTGTACTCGATGCCCACCACCGGGCGCCCGCGGTCGTGGTCGCGCACGACCCCGGCGAAGGTCACGACCGCGCCGGCCGCGGCGTCGTCGACGAGCGCCGCGTGCTCGGGGACGTCGAGGGGTGACTCGCTCACCGCGGCCCGGACGACGCGGCGCCCGGAAGCGGCCAGCCGCGAGTCGTCGGCCATGTAGGCGCTGCGCCCGTCGAGGGCGGGGTGGTCGGTCTGCTCGTGCGCGTGGGTCACCCCGACAGGGTAGGCAGCACAATGGGCCGGTGGCGTACATCGACGTCGGGCCCGACGAGCTGCTCCGGACCCCGGCCTCCACCGCGTGCAGCGAGCGGCACGAGGTGCTGGCGCCGCGCGAGGTGCCCCTCGGCGGCCCGCGCGCGATGACGGTGCGCCGGACGCTCCCGCACCGCGACCGCCGCACGGTGGGGGCGTGGTGCTTCGTCGACCACTACGGCCCGGACGACGTGACCGGCGGCCCGGGCATGCAGGTGCCGCCGCACCCCCACACCGGCCTGCAGACGGTCAGCTGGCTGCTGGAGGGCGAGGTGCTGCACCGCGACAGCCTCGGCAGCCTGCAGCTGGTGCGTCCCGGCGAGCTGAACCTCATGACGGCCGGCCACGGCATCTCGCACTCCGAGGAGTCCCCCGCCGACCACTCGCCCCGGCTGCACGGCGTCCAGCTCTGGACGGCGCTGCCCGCCGCCTCCCGCGACCGCGAGCCGGCGTTCGCGCACCACGCCGACCTGCCCGTCGTCACCGCGCCCCGGCTGGAGGCGACGGTCTTCATGGGGTCGCTGGACGGCGCGAGCTCACCGGCGTGGACCGCGACCCCGCTGCTCGGTGCCGAGCTGCGCCTGGCCGCGGGCGGCGAGCCGAACCTGCCCGTCGAGGCCGACTTCGAGCACGCCGTCCTCGCCGTGGACGGCGACGTCACCGTCGACGGCCGCGCGCTCGAGCGGGGCACGCTGGTGTTCCTGGGCGGCGGACGGCGTGAGGTCGGCGTCGCCTCCGCCGCCGGCGGGACGGCGCTGCTGCTCGGCGGCACGCCGTTCACCGAGGAGCTCGTCATGTGGTGGAACTTCGTCGGCGGCAGCCACGAGGACGTCGCGCGCGCTCGCGAGCAGTGGCAGGCGGCCGACGAGCGGTTCGGCACCGTCGTCGGCTACGCCGGCGGCCGGCTGGACGCGCCGGAGCTGCCGAACACGCCGCTCAGGCCACGGGGAGCCGTGCGGCACCGGCCCTGACGGCCCACGGGTGGCGGGACGGCATGATCACCGCGGGGGGTGGTCGAGGTCGGCGCCGTCGGCGACGTCGCCGCACTCGACGCGGCCGACGCCGCGCCCGGCCAGGTAGTCGCGCGCGCCGCGGTCACCGCGGGCGACGGCAGCGACGCCGGCCCAGTGGTCGCGGCCGAGCAGCACCGGGTGGCCGGGGCGCCCGGAGTACGTCGCCTGCGCCAGCGCGGACGGCGACCCGCAGGCCACCAGACGCCGGACCGCCGCCGACGTGAGGCCCGGTGTGTCCACGAGCGCGACCAGCACGGCGTCGGGGGCCGGGTCCAACGAGCCCGCGGCGGCCAGACCCGCCCGCAGCGAGGCGCCGATCCCCTCGGCCCAGTCCTCGGCGACGACGACCCGCGCGCCGTCCGGGACCAGGGCGGCCGCCCGGTCCGCCGCCGCACCGAGCACGAGGAGCACCGGCGCGCAGCCGCCGTCGAGGAGGGCCCCGACCCGGTCGGCGAGCCAGCCGGGGACCAGTGCCTTGGGGCGCCCGAAACGCCGCCCCGCGCCCGCCGCGAGGACCAGCCCGGCCACTCGCGCGGTGACGTCGTCCATCAGGTGGGACACCGTAGCCGCTCCGGTTGTGGGCCCCACGGCGTCGTGGTGTCATCGACGAGGCGGTCAAGCAAACCGACCCGGTGCCGCGGGCGTCCCTCCCTCGTGCGCGGCACTACGGTCCCGCCCGCGGCTCAGACCCCGGCCGTGCGCGCGGTGAGGACCCGCTCGGCCCCCGGCCACCAGCGCCGGGGGCCGACGCGCGTCCGGGCCTCCTCGACGCCCAGCCAGCGACCCGGACGCCCGACCGCGACGTCCGCGCCGAGCAGCGCCCGGTACGACCAGGGCGCCGGCAGCGTCCAGCCGCTCGGAGGCTCGCCGCCCAGCCGCAGCCGCTCGTAGCCGGCGGGCACCAGGCGATGCGTCTCGAGCACCACCCCGGTCTGCTCGGCCACGGCCCGGGCGAGCTCCCTCGCCACGTCGCCGCCCGGCGTCACGTCGGTGGCGGGCAGGTCGCCGGACGGCGCCAGCAGCAGGCGCCCCGCGCCGTCCACCACCACGGCGGCGGCCGCCGCGGTCGCCTCCGCCGGCGTCCACCGCGGCGACGCGACGACGTCCAGGCGGTGCGGGCCGGCGAGCGCCAGCCACTCGTGGTCCACCCCGGTCCTCAGGACCCGCTCGCCACGCAGGTGCGGCACCCGCAGCCCGGACGCGACGAGACGGCGCAGCAGCTCGCGGGCCGGCACCGGCACCGCTCCGGCCGCCACGAGGGCGTCGTAGCGCTCGGCGGGCACGTCGTAGTGGTCGCCGTCGAACCCGCGTTCGGGCACCCCCGCGCGCCGCGCGAAGGCGTGCAGCTCGGCGAGCGACGCGTCGCTGACCAGGTGCGACCACAACCGACCGTGCGCGGGCCACGCGGGCGGGTCGATGAGCACGGTCACCCTGCCGACCCTACGAGCAGGGACGACGAAGGGCGGCACCCGTCGCCGGGTGCCGCCCTCCGCGTTGGTGCAGCGGGTCAGGGGTGGATCAGAAGTCCATCCCGCCCATGTCGCCGCCGCCGGGGGCCGCCGGGGTCTTCTCCGGCTTGTCGGCGATGACGGCCTCGGTGGTGAGGAAGAGCGCCGCGATCGAGGCGGCGTTCTGCAGCGCCGAGCGCGTCACCTTGGCCGGGTCGATGATGCCCGCCCCGACCATGTCGACGTACTCGCCGGTCGCGGCGTCCAGGCCGTGGCCGACGTCGAGGTGGCGCACCTTCTCCGCCACGACGCCGCCCTCGAGACCCGCGTTGATCGCGATCTGCTTGAGCGGGGCCTCGATGGCGACCTTGACGATGTTCGCGCCGGTCGCCTCGTCGCCGGTGACCTCGAGCTTGTCGAACGCGGTCTTGCCGGCCTGGATGAGGGCGACGCCACCGCCGGCGACGATGCCCTCCTCGACGGCCGCCTTCGCGTTGCGAACGGCGTCCTCGATGCGGTGCTTGCGCTCCTTGAGCTCCACCTCGGTGGCCGCGCCGGCCTTGATGACGGCGACGCCGCCGGCCAGCTTGGCGAGGCGCTCCTGGAGCTTCTCGCGGTCGTAGTCCGAGTCGCTCTTGTCGATCTCGGCGCGGATCTGGTTGACCCGGCCGGCGATCTGCTCGGCGTCACCGGCGCCCTCGACGATCGTCGTCTCGTCCTTGGTGACGACGACCTTGCGGGCCCGGCCGAGCAGGTCGAGCCCGGTGTTCTCGAGCTTGAGGCCGACCTCCTCGGAGATGACCTGGCCGCCGGTGAGGATCGCGATGTCCTGCAGCATGGCCTTGCGGCGGTCGCCGAAGCCGGGCGCCTTGACGGCGACCGACTTGAACGTGCCACGGATCTTGTTGACCACCAGGGTCGCGAGGGCCTCGCCCTCGACGTCCTCGGCGATGATCGCGAGCGGCTTGCCGGACTGGGTGACCTTCTCCAGCAGCGGCAGCAGGTCCTTGATCGAGGAGACCTTGGAGTTCACCACGAGGATGTACGGGTCCTCGAGGACGGCCTCCATGCGCTCGGCGTCCGTCACGAAGTAGGGCGAGATGTAGCCCTTGTCGAAGCGCATGCCCTCGGTGAGCTCGAGCTCGAGGCCGAAGGTCTGGCTCTCCTCGACGGTGATGACGCCTTCCTTGCCGACCTTGTCCATCGCCTCGGCGATGAGCTCGCCGATCTGCGGGTCGGCGGCGGAGATCGACGCGGTGGCGGCGATCTGCTCCTTGGTCTCGACCTCCTTGGCCGAGTTGAGGAGCTGCTCCGAGACGGCCTCGACGGCCTTCTCGATGCCCTTCTTCAGCGCCATCGGGTTCGCGCCGGCCGCGACGTTGCGCAGGCCCTCGCGGACCATCGCCTGGGCCAGCACGGTGGCGGTGGTGGTGCCGTCGCCAGCGACGTCGTCCGTCTTCTTGGCGACCTCCTTGACGAGCTCGGCACCGATCTTCTCGTACGGGTCCTCGAGCTCGATCTCCTTGGCGATGCTCACACCATCGTTGGTGATGGTGGGAGCGCCCCACTTCTTCTCGAGGACGACGTTGCGGCCCTTCGGACCGAGGGTGACCTTGACGGCGTCGGCGAGGGTGTTCATCCCTCGCTCGAGACCGCGCCGGGCCTCCTCGTCGAAGGCGATCATCTTGGCCATTCGGGGTTTCCTCCCGCTGACGGGTGGTGGTGGCCGGGCGGTGCCCGCGACGGACGCCGACGCCCGCGCAGTCACGTCCCGCTCGGGCGGCGGCTCACCGGTCCGGCCGGAAGCTTGTGCTCCCATGTCTGGAGTGCGGTGGTGCTGTCACTCTCGACGTGAGAGTGCCAGCCACATGATTAGCACTCTGACCGGCCGAGTGCAAATGGTCGGGCAGCTCCGGGGCACACTGGGCCCGTGATGTCCCGCCTGCGGCTGCGGCGCCTCGCCAACCTGCTCAACGGATCGACCCCGGCCGGCCTGGCGCTCGCGCGCGCCGGGGGCGCCCGGGTGTCCGACGGACCGCACGGGCTGCGCCTCGCCGCCGGCTACCGGGCGTGGTTCCCGGCGCCGCGCGCCCCCGCGGTCACCGTGGGGGACGTCGTCCTGCTGCGGATGCCGCTGGACGCCGCCCTGCGGCGCCCGGCGCTGCTGCGGCACGAGGCGGTTCACGCCGCACAGTGGGCCTGGTTCCTCGGGCCGGTGGGCTTCCTGCCGGCCTACGGCCTGGCGGCGGCGTGGTCGTGGCTGCGGCTACGGGACGCCGCCCTGGCCAACTGGTTCGAGGTGCGCGCCGGCCTGGAGGAGGGCGGCTACGTCAGGCCCGGTAGTCGTCCCCGAGCACGACCGTCAGGGCCTCGGCGCCGAACGCCTCGCTGAGCTCGGTGGCCGCCCCGCCGAGGTCCGCCGCGACGGCCTCGGCGGTCGCCGCGAGGTCCTCGCTCGCGTAGTAGACCGTGGTCGGCGGCGTCGGGCCGGCGCGGTAGTTGTCCGTGCCCGCGACCGTCCAGCCCTCTCCGGTGAGGCGCTCCGCCGCCCCCGCGGCCAGCCCGGCCGTCGACGTCCCGTTGAGCACCGTGACGGCCACGCTCCTGTCGACCGTCGGCTCCGGCTCGGGCTCCTCGGTGGGGGGCGGTGCCGTCGTCGGCTCGGCGGTCGGCTGCTGCGTGGGAGCCGCGGTGCCCTCGGGGGCGGACGGCTCCGGCGCGGCGGTCCCCTCGTCGATGGGCGCCTCGTTGCCGGCCGGGGAGGCGGTGTCGGGGGCGCTGTCACCGAGCAGCGTCATGGCGCCGACCACGACGGCCACGACGGCCACGACGACGAGCAGCACGGGGACCATGGCCAGCACCGGGTTGGGGCGGGCGCGGTGGGCGCCGCGACGTCCCTGCGTGGCCGGGAGCTGGTCGAACTCGTCCGGCGGGTAGCGCCGGACGCCACGGGTCGGGGTCTGCTCGCTCATCGGCGCGAGCCTAGGCCTCAGACCTGGATGCCGAGCCGACGGGCCGAGCGCGCCCGCTGGCGCGACGCCCGCATCCGGCGCAGCCGCTTGACGAGCATCGGGTCGAACGCCAGCGCCTGCGGGGAGTCGATGAGGGCGTTGAGCACCTGGTAGTAGCGGGTCGCCGACATGTCGAAGAGCTCGCGGACCGCCTGCTCCTTGGCGCCGGCGTACTTCCACCACTGGCGCTCGAAGGCGAGGATCTCCTGGTCTCGCGCCGACAGTCCCGTCGTGTCGGCGTCCCTGACCTCGGCGGCGTCCATGCACGAACTCCCTGAGCTGCTCCCGGCCGGCGGCTGCCGGCGCCCCCACTGTAGGCGGCGAACAACACCGGTGTCATTCGTTCGCCGGCGCCCGGGCGCGTCGCCCTGACCGGCCCGCGGAGTTCACCCGAGCGGACGACCCTAGCGGCCCGCCGGGCGCGCCGCGGCGGAGGGGCCGACGAGCGATCCCCTCCGCCGCGGTCTGTTCCGCAGGTCAGGCGCGGTCGAGGTGCAGCACCTGACCGACCTCGAGGACGTCGGGGTCGGACAGCACGCCGGTGTTCAGGCCGAACAGCAGCTGCCACCCCTCCACGCCCTGCTCGCGGGCGATCGACGACAGGGTGTCACCGGCCACGACCTCGTAGTGCCGGCCGTTCGCCTGGTGCTCCACCGAGGCGACGACGGCTCGCTGCGCACGGGCCGGTCGGCGCTGCTCCCCGGCGACGGACGACGAGGACGACGGCGACCCGGACGACGCGGCCGCGTCCTGCCAGGCGTCGGCGTCCCCGCCGCCACCGGACAGGCCGAGCCTGGACGAGCACGCGGGCCACGCACCCCAGCCCTGCCCGTCGAGCACCCGCTCGGCGGTCGCGATCTGCTGCTCACGGCTGGCGAGGTCGGCCCGCGACGCGTACTGCGTCCCGCCGAAGGCCTCCCACGTGCTCTGCGCGAACTGCAGGCCGCCGTAGTAGCCGTTGCCGGTGTTGATCGACCAGTTGCCGCCGGACTCGCACTCGGCCAGCGCGTCCCACGTGGCGCCGTCCGCCGCCGACGCCTGGCCGGTGCCGACGAACGGCGAGGCGACCACGGCGCCGACCGCGCCCAGGCCGAGGACGCGCCGCGTGGAGCGGCTGGGGGCGCGGTGACGGGCCCTGCTCCGGAACATGCTCATGAGGTCTCCTCCGCAACGGCACGCACCGGCCTCCCTCGTGGGGCTCCACCGTGCAGGGGTAGGGGATCGCGGCGGCCCGGCGGAGACACCGGTGCGTGGACCGTCACGTGGCGGACGTGGGGCGCCCGTCCGGCTGCGAACCGGAGCCGGAGGACGCCGCGACGGTAAGCACGTCGGACGCCAGGACGCATCCCCACGAACGGGACGATCGTGCTGGCGGTCCACAAGTTTGACCGGTACTTGACGGGCCGTTCACCGCGACGTGTGGCTCGCCGCCGCTCCGGCTTGCGCGGCGGCGGCCTGCTCGCGTAGGCACTCCGTCGTGCCGCCCTCCCCCACGATCCTCACCCTGGACGCCGTCCACCCGTCGTGGCGGACGGCGCTGGAGCCGGCGCGTCCGGCGCTGGCGGACGCGGCCTCGTTCGTGGCCGCGGAGACCGCGGCGGGCCGGGGCGTCCTGCCGGACCCGCACCGGGTGCTGCGGGCCTTCGAGGCCCCCCTGGACGGCGTCCGCGTGCTCGTCGTCGGCCAAGACCCCTACCCCACGCCGGGGCACGCCGTCGGCCTGTCGTTCGCGGTCGAGCCGCACGTGGCGCCCCTGCCACGCAGCCTGGTCAACCTCTTTCGCGAGCTGGTCGACGACACCGGGGTGCCGACGCCGAGCTGCGGCGACCTCTCGCCGTGGACGGCGCAGGGAGTGCTGCTGCTGAACCGGGTGCTCACGGTGCGCCCCGGCGTGGCGGGCTCCCACCGCGGACGCGGGTGGGAGGACGTCACGGCCCGCGCGGTGCGGGCGCTCGTCGAGCGCGGCGGGCCGCTCGTCGCCGTCCTCTGGGGACGCCAGGCGCAGACGCTGACGCCGCTGCTCGACGACGTCCCCGTCGTGGCCGGCCCGCACCCCAGCCCGCTGTCGGCGTCCCGGGGCTTCTTCGGGTCACGGCCGTTCAGCCGCGTCGACGCCCTGCTCGCCGCCCAGGGCGCCCCGCCCGTCGACTGGCGCCTGCCGTGACGGCGCGCAGGGTGGTGACAACGTGTCCCCCCCGGGACGTCTTCACGTCGGAGCCGGCACCCGCCGTCGGCGCTACGGTGGCCAGGTGGTCGAGAAGCTCGTGCTGCGCCTGGCCGCCGGTGAGCCTCCCCCACCGGCACCCCTGATCGTCCTGCTCGGCCAGCCCCTCGACCTCACGGCGTTCGACCCCGACGACACGGGCCACATCACCGTCAACGGTTACGACGCCATCCGCACCGACGAGACCGTCCTCGTCGCCGACGACCGGGCGCGGGTGTACACGCTCGTCAGGAAGCCCGGCGAGATCACGTCATGACGGACCTTCCTCGCCGCTCCGACACTGTCGGATGGTGGGGACGCCCCTCGTGGGGAGGGTGGGCACAGGATCCACCGCGCTGGGGGGGCGAGGCTCTCGTCATCCGGACCGGGCGCCGGCTGGCAGGAGCCTCGCCGCACGTCGTCCGCCTCCGCTGCGCATCGCGGGCCGCGCAGCCCTGGCCGTCCTCGTCGCCCCCTCCCGGTGATCCTGCGGTCCCGCCGCCTCGCCGGGTGGCGGGACTGCAGGACCACGGCCGGGGTCAGCGGGCGTAGGGGTCGGCGACGACGCCGACCGAGGCGTCGTCGTCCCAGGTGTAGACCTCGCGGCCGCCGACGAAGACGCGCAGCGCGCGGGAGAACACGTCGAGCGGGTCACCCGACCAGATCACGACGTCGGCGTCCTTGCCCGGCGCCAGGGAGCCGACCCGGTCGTCCAGGCCCATGATGCGCGCGGGGTTGATCGTCAGGGCCCGCAGCGCCTCGTCGCGGTCGAGGCCCTCCTTGACCGCGAGGCTCGCCTGGTGCACGAGGAAGTTGATCGGCACGACGGGGTGGTCGGTGGTGATCGCGATCGTCACCCCGGCGCGGGCCAGCAGCCCCGGGTTGCGAAGGTGGCGGCCGCGCAGCTCCACCTTGCTGCGCGTGGTGAACAGCGGGCCGATGACGACCGGGACGCCGCGCTCGGCGATGACGTCGGCGATCAGGTGCGCCTCGGTGCCGTGGTTGACGATCAGCCGGTATCCGAACTCCTCGGCGAGCCGCAGGGCGGTGGCGATGTCGTCGGCGCGGTGAGAGTGCTGCGACCACGGCAGCTCGCGGTCGAGCACCCGCACGAGCACCTCGCACGACGGGTCGCGGTCGAACGGCTCACCGTCGCGCGCGGCGCGGTCGCGGCGGGCCTTGTAGTCCTGGGCCTTCGTCATCGCGTCGCGGATGACGGCGGCCACGCCCTGCCGGGTCGAGGGCAGCGCCTTCCGGTCGCCGTACACGCGTTTGGGGTTCTCCCCGAGCGCGCTCTTCACCGACACCGGCTCACGCAGCAGCATCTCGTCGACCATCCGGCCCCAGCACTTCAGCGCGACGGTTCGACCACCGATCGGGTTGCCCGAGCCGGGCTTGACGACGGCGGTCGTCACGCCGCCGGACAGGGCGTCGCGGAAGCCCTCGTCGGCCGGGTTGACCGCGTCCAGTGCCCGCATCCGAGCCCCGTTCGGGTCGGTCATCTCGTTCGTGTCGTCGCCCGCCCAGCCCTCGGCCTCCTCGTGCACGCCCATGTGCGCGTGGGCCTCGACGAGGCCGGGCAGCACCCACGAGCCGCTCGCGTCGACCACCCGGGCGCCGTCCGGCACCTCGACGTCGGCGCCGACGGCCGAGACCCGGCCGTCCCGGAGGACCACCGTGCCGCCCTCGATCGGGTCGCCCTCGACGGGGACCACCCGGCCCCCGATGATCGCGATCGTCACCTGCTCGTCCCCTTTCGCGACGTCCGAGGTCGCCGATCCTGTCACGCACGCCCGCCCTACGCTGTCCGCGTGCCGGGACCGCCGAAGCCGCAGTACCCCCGCTTCGCCGACCGGGCCCGCCGGGCCATCGCCGGGCAGAACCCGCCGACCCTGCAGATCGGCCTGCGGACGCGCCGCAGCGAGCTGGACGACCTGTCGGCCCACGCGGCCCTCGAGCTGGCGCTGCGCATCGGCGAGGCGATGCTCGCGGTCGGGGTGCCGGCCGCCGACGTCACGGCGACCGTCCTGCGCGTCGCGGCCGCGTACGGCATGACGTCGTGCCAGGTCGACGTGACGTACACGTCCCTGACGGTCAGCTGGGACCGCGACGACGCCGTGCCGCTCACCGGCATGCGGATCGTCCGCGTGCGGACGACGGACTACAGCCGCCTGCACGGCGTCACCGACCTCGCCCACCGGGTCGCGAAGGGCGGGGTGGACGTCGAGGAGGCGCACCGCGTGCTCGACGAGGTGCTCGCCACCCCGCACCCGTACCGCCGCTGGGTCGTCACGCTGTTCCTCGGCCTGGCCGCCGCGGCCGTCGGCCTCCTGCTGGGCGGTGGGCCCGTCGTGGCCGTCGTCGCCGGCCTGACGTCGGCGGGCATCGACCTGCTGATGCGCACCCTCACCCGCTGGGGGCTGCCGCAGTTCTTCCAGCAGGCGGCCTGCGCGATGCTCGCCACGGTCGTCGCGGTGGCCCTCGTCGTTCTGGAGACCGACGTCCGGACGTCGCTCGTCGTCGGTGCAGGCATCGTCGTCCTGCTCATGGGCATGTCGCTGGTCGGCGCGGCCGAGGACGCGATCAGCGGCTTCCACGTCACCGCCGCGGCGCGCTCGTTCGAGGTGATGACGCTGACCGCCGGCATCGTCGTCGGCATCGCGCTCGTGCTCGACGTCGCGCGGCGCGCCGGTGTGCCGCTCGTGGTCCTCGACCCGACCGCGTACGCCGTCCCACCGGGGCTGCAGCTCGCGGCAGCCGCCGGCATCTCCGCGTTCTTCGCGATCGCCTCCTACGCACGGCCCCGCCCGGCGCTCGTCGCGGGACTGGCGGGCGCCGCCTCGTGGGCGGTGTTCTCCCTGGGCCGGGAGCTGGGCCTCGGCGCCGCGGTGGCGAGCGCGGTGGCCGCGGTGGTCGTCGGCTTCAGCGGGGACGTCGTGACGCAGCGGCTGCGCATCCCGCCGCTGATCGTGGCCGCCTCCGCCGTCGGGCCGCTGCTGCCGGGCCTGACGATCTACCGCGGCCTGTTCGCGATCGTCGTGGACGCCGACGTCGACCGGGGCGTCGCGCAGCTCGCCACGGCCGGCGCGATCGGGCTGGGCCTGGCCGCCGGCGTGACGTTCGGGGAGTTCCTCGCCACCGGGGTGCGCACCGAGCTCGACCGCTGGGACCGCAAGGTGCGGCGCCGGGCGACCGGTGCCGTCGACTGAACGGGACCTCGTGATCGTGTGGCCCCTCGAAGCCGGGTGCGCGCGCCGTCCGGCCGCCGTCCATCCTGGCCGACCGGCTCGCCGCCACCCTGGACGACGCCGCGCGCGCCGCCGGCGGCCCGGGCGTGGAGTACGCGAACCTCGCCGTCCGCGGGCGCCTGCTGCCCCAGATCCTCGACCAGCAGCTGCCGGTGGCCCTGGAGTTCGGCGCCGACCTGGTGAGCATCGTCGGCGGAGGCAACGACGTCCGTGGGTGCGACGGCGGCTGCGCGGTGAGTCCTCCGGCGACGGCGCCAGGCGAAGCGGCCGACACCCCTGCCGCTCGACGTCCGCGACTAGGCGGTCGGCCCGGGACCGTCGATGTCGGCCTCCGGAGGCTCGGGGACGCCGAGCTGGGCGAGGGCCTCCTCGACGACCGTCAGCTCGGCGGACGCCAGCGCGATCATGTCGCGCAGGCCGCCGGCGCCGAATCGGTCGCGCACCGTCATCACCGCCTCGACGACGGCGGGGTCGGGCTCGTGCCCGCCGGCGGGGTGGGCGGGCGTGGCGCCTGGCTCGCGGTCGGTGGCGTCGTCCGAGATCGGGTGCATCCGGTCACTGTGCTACGAGTCGGCGGGAACCGGGCGGTGACACCCCGGAGGGCGGCCGGGCAGGAGCCTCAGGGCGACGTCGCCGTGTGCCCGTGGGGCCGCGCGTGCTCGCCCGCCTCGGTCGCGGCCAGCGCGGGCGTGGTGACCGCGGCCATCACCAGCGCGCCGGCCGCGAGCATGCCCAGCCGGCCGGCGGCCGAACCTCGGCCGGCCGGCGGATCGGTGACGGAGGCGCGCGCGGCGACCAGACAGAGTGCCGCGACGGCCGCGTGCAGCACCGTGACGAGAGCGTCCGCGGTGCCCACCGGCTCCGCGCCGGTGACCCGCGTGGCCAGCCACGTCACGACGGGCGCCGCCGACGCGGCGGCCACCACCTTCGGCGAGGGGACGGCGCCCCGTACGAGCGTCACCCCCGCGAGGCCGAGGGCGGCGACCGCGAGGGCGGCGCTCGCGAGGGCGCCGGCCGTGGCGGCGTGGACGAGCCCGGCCCCGATGGCCGCGAACGCCGTCCACGCCGCCACCACGTCGGCCGGCGGCTGCCGGCGGGCGGTCACGCCGCCCGGACCCGCTGCCGGTCCTGGGTCAGGCCCACGCCGAGGAGCAGCGCGGCACTGCCCAGGTGCAGCACGTTGTCGGCGCCGTTGAGCGCGAGGATGTTCGCCGACGAACCGACGAGGAAGAGCCCCAGCAGTCCGACGAGCAGGTAGACCCCGCCGACGGTCGTGTTGATCGCCCGGGCCGACGCGACGGACCGGCTGCCGACGAGCAGCAGCGCCCCGACGAGCAGGTGGACGACGTTGTGCAGCGGGTTGACCTCGAACAGGATGAGGTTGTTGCCCTCGGTGGCGACGAAGCCGACGCCGGAGGTCACGGCGAAGCCGAGCAGTCCGACGAGCACGTAGACGGCTCCGAAGACCGTCCCGAGCAGGCGGTTGACCGAGCGTTCCGCGGTCGTGGTGGCCATGGTGGATCACTCCTCCCGGTAGTGGCGCCACCGGTGACGGCGCCGTGTGGCCATGGGTTCGAGACCGCCGTTCGGGTGGATTGGCCCTGTTCCTGGCCGCCGCCGCCACCGATAGATTGGGCGCCATGGATCCCGTCCCGACCCGCGAGACATCGCCGGGCGTGGACGAGGCGGTGCACCTGCTCTCCCTGGCCCAGCAGCATGCCGACGCGCTCCGCGCGGAGGCGGAGCAGCTCCGCGCCGAGGCCGCCCGGCTGCACAGCGAGGCCACCGAGGCCCACCGCGTGGCGACGACCCGGCTCGCGGAGGCCCAGGAGGAGGCCGCCCAGCTCGTCGGGGACGCCGGGGAGCAGGCGACGCTGGTCGTGGACGCCGCGGGGCGCACGAGCGACCAGCTGCTCGCCCAGGCCGAGTCGGAGGCGGCGGAGCTGCGGGCCGAGGCCGAGACCGTGGCGCGGCAGGCCCGCGAGGAGGCCGAGCGGCTCGTGTCGACCGCGCGGGCCGAGGCCGAGCGCCTGGCCGCCGACACCGAGGACGACGTCCGGCGCCGGACCGCGCAGATCGAGGAGACCGAGCAGCGGATCCGGTCCGCGGCGACGGCGGAGGCCGACCAGGTGCTCGCCGAGGCCCGCGCGGAGGCGGAGGCGCTGCTGACGCGGACCCGCGAGGAGGCCGAGCAGGCGCACCGGTCCGCGGTCGACGAGCTCGAGCAGGCGCGCGCCACCGCCGCCGCCGAGCTGGAGACCGCCCGCGAGCAGGCCCGCCACCTGCGCGACGCCGCGCGTGCCGCGGCGGACGCCGAGCTCGCCGAGGCCGAGGAGCAGACCGCCTGGACGCGGCGCACCGTCGACCAGCTGCTCACCACCGCGGAGGAGGAGGCGCGGCGCAGCCGGGACCGGGGGCACGCCGAGGCCGCCGAGATCGTCCGTGCCGTGCGAGGCCGCCTGCACCGCGTCATCGGGGCCAGCGCCCAGCGGCTGCGGCACCGGATCGACGTCGCGGACGCCGAGATCGCGGCGGTGCGCGCCGAGGCCGACGAGGCGCTGCGCCGCGGTCGTGAGGACGCCGAGACCGAGCGGGCCCGGGCCCGTGAGGCCACCGAGCGCCTGCTGGCGGACGCCGAGCTGGAGGCCGAGGCCAAGATCCAGCGGGCCGAGCGCCGGCTGGGCGAGGCGGAGAGCGGCGCCCGGATGCTGCGGGAGCGCGTCGCCGAGCAGGTCGCGACGGCCCAGCGCGAGGCGCAGGACCTGCGCCGGCAGGCCCGGGCGGAGGCGGCCCAGCTCGTCGCCGACGCCCGCGCGGAGGCGGACGACCTGCGCACCCAGGCCCGCGAGATGCTGGACCGCGCCCGGGCCGAGGTGGCCGCCCTGAGCCGCCGCCGCGACCAGATCTCGGCGGAGCTGGGGCAGCTGTCCGGCGTCATCGACGCCCTCGCCGTCCCCGAGCACCCGACGACCGACCCACAGACGCCCACCGACCCCGTCCACCACGAGAGATGACGAAGGCCCACATGAGCGAGACCTCCACCTTCCGCACCGTGCTGCGCGGCTACGAGCCCGCCCAGGTCGACCAGCGCATCCGTGAGCTCAGCGAGGCGCTCTACGTCGCACGCCAGCAGGCGGACGAGCTGTCCCGGCGCGTCGAGTCCCTCGAGGCGGCCGAGGCCGAGCGGCGCGCGCAGCCGGCACCCGAGCCGGAGGCCGCCTCGGCGTCCCCGACCTACACCGACCTCGGCGCCCGGATCGGCAAGATCCTCCAGCTCGCGGAGGAGGAGGCGGCCGACCTCGCCCACCGCGCCCGCGAGGACGCCGAGGCCCACCGCCGCGACGTCGAGGAGTCCAGCGCCATCGTCCGCGCGGAGGCCGACCGGTACGCCGAGCAGACCCGCAGCGCCGCGGACGCCGAGGCCGCCCGCGTCCTGGAGGACGCCCGCCGCCGGGCCGACGAGATCCTCGACGAGGCCGACCGGGACGCGACCGCGCGTCGCGAGGAGGCCGAGGCCGTCTACGAGCGGCAGCGGGCGAAGGCGGCGCAGGCGGCGGCCGACTTCGAGACCACGCTGGCGCAGCGCCGCGAGCGGGCGGAGCAGGACTTCGTCGAGCGGACCGCCGCGGCCGAGCAGCAGCTGGCCGCGGCCCAGGAGCGCGCCGAGGCGGTGAGCGCCGAGGCCGAGCGCACCCACGCGGACGCCTCGATCAAGGCTCGCCGCATGCTGGAGGAGGCTGAGCAGCAGGCGCAGCAGCTGGTCAGCGAGGCGAAGGCCCGCGCCGAGCGGATCCGCGCCGAGTCCGACCGTGAGCTGGCCGCCGCGACGCAGCGCCGCGACAGCATCAACGCGCAGCTGGCCAACGTGCGCCAGATGCTCGCGACCCTCGGCGGCGGCACCGTCGCGATGAACCTGCTCGGCGGCGACGAGCCCGCCGCGTCCCAGCAGGCGGCGCAGGAGGCGGTGGCCCAGCAGGCCCCCGGGACCGGCGAGGCCGCCGTCGACGAGGCCCCCGAGGTCGAGGTCGAGGCCGGGGACGAGGACGCCGAGGCCCAGGACGCCGACGCCGCCGAGGAGGACGAGCAGGTCAAGTCCCCGGCGCGCTGAGGCGCGGCTCCCCTGCCTCCCTCCCCTTCCGTGATCGAGGAAGGTAGGCGTGATCAAGGACGGTATGCACGCCCAGCGGCCATCACCCACCAGGACCATCGGCCCTGCCGGCCGCCGGCCGCGCCGCCTACGGTGCGACCGACGGCGGCTGCGAGGTGGGTGCGATGAGGCTGGCGCTGCGGGACGTCGACTGGGACGGCTGGAACCACATGGACGGCTGGGGGTGGGGCTGGATGTGGCTGCTGTCGACGCTCTTCGTCGTCGGTGTCGTGGCCGTGGTCGTCGCCCTCGTGGTCGCCCTGACCCGGGGGGCCAGCGGCCGGGCGACGGCGCCCCCGCCGGCCCACCGGAGCGCCGCCCTCGACATCCTCGACCAGCGGTACGCCCGTGGAGAGCTGACGACCGAGGAGTACCGGGAGCGGTTGCACGTGCTGGGTGACGCAGGGGCGGGGGGACGCCGGCCGTAGCCACCCACCACCACCACCGCCGCCGCCGCCGCCCGCCGTCCCACGACGCGACACCACCGGCACCGTCCACGATGCTGGGTGGCCGGGAGGGAGTCGCGGTGGCCGAGGAGCTCGCGAAGGCGTCGGCGCCAGTGCGGGGCCTTCCCCCGTGGCCGCACGCGTCAACGACCTCATCGACCCGCGGGCCGTGCCGCTCGGCTGTGCCTACGGGCTGGTGGTGGGCTCCGACGTCCCCGTGGTCGCCCAGCTCACCCGGCTGGACACCCGCGACGGCCACCTGAGCACGTCGGTCGCGGCTACCAGGCCGGCGGCTCGGCCGGAGCGAGGTCCGGGTCGTCGGCGCGCAGTGTGCGGATCGGCCCCGGCGGGGTGCGCGGCCCCTCGAACCGCACGGTCACCAGGCCCAGGCCCGCTCCCCAGACCCAGCCGGCGCCGTGGACGGCGTGGACGACGTCCTGCCCGGGCCGCCACGCCGCCGTCGCCGGTTCGGGCGTGGCGACGGCGTCCGGGGCTTCCCCGTCGTCGTCGCCGTCGACCGGGTCGAGCTCGGCCAGCAGGTCCTGCTGGGCGAAGTCGGCGAGGCCGGAGACGCCGACGCCGAGCAGGCGGACGCCGTCGGTGGTGTCGACACTGCTCAGCAGAGCCGTTGCGACAGAGGCGATCTCGCGGGCGGCGTCCGTGGGCTGCGGGAGCGTGGAGGAGCGTGTGATCGTCGTGAAGTCGTAGCGGCGCAGCTTGAGGGTCACGGTGCGGCCGGACGTGCCGTGCCGCACGAGGCGCTCGGTGACCCGCTCGGCGAGGCGCCGCACGTGGTCGGTGAGGACGCGCGGGTCGGTGACGTCGACGGCGTAGGTCTCCTCGGCCGACAGCGACTTCGCCTCCCGCTCGGGGACGACGTCACGGTCGTCGAGCCCCTGCGCGGCCGTGTGGACGGCGCGCCCGTGGGCCTGGCCGAGCAGCTCGACGAGGTCGGCCGCCTCGAGCGCAGCGACGTCCCCGACGGTGCCCAGCCCCCGCCGGCGCAGCCGCTCCTCGCCGGCGGGGCCGATGCCGGGCAGTCGCCGCACCGGCAACGGGGCCAGGGTGGCCGCCTCCTCGCCGGGCGGCACGACCAGCAGGGCGTCGGGCTTACGCAGGTCCGAGGCGATCTTCGCGACGAGCTTGCTGGTGGCGGCCCCGACCGAGGCGGTCAGCCCGGTGGCCTCTCGGACGGCGCGGCGCAGGTCCTCGGCGACAGCCGCCACGGCGGCGGCGTCCAGGCCGGCGTGCGTCGGCGCCAGGTCGACGTACGCCTCGTCGAGCGACACCGGCTCCACGAGCGGCGAGAGGTCACGCAGCAGCCCCATCACGACGTCGGACGCCACGCGGTAGGCGGCGAACCGGCCGGCCAGGAAGGCCGCGTGCGGGCACCGTCGCCGCGCCTCGGCCGTCGGCATCGCGGACCCGACCCCGTAGGCGCGCGCCTCGTACGACGCCGTCGCGACCACCCCGCGGCCGCCGACGCCGCCGACGACGACCGGGCGGCCGCGCAGCGACGGCTTGTCGCGCTGCTCCACGGCGGCGAAGAACGCGTCGAGGTCCACGTGCAGGATCTCGGGGCGGGCGCGCACGCTTCCGTTCTACCGGGTGCCGGTTCGCGGCACTGAGCCGAGCCCGCGAGCGAGAACGAACGTCGAGAGGGGAGCGTTCTCGCTCCCCTCTCGCTTCGGTCGGCCTGTCAGCCGGCGGTGATCTCGATCCTCCGCGGCTTGGCCCGCGCCGCCTTGCGCACGGTCACCCGCAGGACGCCCTCCTGGAGGTTGGCGTCGACGTGGTCCGCGTCCACGTCACCAGGGAGCGAGACGCGGTAGTCGAACTGCCCGGTGCGGCGGGTCTGCCGGCGCAGGACACCGGTGCGCTCGCGCTCCTTGACCTCACCGTGGATCGTCAGCTCGTTGTCCCGCAGCTCCACGGTCACGTCGTCGCGCTTGACGCCCGGCAGCTCCGCCTCCACCACGAAGGTGTCGTCGGTCTCCTCGATGTCGACGGCGGGCACCCAGCCGGTCAGGCCGTCACGGGTCTCGCCGAACGTCGACTCCATCAGCCGCGACATCCGCTGGTGAAGGTCGTCGAGCTCGCGGAACGGGTTCCAGGTCTGCAGCTCGCTGTTGCGACGAACCGGAAGCGCCATGGTCACTCACCTCCGCTCTTCTCGGGATTCTCGCCAAAGTTGAGCGCACTCGACTCAACCTTTATTCCCCGTTCTATCCGCCGTCGGGGCGCCAGGTTGTCCGGGCACGGGCGCCTGGACCCGCACGGCGAGAGGAGGGCTGGGCGGGCCCGTCTCAACGAGGGCCGCAACGCGCGAGATCCCGGCGGCGGCATAGGCCTGCTCGGCGTCCAGGGTCTCGTGCTCCAGCAGCGCCCGAGCGAGCCGGTCCAGCCGGTCCCGGTTGCACCGCAAGGTGGCCAGGGCCTCCTCGTAGCACTCGTCGAGGATCCGGCGCACCTCGGCGTCGACGAGCTCCCGGGTCGCGGGGGCCGGGCCGGACGCGTCGAGAGCCAGCTGCTCCTGGCCGGGTGCGGGCAGCACGGAGGCGAGTCCCACCCGCTCGGACATGCCCCAGCGGCCGACCATTTGGCGGGCCAGCCTGGTGGCGTGGTCCAGGTCGTTCTCGGCCCCGGTGCTGACGTCGCCGTAGACGAGCTCCTCGGCGGCGCGACCACCCAGGGCACCCGCGATCCGGCCCCGCAGGTACCGCTGGACGTAGCCGTACCGATCCGACTCCGGCGTCTGCAGAGTGACGCCCAGCGCGTGGCCGCGCGGAATGATGGAGATCTTGCGAACCGGGTCGGCCCCGGGAGTGAGCATCCCTAGCAAGGCGTGGCCCGACTCGTGGTAGGAGGTCCGCTCACGCTCCTCGAGCGACAGAGTGATCTTGCGCTCGGCGCCGAGGACGATCCTCTCGAGCGCGTCCAGCATGTCCCTTCGCGTGACGCGCTCGTGGCACCGGCGGCCGGCCAGCAGAGCCGCCTCGTTCACCAGGTTCTTCAGATCTGCCCCGACCATGCCGGGGGTCGCGGCGGAGAGCTCGTCGAGATCGACGTCCTCGGCCAGCGGCACGGACCGTGTGTGCACGGCGAGGATCTGCCGGCGACCGGCCTGGTCGGGCGGGTTGACCGACAGTCGGCGGTCGAACCGACCGGGTCGCAGCAGCGCCGGGTCGAGGATCTCCGGCCGGTTGGTGGCCGCTAGGACGACGACTCCCTCGGTGCCGTCGAAGCCGTCCATCTCGGTGAGCAGCTGGTTGAGCGTCTGCTCCCGCTCGTCGTGGCCGCTAATGCTGGGCCCAGCGCCGCGGGCACGGCCGATCGCGTCCAGCTCGTCGATGAAGATGATCGACGGCGCCTCCTTCCGGGCGCTCTCGAACAGGTCGCGCACGCGGCTGGCGCCGACACCGACGATCATCTCGATGAACTCCGCAGCGGACACGGAGAAGAAGGGGACGCCCGCCTCGCCGGCCACCGCCCTGGCCAGCAAGGTCTTCCCGGTACCCGGCGGTCCCGACAGCAGCACGCCTTTCGGGATGGTCGCGCCCAGGCGCCGGTACCGGTCTGGGTCGCGCAGAAAGTCGACCACCTCCTGCACCTCGGTCTGCACCTCGTCGATCCCGGCGACGTCCGCGAACGTGACCCGGGGTCCGGCCTCGGGCGCGTACCGCCGGGCCTTCGACCGGCCGAGGGCACCGCTCGGTCCGAGGCCGCCGCCGAGCGACTGAGCGCCGCGGCGGAACAGGTAGACGAGCAGACCGACCAGCAGGAGGGTGGGTCCGAAGCCGAGGAGCAACTGCTGCCACACCGGCACCCGCTCCGGCGGCTCGGCGTTCACCACCACGTCCCGCGCCAGCAGCAGATCGATCAGCCCGTCGTCGGCGAAGGCCGGGCGCTGGGTCTGGAAGCGCCGCACCTCGACCGACCGCTCCTCGCCCGGCGGGTACCGCACCGCACGCTCGAAGCGGCCCTCGATGGTGTCGCCGGTGGACGTGACCTCGCTGACGTTCCCCGCCTCGACCTGCTCGCGAAAGAACGTGTACGACACGGCAGCTCGCTCCACGGGCGCCAGGAGCAGCGAGGCGCCCAACCAGTTCAGGCCCAGCGCCAGGAGCAGCACCCACCAGGCACGCCGCCAGAAGCCGGACCAGTCCGGGCTGTCACCGCCCTGCCGACGGGCTCCCTCCACCCGCCACGGCGCGGACCTCTGCGCCGGCCCCTCGCTTCCGCGGTGCCGGCCGGAACCCCGGACCGACGGTCCTCCCAGCCCCGCGGAGCTGTCCCGGTCTGTCACCCCTTTCATCTCGTCACCCCCTCGACCACGCACCGTCCGGCCCACGGAATCGCCCAGTCTCTGGTGCGTCCTGTAGCACGTCGTTGAGCCGCTAGCAACTGGCCGGGTGGTCCGCTCTCGGCCTCACGACCAGACCTGCGCCGTCCAGAGGTGCGGCAGCGCGTACCCGCGCCAAGATGTCACGGCACCGCGGCGCGCTCCGCCGCCGAGCCGGAGCGGACGCCGAGCGCCCCGCTGCACCAGGAGGTCGCCCGCGGGATAGGCGTCCCGGTCCCCCAGCGCCCGCAGCGACACGTACTCGGCGGTCCAGGGCCCGATGCCGGAACGGCGAGCAGCGCCGCGCGTACCGCGGCCCGGTCCGCGTCCGGCGCGATGCGCAGCCCGCCCTCGACGGCCTCGGCCAGGGCGGGCACCGTGCGCGCCCGGCTACCGGTCCACCGACTCCGGCTGCCGCCCGGACGCCGCGCCGCCGTACCAGTGGGCGAAGCGCGCGGCCTCGGCCGGGGGCGTACCGAGGTGGACGACGACTCGGCAGCCCGGGTCACCGACGGCTATCCGCTCCTCGAGGACGACCGCCGCGCCGTCGTCGTGGTTGCGGGCGGCGATCCCGCCGAACACCGAGCTCGTCATCCGGCACAGCGCCGGCGCGGACCGCACCGCGTTGCCGAACGGGCACCGGTGGTTGCCGAGGACGATGCGGTCGTCGGTGACCTCGACGACGTAGAAGCGGCCGTCGATCGCGTGCTTGAGATGCACGTAGCACTCCGCGAGCTCCTGCGGCGTGAGGCGCTCGGTCAGCTGTCGCGCCAGGCGGAAGGCCGTCTCCATCTGCCCGCCGACGGCGGTGCCCACCTGGGACACCACCTCCTCGATCACGTGCGGTCCGGCGCTGTCCTCCACCGCCTGCGAGAGCTGGACGACGAGAGCCCGCAGGAAGGACTCACGCCCGAAGCGCCCCTCGGCGTCCGCCTCGTCCAGTGTCGGGAGCGCGTCCGGGGTCAGCTGCGGCGCCGCGAAGCTCGGGGACGGGGCCCGGCGGACCGGGAGCCGGGCGGATACGTGCGTGCCGCCTCCGCGCCGTGCCTGCGCCTCGAACACCGGCGCCAGGTGCGTGACCAGGAAGACCCCGCGGCCGCCCTCTTCGGCCAGGTCCGGCAGGCGCTCGGGGTAGGGGGCCGGCGCCTCGGGGGACTCGTCCAGCCGCTCCACGGGAACGGCGGGTGGCCCGCCGGAGGCCGGCAGGGTGAAGCCCGGGCCCAGGTCCCACACCTCGACGTCCGGCTCCTCGGCGTGCCAGGACAGCCGCACCCAGACCGGACCGGCGGCGTGCTCCACCGCGTTGGCCAGCAGCTCGCTGACGACGAGATGGGCGTCCTCGACGGCGGAACCGGGTTCGGCGTGCCGTCGGAGGTAGTCCCGGATCTGGCGGCGCAGGTGGTGGACACCCGAGGCGCCGTCCGACAGGTACCAGTCCACTCGTCCCTCCCGGCTCGACCGGACCCACCCTATGCGCGGCAGGTCGGACGGAGGAGCGAGGACCAGAGCGGCACGCCACCCGCTCGGGGGCCGGACCTCAGGGCGTCGCGGAGTCCGCGGCTCCCTGCGCGGGGCGCGTCGGGAGCTCGGACTGCACGCGTCGCCAGTGGTAGAGGTACAGGGGTCCGGCGATGAGCAGCGTCGTCCCGGAGCCCACCAGGCCCAGCACCGCCTGACGGCGCTGCGAGTCCCTGGCGCGCTCCTCCTCGCGCTCCCGGTCCTCCTCCGTCATCCCGGACTCCTTCGCGGGTACCTCGAAGGCGAAGTACCCGGGATCGGGGTACAGCAGCTCGACGGTGCTGCGCACCAGGCTCACGGCCGCGAAGATCGAGATCACCAGGGTGATCAGGCACACCAGGTACAGGTACAGGTTGCGAAGGGTGAGGCGCTCCTGGACGGCCAACAAGACTCCCCTCTACGCCCGGCGATCGACCGCCGGGATCACCGCATGGTCCCGGAGGGAGCCGCGGCCGACGTCGCGTGTCACCGAACCGTTACCGCGCCGCGTGACCGCACCCGGACCCGGTGGCCCGCCGGGCTCTCCTGTGGAGTCAGGGCTGCACGAGCTTCTGCGCCGTCACCCCGGCCACCGCGAGGACCAGCCCGGCGGCTCCCGCGGTGCGGCGTGCCCTGCCGTCCAGGACCACGCTCGCGGCGAGCAGGGTCAGGCCGACCAGGTACACGTCGTGCCAGGCGGCCATCGCCGGTGAGACCACGACCCGGCCCCAGAAGTCCTGGTACTCGTTCGGGGCGCTGAGCAGCCAGGACGCCGGGAGGCCGGCCGCGTCGGCGGTGGCGGGCCCGACCGGGACGACGAGCGGCTGGGTCTGGATCAGCGAGAACGCCATCAGCCCAGGACCGTTCCACATCCACGAGGTCGGGGAGACCGCGAACCAGACCACGAAGACCGCGACAGCGGCGGCGAGGCGGTGCCGGATCAGCCGGGCGGCCGCGGCACCGAAGGCGACCGCGAACGCCGCCAGGGGCACCGGCTGCAGCAGCTCGGGCAAGGTGTAGTGGGCGTGCAGGGTGCGGCCCGGCTCGTCCCCGAGGTCGAGGCCGCCGGCAGCCCGCAGCCACAGCGCTCCGGCGCCCGTCAGCACCGCGACCGCGGCGACCGCGGGGACGCCGGCCAGCAGGCGGGCCAGGGCGCGCTGCCCGGGGCGTACCGGAGCCTCCTCGCTGAGGGCCCTCCGGTCCCGCGAGAAGGCGGCCGCGGCGGCCAGTGAGATCCCGCACAGCAACGGCCCGACGACCACCGGCAGGCTCATGTAGGCGGCGCCGGCCCAGGACGGCGCCGCGGTGAGCACCTGGCGGGCGAAGAAGACGGACAGCAGCAGCCCGGCGGCGGGCGCCGGATGGG
Organism: Actinomycetes bacterium; assembly: GCA_046566185.1. Lineage (GTDB taxonomy): Bacteria > Actinomycetota > Actinomycetes > Actinomycetales > SCSIO-59966 > SCSIO-59966. Next base: position 7,742 of record JBKHXE010000167.1, on the reverse strand, counting down.
TGAGGATCCGGCGCGCCTCCAGGGCGGCGAGGGCCAGCACGACCCGACGCGGACTGTCCGGCCGGGGGCGGGCGGGAACGCGGACTGCCTCGGTCATCGTCGTCCTCCTGCGGTGATGGCGGCGAGCGCGGCCAGGACGACGGCCCAGGGGTGGGTCTGCCAGGTCGAGACGGCGGTCCCCGCGGGCCCGTCGAGGTCGCCGGCGGCCCGGCCGACGGCGAACCAGAGCATCGGGGCTGCGGCGCCCCAGGCGGCCCTCGCCTCCGGCGGAGCCCACACGGCGACCGCCACCCCGGTGGCGGCCAGGGCGGTCACCGGACCGAACGGCCACCCTGCGCCCCACGTCGGCGCGGCGAGGTGGGCGGCGACGAGCAGCGTGGTCCAGAGCAGCAGGCCGGCCGGGAGGAGCACCGCGAGCCGGTGGCCGCGACGCCGTGCCGCCGACGCGGGCACCGCGGCGAGGAGAGCGGCGGCCGGGTCGTGCAGGCCGGCGACGAGTGCGGCCGCCGTGCCGGCCGCGGCGAGCGGCAGGAGCGGTTCCGACGACCCGTCCGCGAGGCGTGCCAGCGCACCGACCAGCAGGAAGGCTCCGCCGGCCGCCGCGAGCGGCGCCAGCGGCACCACCCGCACGGTGGGTCTCACCCATGCCGGCACGGTCTTCGCCCCGGCGGGCGTCACCGGTCCTCCTCTCGCGCCACCAGCAGGTAGCCGTCGTCGACCGTCGGGTCCACCAGGTCGGCGCCGGCGGGCGGGTCGCCCAGGTGCCGGTAGGTACCGTGGCTGGTGGCCCAGCTGCGCAGGGCGGACGGGTCCCGCCGGTCGTCCTCCCAGACCCGGCCCGCGGCGACCGCAGCGAGCTCGGCGGGGGGTCCCGTGAACCGGACACGTCCGGCGAGCATCACGTAGACGCGCTGGCACAGGGCAGCGACCTCGGCGGTGTTGTGGGTGGACAGCAGCACCGTGCCGTCGTCGGCGGCGCGCGAGAGCACCGAGCGCAGCTGGAGTCGCTGCTCGGGGTCCAGGCCGGTGGCGGGCTCGTCGAGCACCAGCAGATCGGGGTCGCCGAGGAGGGCGGCCGCCAGGGCGACCCGCTGGCGCATCCCGCCGGACAGGGTGCGGATCTTCCGGTGCATGACGTCGGTGAGCCCGACGTCCTCCAGCACCCGCCGCGTGTGTTCCTGGCGCCAGCGCCGGTCCGTGTGCTCCTTGAGGACCGCCACGTAGTCCACGAGGTCGAACGGGGTGAACCCGCGGTACAGAGCGGGGGACTGCGGCAGGTACCCGAGGCGCCGACGAATCTCCAGCCGGTCACCGGGGAGTGCCGGGTCCAGACCGAGCAGCCGAAGGCGGCCGGAGTCCGGCGCCAGCACGGTGGCGACCATCCGCAGCAGCGTCGTCTTCCCGGCGCCGTTCGGCCCCAGGAGCCCGATCACGCCGTGGCCCACGGTCAACGACACGCCGTCGACCGCGTGGGTCCCCCGGTACCGCTTCACCAGGTCCTGCACGTGGACGGCGTCGGCGGTGACGGTCGACGTCCGAGGGGTCATGCGGTCCTCCGGTAGGCGAGGGCGTCGCGACGGGCGACGCTCAGCAGCAGGGACACCGAGAGCACGACGAGCGCGGCGAGCTGCACGGTCGGGCCGGCGACGGCGTCGATGACGTGCTGCGCCGCCAGGCCCCGGACCGGGGCCGGCCCGGCCACGGCCAGCGCCCACGCCCCGCCGAGGACGGCGGCCGCGACGAGCGGGTCCAGCCGGGTGGTGCCGGCGAGCAGGACGAGCGCGGCCAGCGCGAGACCGGGCAGCAGCCAGGCCACCGCCAGGTGCGTCGGCACCCCGGTCAGCCAGCCGACCGCCAGGCCCGGCGGCACCGCGGCCGCCGCGACGACGACAGCACGCATCGCCACCAGGCGCAGCCCCGCCGCCGGCGTCGCCAGCGCCATCTCCCCGGCCGGGTCGGCGCCGCTCCGGTAGGCGATGGCCACCGCGGCCGCGGGGGCGAGCGGAGCGACCGCGAGCAGCACCGCCAGCGCCTGCGGGCCGGCGCCGAAGACCAGCACCGACGCCAGGGGGAGCGCCAGGACGATGCCGAGAGACACCCCCCACCCCCACCGGAGGGAAGGCGCGGCGAGCGCGACCCGGGTCAGCTCGTGCCCGCCGAGGATGCCGAGCCGGTCGCGGAGCCAGCCCGACGGGCGGTCCACGACGTCGGCGACGCGGGACCACCGGCGCTCGGTGTCCGCCCCGTCGACCAGGCGGGCGATCGAGCGGCGGCAGTCCTGGCACCGGGCGAGGTGGGCGTCCAGCGATGCGTCCAGGACGGGCGAGGCGGCACCGGTGACGTAGGCGCTCAGGTCCGCCTCGACGGCGTGCCAGCCCGCACGGTTGCTGCTCACAGCAGGGCCTCCCTCAGCTCCAGGCGTGCACGGCTCATCCGGCTCTTGACGGTGCCGCTGGGGATCCCGAGCAGGGTGGCTGCCTCGCGGGTGGACAGCCCGTCGAGCACCGTCGCCTGCACCACGGCCCGCAGCTCGGGCGAGAGCCGCGCCAGGGCCAGCCCGACGTCGCTGTGCTCGATGCGGGCCAGCACCGCCTCCTCGGCGGAGCGGTCCGGCTCTCGGCGCAGCCGCGCCAGCCGTTCGACGACCGAGCGTCGCGGTCGAAGGTGGTGCAGCAGAGTGCGGAGCGCGATCCCCCACATCCACGCCCCGACGTCCCCCGTCCCGCGGTACCGGTTGGCGCACCGCCAGACCGTCACGAAGGTGTCCTGCACGACCTCGTCGACGATGCCGGGATCCGCGCAGCGGTGACGCAGCCGCACGGCGAGCCACGGCTCGTGGCGTCGGAACAGCTCGTGGAGGGCGCCTCGGTTCCCCTCGGCCACGTCAGCCAGGAGGTCGGCGTCGCTGCGCGGGTCCTCCCCGCCACCGCTGCTCGTCACATCCCCCTTGTGCCCCCGAACCCCCCGGACGGTTCACGCGCCGGTGAGCACGACGTCGGACGTCTGCCACCTCGAGTGAACCGAACGGCGGCCACGACGGCACAAGGTTTCCAGGGACAGACGTCCTGCCCGATGAACCTCAAGGAAGGGAGAGCCACATGAAGCACCACGTGCGTCTGGCTGCCGTCGCCGGGATCGCCGTCCTGGCGATCGGCGGGATCAGCGCGCCCGCCTCCGCGACCCACTCACACGTCATCCGCACCCCTGGGACGTGCGTCGACAGGGCAGGTGCCGGCTTCGGCACCGGAGAGCAGCACGACAGCACCTCCTTCCATGCGCAGGTGCACAAGGGGACGCCGGGGCTGTTCGCGTTCGAGCGCGACAACAACCCGGTGGTCGTCGAGGGCGGGCAGTGCTGAGCGCGGCGACGTAGCCCGCGACCGGAGCGGCCCGCCGTCTCCTTAAGAGGGCAGGCCGCTCCGTGGGTATCGCAGTCGCCGGGCCTCCTCCAGGTCGGCGGCAGGACCCAGCCGGTCAAGCGACCACCACGAGCGTCGCTGAAGCCGGTCCGCCGCCTCGCGCTGGAGAGGGCGGTGGCGACGGCAGTGTCATCGTCTGACACGCTGACTGCCAATGAGCCCGGATCGGCCCGGCGGGAGGAGTTGGTCACCGTGCCCGCTGTGGCCGTGACCAGCACCCCCAGCGAGCCGGTGAGCAGCGCGGGGGGCAACTCCGCCACGCGGGTCCAGTCGGGGTACGACCTGGTGGTGGTGGCGAACCGCCTGCCGGTCGACCGCGTCGAAGCGGGGAACGGTCCGGCGAAGTGGCGCACCAGCCCCGGGGGGCTGGTCAGCGCCTTGGCGCCAGTCATGCGCCAAGTCGACGCCGCCTGGGTCGGGTGGTCCGGCTCCGCCGGAGAGGAACCGGCCCCGTTCGGCGTCGAGGGCATGCACCTGGTCGGGGTGTCCCTCTCCGCGCAGGACGTGAGGGACTTCTACGAGGGCTTCTGCAACGCCACGCTGTGGCCGCTGTACCACGACGTGATCGCTCCACCGCGGTTCGAGCGCTCCTGGTGGAGCGCCTATCTCCGGGTCAACGAGCGCTTCGCCACCGCCGCGGCAGCCGCGGCCGCTCCGGGCGGCACGGTCTGGGTACACGACTACCAGCTCCAGCTGGTGCCGGCGCTGCTGCGCCGGGCCCGACCGGACCTGCGGATCGGGTTCTTCAACCACATCCCGTTCCCCGGATATGAGATCTTCGCCCAACTGCCCTGGAGGCGACAGATCGTCGAGGGTCTGCTGGGCGCTGACCTGGTCGGCTTCCAGCGACGAGCCGACGCCATCAACTTCCTCCGCGCCTGCCGCCGATCTGCCGGCTTCGTCACGCGCGGCGGAACAGTATGGGTAACCCAGTCCCCGGGAGGTGCCAGTCCTGACGAGGACGCCGCGCTCGACCAGCGCTCGGGCGGGGCCGCACTCGAGGGCCGGCCGGTGCGGGTAGCCGCCTTCCCCATCTCCATCGACTACGACGGCTACGGCACGCTGGCGCGCGACCCCGAGATCCAGGCCCGGGCCCGCGCCATCCGCGCCGAGCTCGGCGACCCGCAGACGGTGCTGCTGGGCGTCGACCGACTGGACTACACCAAGGGCATCCTGCACCGACTGACCGCCTACGAGGAGCTGCTCGCCGACGGGCGGCTGGCACCTCCGCGCAGTCTGCTGGTCCAGGTCGCCAGCCCGAGCCGGGAGCGGGTGGAGCAATACCGCGTGCTGCGGGAGGAGGTCGAGGGCGCTGTGGGGAGGATCAACGGCCAGCACGCCGGGCTGGGCCACGTGGCGGTGCACTACTTGCACCGCTCCTACCACCGCGAGGAGATGGCCGCGCTCTACCTGGCCGCCGACGTCATGGTCGTCACGGCACTACGGGACGGGATGAACCTGGTCGCCAAGGAGTACGTGGCGTGCCGCCACGACGAGACCGGCGCGCTGGTGCTCAGCGAGTTCACCGGCGCCGCCGACGAACTCGGCAGCGCCTTCCTGGTCAACCCGCACGACATCGAGGGGCTCAAAGAGACGATCCTGCGCGCGGTCTCGGTGGCTCCCCGTGAGTCGAAGCGACGGATGCGGTCGATGCGCCGGCGCGTCCGAACTCACGACGTCCACCGGTGGGCCACCACTTTCCTCGACGCCCTCGCGGCCTCACCGCGAGGAGCCTCCCGCCGATAGACCGTCGGCTCGCTCGGGGCGAGGACGCCCGCGCCGCCGGTCCGTGCAGACGCCCGTTCCCGTTGACGCCGTTTCATGTCCAGCGGCCTCCAGCGGGACGCGGATCGTGACGTACGACGGCCCGGGGAGGCGGAGGCCTCTACCCGCGTCCGCTGGTCGGCTGAGCCGTCCTCGGGGAACCGGCGTGATCACACGGTTGAGCGAGACGGCCGGGGCCAGGATCATCCCGAGCAGTAGGTCGTACAGGGTTGGGGCACCTCCCGTCTGCCCCGGAACGGCGCCTCGGACCTGGTGGGCGCGGGGTCCCAAACTCAACGGGTGCTCGTCCGGCGGCGGGAGGGTCGCGACGCCGTTGCTGCTGCGGAGCCGGCCGGCGCGAGCGTCGGTGACCAGCAGCAGGGCGAGCAGGCGTTCACTTCCGGCCGGTCAGGGGTGCGCTCCGGGAGCACGCAGGTCGAGCCGGACTTCTGTGCCGCCGCGATCTGCCGCTTCGCCCAGACCAGGCGCAGGGGCATGGCGGGCGAACGCCGGGAATGCGCGGCTGACCTCCCCTGTCGAACCTGCGAGCGTTCGACGGCGGCAGGCCGCCCGGTCGCCCGGTCGCCCGGGGCGAACGAGGTGGCGAGGCGCCAAGACATGGGTCAAGCGGCCGCGGTGCAGCACGGTGAAGGGCGCGTAGAGTGTGGTTTGCAGGGACCTCTTCGAGCTCCGACACCCGCGCCGCCGCCGGCCCCCGTGAACGCTTACACCGGGCCGCCTGGGAGCGCCCCGGGCTAGGGGAACCGACATGGCCCTGCTCTTCGACCGTCCCGTCCCTACCGCCACGATCGTGGCCTCGCACGCCCCAGGATCGCCTCGGCCTTCCGGGTCAGGTGCGGTCTCGCCGTTCGACATCGGCGACATCGGCGCCGCATCGCGGGCGCCCAGCCGGGGCCTGCAGTCCCCGTTCGACACCACGTCGGGGGTGCGTCTGGCGTTGGCCTCCACGTTCGGCAACGGTCCCCTCGACGGCGCCTGGTGGCCGCGCTCGACGGATCTGTCGGCGCAGATCGAGCCCTTGGTCGACGCGGTCAACACGGCCGTCGTTGGCCGCGTGACTCGCCTGACCTACGACCGCCGGAGGTGGGGACCGGTGCCGCGGCGCCTCCCGTACCGCGGCAGGCACATCAAGAACGGGTGGTTCGACATGACCGACCCCCACCAAATGGCCCTCACCCTGCTCAGCGGAACGCGCCTGGTGCTGTTGGTGATCCCGCCTGACCTCGCCGCCGAGCAGGCGGTGTGGGCCCTGCACCGGGCCGTCGAGGCGAGCAACACACTGGGCCCGCTGCAGATCCTGCGGCAAGCGCGCAGCGCGGCATACGAGGAGGCGCTGCAGCGCTGGGTCGACGAGGGCGGCCAGGCCGGTCGGCCCCACCCAGGACAGCTGACGGGCCGTTAACGACCCGACGACCCAGACGGCGTGAACGTGGACCCGACGGTGAACACCGAGGACGACAAGAACAGTCGTCCAGGAGGAGGGACCGAAGCTGGCGACGGTCCCTTCCGCTAACGGTGTTGGGGTGCCAATCATGGAACCAACGTGCCCGGGCGGCGGCCCGCCGCCCGGACTCCATGATTGTGGCCGCGGCCATGACCGGAGCGAGGGAGCGGATGCCATGACGACAGATCCGAGGTCCCCACGCGAGGAGACGCGAGGCGACTCGGCGTCCGCGCCCAAGAGGGCGCGCGAACGTGCTGCCCCACGATTCACTCGGGCAGGCGCCGCGTGGCTGGGCACGGCGGTCGCGTTGTTGCTCTTGGTCTTGCTGATCGTCTTCATCCTGCAGAACACCAGGCGCATCGAGGTTCACTTCCTTGGTCTGGCTGGCTCCCTGCCGGTCGGCATGGCCTTGCTGATCGCTGCCGTCGGTGGCGGTGTGGTGGTTGCCATCGCCGGCGTGGCGCGGGTCACACAGCTGCGCATGAACGCCCGCCAGACCAGACGTCACGACTCCGGCCGGGACGGCAGCCGCGCCCCGTGACGCGGCAGCTGCTACGGCAGACGGGGCAGGTGCGTCGTAGGCTCCCCCTGGGCCGTCATCCGCGTGACGACGGTGGTCGTGAGCAGCGCGACACCAGTCAACATCAACAGGCTGCCAGACACCGGGCCCCATACCCGGTCCAGCAGACTCTGGAAGAACGGCCACGACACCTCTTCGAAGATCACCATGAAGAGTCCTAGCCCACCCAGAACGCCGGCGAAGCTCGCGCTGCTTGCTGTGCGCAGCCGGCTGGCCACTGCGGCGTCCTGGACCCGCCTTGCCTGCTTCTTCGCATGCACCAGCAACCGGCGAGCCCACACATACTCGGTCGCGAGGACCACCAGACCGGCTACGACAAAGAGCAGTCCGGGGCCGGGCAGGACCACCATCAACGCGCCGAGACCGAGCAGGCCGAAACCCACGATGGTCATCACGAATCGCTTCAGCCGGTGCAGCACACACTCAGTGTGAGTCAGAGAGCCGGCACGGGGACTCGAACCCCGAACCGCCCGATTACAAGTCGGGTGCGCTACCAGTTGCGCCATGCCGGCCG
>JBKHXE010000166.1:0-15666 GCA_046566185.1 Actinomycetes bacterium | reverse complement strand
CCGCCGTGGCGGCTCAGGGTGTCGGACGACGGCTGCGGCAGCCGGCGCGACCGTGGCGGACCCGACGTGCTCACCTCGGTGCTCACCCCTGCTCCTCGTGGTGTTCTCGCGGTCGGCGCGACGCGCGCCAGGCTAGGTCCCGGGCCGGGAGGGGCGAATCCCCCGTTCGGCGCAACCGGGGTGGCGCCGGCCGGCGGCCCCCCAGCGGCCGGCCGGCATCCTCCCCGCGCTCGGCACGGAACCGGCTGCCGCGGTCGGCCTGCTCCGCGCCCAGGCGCCCCCTGTTGCCGCCTGGCCGCTCACCCCTCGAGTGGCCGGGGCGCCGGTCCGTGTCGTGTCGAGCACCACGAGGAGCACCCTGCGGCCGCGGTGATACATGCGGCGTGGCGGATGGTCTCAGCCCGTGGGAGTGCTGGTCAGCCGGCCGCTGCCCCGGACGCCGCGAGGCGGCGCCTCGCCTCGCGGCGCTGCGCCTGGCGGTCCGGGTCGTTGACGGGGGAGGCCAGCAGGAGGCGCTGGGTGTAGGGGTGGCTCGGCTCGGCGGTCACCTGGGTCGCGGCCCCCTGCTCGACGATCTCCCCCCGGTACATGACGGCGACGCGATGGCTCATGTGGCGAACGACGTCGAGGTCGTGGGAGATGAAGAGGTACGCGATGCGCGACAGCAGCTGGATCTCCAGCAGCAGGTCGAGCACCCGCGCCTGCGTCGAGAGGTCCAGGGCGCTGACGGGCTCGTCGCAGACGATCAGCCTGGGCTTGAGCGCCAGGCCCCGCGCGATCGCGATGCGCCGGCGCTGACCGCCGGAGAACTCGCGCGGTAGCCGGGCCATCGCGTCCGCGGGCATGTGCACGCGGTCGAGGAGGTCCCTGACCCGGGACCGCGCGTCCTGGCCGGTGACGCCCTGGATGCCGAGTGGCTCGGCGAGGATGTCGCCCACGGTCAGGGACGGGTTCAGCGAGGTGTACGGGTCCTGGAAGACCACCTGCAGGTCACGGCTGAGGCGGCGGCGTTCCCGGCGGCTCGCGCGGGTGATGTCCTGGCCCGCGAACGTGATCCTCCCCGCGGAGACCGGTGCGAGCCCGAGGACGGCGCGCCCGAGCGTCGTCTTGCCGGAGCCCGACTCACCCACCAGTCCCAGGGTCTCGGCCTCGTCGATCGCGACGCTCACCCCGTGCAGCACCGGGAACGGCTTGGCGAGCATCCCCTTGCCGGGGTACCGGACGACGAGGTCCTCGACCCGGAGGAGGCCCGCCGGCTGCGGCGTCACCGGGTCACCGCCCGGGGAGCGTCGAGCAGCGGGCACCGGGGTTCCTTCCCCTCCAGCGTCGCGGCCAGGAGCATCCGGGTGTACGGGTCACGCGGGGCCCTCAGCACGGTGCGGACGGGGCCGTCCTCGACGACGCGCCCGTCCTGCATGACGACGACCCGGTCGCAGATGTCGGCGACCACGCCGAAGTTGTGGGTCACCAGGAGGATGCCGAGGCCGAGCCGGCTCCGGAGGTCACGCAGCACGTCGAGGACCTCGGCCTGGACGGTGACGTCCAGGGCCGTCGTGGGCTCGTCGGCGATGAGGAGGTCGGGCTCGCAGCTGATGGCCCCGGCGATGAGCACGCGCTGGGCCATGCCCCCGGAGATCTCGTGGGGGTAGGCGGCCACGGTCCGTCGCGGGTCGGGGATCCCCACGCTGGCCAGCAGCTCGAGGGCCCGCTCGCGCGCCTCGCCGCGGGACAGCCCGAGCAGCTTGACCATGGGCCGGCTCAGCTGGTGGCCGATGGTGAAGGCGGGGTCCAGGTTGCTCATCGGCTCCTGCGGCACGTAGGAGATGCGCCGTCCGCGCAGGGGAGCGAGCCGTGACTGCTCCACGTGGTCGTCACCGGGGGCGACGGTGTACGCGCCGTCGAACCGGATGGAGCCGCTCGTGACGACGGCGTTGTCGGGCAGCAGTCCCAGGACGGAGAAGGCCGTCTGGGTCTTCCCCGAACCCGACTCGCCGACGATCCCCACCACCTCGTTGCGGTCCACCGTGAGGCTCACGCCGTCGACGACCGTGGTGACGGAGCCGTCCGGCTGCGGGTAGCCGATGCCGAGGTCGGTGACCTCGAGCAGGCGGCGTGGGGCGTCCGGCGGCGCAGAAGGGTTACCGTCCCGGAGGCCGGTCCGGCCCGGCGTCCTGCCGGCCCCGGACCGCCGGCGCCCGGCCGGCGTCCGCTGCAGGTCCTCCAGGGAGTCCCGGAGGGCGTTGCCGAGCAGGACGAACGCGGCGATGGTGGCGGCGATGGCGATGGTCGGCCAGACCAGCGTGAGCGGGGCGCGGTAGATGTTCCGGAACCCGTCGCCGACCATGACGCCCCAGGTCGGCACGGTCGGGTCCCCGAGGCCCAGGAACTCCAGCGCCGACTGGATGGAGATGGCGATCCCGCAGACCGTCGCCGTCTGGATGATGACGGGCGCCCGCACCACGGCGAGGATGTGGCGGGCGATGATCCGGGTGTCCGGCAGGCCGGAGACCCGGGCCGCGTCGACGTACAGCTCGTTGCGGACGGACTGGACGGCGGTGCGGGTGAGCCGGAAGTACCCCGGGCTGAGGAGCACCCCGAAGACCACCATCGCGACCCACGCGGACGGCCCGACCGCGGCGCGGACGGCGAGCAGGACGATCATCGCGGGCAGCGCCATCAGGATGTTCGTGAACCAGCTGGCCACGCCGTCGAAGAGCCCGCCGTAGTAGCCGGCCACCAGCCCCGACGGGAGTCCGATGGCGATCGCGACGGCCGCGGCCAGAGCGGCCGACAGCAGGGTGACCCGGGCGCCGACCAGGAGCCGGGAGAGGACGTCCCGGCCCGCGCTGTCAGTGCCGAGGGGGTGGTCCCCGGCCGGTCCCGTGAGAACCGCGCCGATGTCGGCGTAGTTCGGGTCGTGGGGGGCGAGGACGGGAGCGAGGAGGGCCAGGACGACCGTGCACCCCAGCACCGCGACGGCGGCCACCCCCATCGGGTTCACCAGCAGCCGACGCAGGGGAGACAGCCGGACGACCGTGCCGGTCCGGCCTGTGGGGTCGGCGACCGGGGGCAGGGACTCCGTCATGACGCACGCACCTTGGGGTTGAGCCAGCCGTTGAGGACGTCGACCAGCAGGTTGACGACGATGACGATGACGACCGTGTAGACGACCACTCCCATGACGAGCGGCAGGTCACTGGTCGTGGTGGCCGTCACGGCGAGCCGGCCCATCCCCGGGATGGCGAAGAGCGACTCGATGATGACGACACCGCCGAGCAGGGCGATGAACTGGAGGCTCAGCACCGTGAGGCCGGCCGGAGCGGCGGACCGCAGGACGTGCTTGACGAGGATCTCCTTCTCCCCGATCCCGCGGCTCCGCAGCGTCCGCACGTAGTCCAGCTCGAGCTGCTTGATGAAGGCGCTGCGGATCTGCTGGGCGGCGCTGGCGACCCCGTTGACGACCAGCGCGACGACCGGGAGGGTCAGCGACCGCAGCCACGCGGCCGGACCGCTCCCCGGCGTGATGGTGGAGACCGCGTCGAACCAGCCGAGCCGGATGGCGACGAACCAGACCAGGAGCACGCCGATGATGAACCCCGGGACGGCGTTGCCGAGCACGGACGCCACCTGGACGACCCGGTCGACCCAGCCCCGGCGGACGGCGGCCAGCATGCCGAGCAGGGTGGCGACGACCGCGATGAGGGCGATGGAGACGACGACCATGGCGAGCGTGACGGGCAGGCGGCTGCCGATCGCGTCGAAGACGGGCTCGTTGGTGAACCAGGACCGGCCGAACTCGCCGCGCACCGCGTCCGCGAGCCAGGCCCCGAGACGTGTCAGCAGCGGCAGGTCGAGACCGAGCTCGCTCTCCTTCGCGGCGATCGCCTCGTCGGTCGCCTGGTCCCCCAGGATGTTGCGGGCGATGTTGCTGGAGGACAGGTAGAGCAGGAGGAACGTCAGGACGGCCACGGTGACCAGGACGACGATCCCGGAAGCCAGGCGCCGAAGGATCATGGTGAGCATGGTCGGCTCCGCGAGGGGCTGGGGGGCCGCACCGGGGGCAGGACCCTCGCGGGTCGTGCCCCCGGCGCAGGCTCAGGAGACGGGGGCGTAGTTGTAGAGGGACGGGATCGCCTGCTGCGTCTGTGCCTCCACGGTCACGACGTGCGCGTCGTAGAAGTACAGCTGGTCCGGCCGGAACCAGGGAGCGAACCAGGCGTTCTCGGTGACGTAGCGGTTGATGTCCTGCGCCGCGGCGTCCGCGTCGGCGCCGCCGACCCGCAACGCCTCGATGGCGGTGTCGAGCTCCTCGGCGGTCGAGTCGAACGGGTTGTACAGGGCCTCGGTCGTCAGCAGCTGGTTCACCGCGACCCACGAGGGGCCCTGGAAGAGGCTGAACCAGGCCGCCGCGAACTTCCCCTGACCCAGCAGGCCCTGGTAGTCCGCGATCGGCACGGAGGTCTGCTCGACGGTGATGCCGACCTCACCCAGCTGCTGGACGACGAACGTCATGATGGTCTCGGCGCCCGGCGTCGGCAGCGGCATCTCGATCGTCAGCCCGGCGGCGTAGCCGGCCTCGGCCAGCAGCTCGCGGGCCTTGTCGGGGTCGTACGCGTAGTACTCGTCCAGCTCGGGGAGGTAGGCGGTGCTGTCCGGCCCGAACACCTGGCTCGTCACCTCGCCGAACCCGCCGCCGAGCTCCTTCAGCAGTGCCTCGCGGTCGAAGGCGTGGTTGACGGCCTGCCGGACGCGCACGTCCGCGAGCGCCTCGTTGACGACGCCCTGCCGGTCGAGGAGCAGGAGTCCTTGCCAGTCCGTCGGGTACGCCAGCTTCTCCTTGCCGGCCCCCTCGGCCTGCTGGTAGGTGGTCGCGTCCAGCAAGGTGGCGTCGACCTCGCCGGAGACGAGGGCGTTGACGCGAGAGGCGGCGTCGGCGAGCAGCTTCAGCTCGACCTGGTCGAACCGCTGCAGCTCGGGCTCCCAGTAGTCCTCCCGGGCCGTGAAGACGTACTGCGACCCCACGACGGACTCGTCCGCGACCATCTCGTACGGACCGGTCCCGACCGGTACGCGGTCCAGCGCGTCGCTGCCGAGGGCCTGCGGGCTCCCCATCAGGCCGAGTGCCTGGCTGAGGTAGTACTCGAGGGCCGGGTCGGGCCGGCTCAGCGTGATCTCCACGGTGTCGGCGTCGACCGCGGCCACCGCGGCGATGGCGGCCGCCTGGCCGGCCTGCGGCCCGTTGTCCGCCCGGAAGTGCTCGATGTTGGCGACGACGGCCTCGGCGTCGAACGGCGCTCCGTCCGAGAACGTGACGTCGGTGCGCAGGTCCAGGCTGAGCGTCAGCCTGGCCTCGTCGGTCCAGCCCCACTCGGTGGCGAGCATGGGGACGAGCGTGCCGTCCGCCTCGCGACGGATCAGCGTGTCGTAGGCCGCCTGGAACGGGACCAGTCGGTGGCCGACGTGCGCCTGGGCGGGGTCCCACGACGCCGGTTCCTGCACGATCCCGAGCGTGAGGGTCCCCCCGGACTGCGGGCTCCCGCCCGTCTGCTCGCTCGGGGGCGAGTCACTGCACGCCGCCAGCACGGACACGGCGAGCACCGCCGCGACGACTGCAGCACTTCTGCGATACCTCATGGTTCATCCCTTCGGTGGTCCAGCGGCCGGGCTCCGGGGCGACGTGCCACGTGAGACCGGCCCTCCGGGCGTCAGTACGAGGGACGCAGCACGTGGAGGGCAATCGGTTGCCAGCAGTTGCCGCGGGCAGCGCCGTGAACTGGCCGGCCGGTGATCAGCCGCGGGCGACGGGGCGGCTCGGGTCGGTGACCCACTCCGACCACGAGCCGGGGTACAGCGCCGCCTCGATACCGGCCGCCGACAGCGCCAGCACCGTCTGCGCCGCCGACACGCCCGAACCGCAGTAGGCGCCGACCGGGCGGACGTCGCCGACGACGTCCGCCGCGACGGCGGGGTCCGGAGCGTTGACCGCGCCGGGGATGCGCCCCGCGACCGGGTCGACCGGCTCGGCCTCTCCTCGGAACCGCTCGGGCGAGCGCGCGTCGAGCAGGACGCCGTCGCGCGCCGTCCGGGCCGCGCCCTCGGCGTCCAGTACCGGCAGGTGGGGGAAGCCGGGTGCGGGCAGGCCGGCGTCCGGCACCGGCTCGGGCTCGACCCACCCGGCCTCGAGCGGCCGGCCCGCGTCCCGCCAGGCGGGCAGCCCGCCGTCCAGCACCCGGACGTCGCGGTGCCCGAGCCAGCGCAGGCACCACCAGGCGCGCGCGGCGGCAGCCCCCGCGCCGCCGTCGTAGGCGACCACCGGACGCCGGACCGAGACGCCCAGCCGCGCCAGCCGGCCGGCGAGCTCGTCGGGGCCCGGCAGCGGGTGACGGCCGCCCGCGCCCGGGGGGTCGGCGAGCACGCGGTCGAGGTCGCAGAACACGGCGCCCGGCAGGTGCTCCGCCTCGTACGCGGCGCGGTCGCTGCCCGAGAGCGTCCACCGGACGTCGAGCAGCAGCGCCGCGGGCGGCACCTCTCCGGCGGTCACGAGCGGCGACGTCACGGCGTCACCGCCATCGCCTCGAGCACCCGGGCCGCGACGCCGGCGTCACCGGCGACCTCGACGGGCGTGCCGGCGGCCGGCCACCGCCCGCAGCTGCGCCGCATGAACGCCTCGGTGGTGAGCGTCAGCACCGCGTCGGGGGCCGCGGGCTCCTGCGGCAGCACCAGCCCGGCCGGCCGGCCGTCGTCCCCCGACGTGACGGTGACGGCGTCCCGGAAGCCGCCGGCGCCCCGGACGTCCACGACGGCCACGCGGCCCGGCTCCACGCGCGCGCCGCGCGCCACGACCCGCGGCAGGCCCCGGCGCACCCACGCGACCGCGACCGCGGCGGCCGCCGAGTCCAGGTCGCCCGGCCGGCCCAGCGCACGCCGCACGTCCTGCTCGTGGGTCCAGACGTCGAAGGTGCGCATCCGCAGCACGTCGACGAGCGGCATCGTGCCGCCGAGCGGGTTGACGGTGGGGGAGCGCGGGTCGGCGTCCGCACGGCCGAGCGCCCGGAGCCGGGAGGAGCGCACCATCGCCAGCTCGTCGACGACCTGTGGCCCGGGGACGCCGCGGCGCAGGTCGACGGCCACCTCCACGCGCCGTCCGAAGTCGCCGTGCACGTGCGGCAGGTCGGGCAGCTCGTGGCGCGGCTCGGCCTCTCCCTGCATCCAGCGCTCCACGCCGACGACGTGGCTCAGCTGGTCCTTGACGGTCCAGCCGGGGCACTCGGTGGCCCTCTCGAAGTCGCCGTCGGAGCACGCCCGGCCGAGGTCGACCAGGGCCTGCGTGGCCTGGGCCCAGGCGGCGACCACGTCGTCGTACTCACCCACGGCTGCCGACCCTAGTGCGTCGCCGGCGGCCGCAGTGCCGTGCCGACGGGGAGGAACCGCCGGCGCCTTCGCCGCGCGGCACGCGGCCTGGTCGCCGACGTTCCTCCCGGTCGACCCACGGTTACCCTGGCGCGGGTGCGCATCAGCCTGGTCCAGGTCGCCTACGGGGACGACGAGCCCGTCGACGAGCGCCGCGCCCGGGTCGCCGACCTGGTGCGGCAGCAGCACGGCGCCGACCTCGTCGTCCTGCCCGAGCTGTGGGCGCCGGGCGGCTTCTCCTACACCGAGTGGGCCGAGCGGGCCGAACCGGTCGACGGGCCCACCGTGCACGCGGTGGCGGCCGCGGCGAAGGAGATCGGCGCCGTCGTGCACGCCGGGTCGATCGTCGAGCGGGCGGCGGACGGCGAGTCCCGCGGCGAGCAGGGCCGGGGGCTGTGGAACACCTCCGTGCTGCTGTCCCCGGACGGCTCGGTGCTCGCGACGTACCGCAAGATCCACCGGTTCGGGTTCGGGGTCGGCGAGCCGCGGCTGCTCGAGGCCGGCACCGACGTCGTCACCGTCACGCTGCCCGGCCTCGGCGCCGACGCCGTGGTCGGCCTGTCGACGTGCTACGACCTGCGCTTCCCCGAGCTGTACCGCGCGCTGCTGGACGCCGGGGCGCGCCTCGTGCTCGTGCCCGCGGCCTGGCCGGCGGCCCGGGTCGACCACTGGTCGGTGCTGGCCCGGGCACGGGCCATCGAGAACCAGACGGTCGTCGTCGCCGCGAACACCGCCGGCACCCACGCGCGCACGCCGATGGGCGGGCGCAGCGTCGTCGTCGGCCCGCGCGGCGAGGTGCTCGCCGAGGCCGGGACCGGCGAGGAGGTGCTCGTCGTCGACGTCGACCTCGCGGACGTCGCCGCAGCGCGCGAGTCGTTCCCGGTGCTGGCGGACCGCCGGCTCTGACGCCCGCGCCCGCCGCCTACCCTGGCCGGGTGCCGTGCCTGCGCCTGCTGCTCGCCGCCTGCCTGGTGCTCGCGGCGTCCCTCGGGCTTGCTGCCCCGGCGACCGCGTCGACGTCCGTGGTCGAGGTCGAGCCCGCGAACGGCGCGACGGTCGGCGCCGCCCCGAGCTCCGTCGTCCTGACGTTCACGACCGCGCTGGACCCGGCCCGGTCGACCGCGACCCTCACGCCCCCCGGCCAGGAGGAGCGGGACGCCGCGGCCCGGGTGGACGGCGACCGGCTCGTCGTCGACGTGCCGTTCGGTGACGACGGCGACTACGTCGTCGGCTACTCCGTCGCCGCCGCGGACGCCGTGGCGGGGCAGGGCGTGGTCACCGGCTCGGTCGGGTTCACGGTGTCGGCGGACGGCGAGGCACCGGCCCCCGGCGGCGCGGGCCCTTGGGCGCTGGTGAGCACGGCCGCGCTGGCCGGGCTCGTCGGCGTCCTGTGGCTGACCTACCGCCGCTGGCAGGAGTCGCAGTGAGCAGCCGTCCGCTGGTGGCGGCCCCGGCCGCGCTGGTCGCCGCCGTCGCGGGCATGGTGCTGACCGGCGCGGCCGCCGAGCAGCTGGTCGGCGACGCCGGCGCCGCGGTCCGCTGGGGACTGCCGGCGGTGCGGGTCGCGGCCGACCTCGCGCTCGCGGCCACGGTCGGCGCCTTCGGGCTCGTCGCCGCGGTGCTGCCGCCCGGCCCGGCCGCGGCGCGCGCACTGCGCCTCGGCGGTGCCGCGGCGGTGGCGTGGGCGGCCTGCTGGGTCGCCGCGCTCGTGCTGACCTACGCCGACTCCGCGGGCCGGCCGCTCGGGTCGCCCGGCTTCGGCGCCGAGCTGGCGTTCTTCGTCACCGACATCGACCTCGGCCGCCTGCTGCTGACCGGGAGCCTGCTCGCCGCGCTGACCGCCACCGTCGCGGTGGGGGTGCGCGGCGCGTCCGGCGCGGCGTGGGTGCTCGTGGGGGTGGGGGTCGCCCTCGTGCCGGTGGCGCTCACCGGGCACGCCGCGGGGGCGGCGTCCCACGAGACCGCGGTGAGCGCGTGGTGGCTGCACCTGCTCGGCCTCTCCGCGTGGTTCGGCGGGCTGGCGGTGCTCACGGCGGTGCGCGGCCGGCTGGGTGCGGGACTGGCGGACGCGGCGCGCCGGTACTCGGCCGTCGCCGGCTGGGCGTTCGCGCTCACCGCCGTGGGCGGGGTCGCCAACGCGTCGGCGCGGCTGGACTCGCCGGCCGACCTGGCCACCGGGTACGGGCTCCTGGTCGCCACGAAGACGGTGGCCACCGTGGCGCTCGGCGTCGCCGGCTGGCGGCACCGCCGGGCGCTGCTGCCGAAGCTCGACGAGCCCGGCGTCCGGGGCGCCTTCTGGCGCCTCGTCACCGGCGAGCTCGTCGTGATGGGAGCCACCGCCGGGCTCGGCGTCGCGCTGTCCCGGTCGGCACCGCCGGTGCCCGACGCGCCGCCGACCGACCCGACGCCCGCCGAGCTGCTCACCGGTGAGCCGCTGCCGCCGCCTCCGACCCCGCTGCGGTGGCTGACCGAGACGAGCCCCGACGTGCTGTGGCTGGTGGTCGCGGCCGCGCTCGGCGTCGCCTACCTGATCGGCGTCCGGCGGCTGCGGGCCCGGGGCGACCGGTGGCCCGTGCACCGCACGCTGCTGTGGCTGGTCGGGCTCGGCGCGCTCGTCTGGATCACCAGCGGCGCGCCGGCCGCCTACGGCCGCACGCTGTTCAGCGCGCACATGGTGCAGCACATGGCGCTCAGCATGGTGGTGCCGCCGCTGCTCGTGGTCGGCGCGCCGGTCACGCTGGCGCTGCGCGCGCTGCCGCGGCGCCGCGACGGCTCCCGCGGGCCGCGCGAGTGGCTGCTCGCGGTCGTCGAGTCGCGGTGGGCGCGCTTTCTCTCGCAGCCGGTCGTGGCGGCCGTCCTGTTCGCCGGCAGCATCGTCGCCTTCTACTTCTCGCCGCTGTTCGAGCTCGCCCTCGCGACGCACGTCGGGCACGAGCTGATGATGATCCACTTCCTGCTCGCCGGGTACCTGTTCGCGAACGTCGTCATCGGCGTCGACCCCGGCCCCGCGAGGCCTCGCTACCCGCTGCGGCTGGTGCTGCTGTTCGCCACCATGGCGTTCCACGCGTTCTTCGGCGTCACCCTCGTCGGCGGCGACACCCTGCTGGCGGCCGACTGGTTCTCCTCGACCGGCTGGGGCATCGACGCGCTCGCCGACCAGCGTGAGGGCGGCGCGATCGCCTGGGGAATCGGCGAGCTGCCGACGTTCCTGCTCGCCATGGCGGTGGCGGTGCAGTGGTCGCGCAGCGACGACCGGGAGGCACGACGCGGCGACCGGGCCGCGGCGCGGGACGACGACGCGGCGCTGTCCGAGTACAACGCGATGCTCTCCCGGCTCGCGGGCCGCGACGCGGAGCGTGATAGGCAGTCCCGGTGAGCGACACCACCTCGGGACCCTTCGCCGACCTCGACGCCTACGTCGCGCTGCCCCGCGTCGACGGGCTCGCCCTCTCGCCCGACGGCACCCGCCTCGTCGTCGGCGTCCAGACCCTCGACCGCAAGAAGACCCGCTACGTCACCGCGCTCTGGGAGGTCGACCCGGCCGGCGAGCGCCCGGCCCGGCGCCTCACCCGCAGTGCCAAGGGCGAGAGCGGCGCGGCCTTCACGCCGTCCGGGGACCTGCTGTTCGTCTCGGCTCGGCCGGACGCGGAGCCCGACGACGGCGCCGAGGACGTGCCGGCGCTGTGGCTGCAGCCCGCCGGCGGCGGTGACGCGCGGGTCGTCGCGAGCCGACCGGGCGGCGTCGGCGGCGTGCGGGTGGCGCGCGGCTCGGGGACGGTCGTGCTCGCCTCCGCCACGCTGCCGTCGTCGACCGACGAGACGAGCGAGAGCGAGGGCCGCACGGCGCGCAAGGACGCCAAGGTCTCGGCGGTGCTGCACGAGGAGTACCCGGTGCGGTACTGGGACCACGACCTCGGCCCGCAGCGGGCGCGGCTGTTCGCCGCCGAGGTGCCCGCCGACCTCGCACTGACCGACGACCGGCTCGAGCTGCGCGACCTCACCGGCCACGTCGGGCGGGCGCTGCACGACGAGGGCTCGTGGGACGTTACCCCGGACGGCGCGACCGTCGTCACGTCGTGGCTGGTGCCGGAAGCCCGTGGCTCGCAGCGGTTCACGGTGGTCGCCATCGACGTCGCGTCCGGCCGGCGCACGGTGCTCGCCGACCGCGAGGGCTTCGACCACGACAGCCCGCGGGTGTCGCCGGACGGCACCTCGGTCGTCGTCTCCGTCCACCGGACGTCGACCCCGGACGACCCGGGCGACGCCTGGCTCGGCGTCGTACCGATCGCCGGTGGCGAGGTGCGCGACCTCACCGCGGGCTGGGACCGCTGGCCGCACTCGGTGCGCTGGACGCCGGACGGGCGCTCCCTCGTCGTCGTCGCGGACGACGGCGGCCGGGCGCCGCTGTTCCGGGTGGACGTCGAGAGCGGCGCGGTCACCCGCCTCACCGCGGACGACGGCGCGTACAGCTCTCCCGAGGTCTCGCCCGACGGGCAGTGGGTGTACGCGCTGCGGTCGACCGTCGACGGCCCGGCCTCGCCGGTGCGCGTGCGGCTGGGGGGCGATGCCGTCGCGCCCGAGCCGCTGCGCGGGCCCGCCGAGGCGCCCGCGCTGCCCGGCCGGCTCGATGAGGTCACGACGACCGCCGAGGACGGCTCGACCGTGCGGGCCTGGCTGGCGCTGCCCGGGTCGGCGTCCGCCGAGACGCCGGCGCCACTGCTGCTGTGGATCCACGGCGGCCCGCTCGGCTCGTGGAACGCGTGGTCGTGGCGCTGGAACCCGTGGCTGGCGGTGGCGCGGGGCTACGCCGTCCTGCTGCCCGACCCGGCGCTGTCGACCGGCTACGGCATCGACTTCGTCCGCCGGGGCTGGGGCCGCTGGGGCGCCGAGCCGTACACCGACCTGATGGCCGTCACGGACGCCGCGGTCAAGCGCGACGACGTCGACGAGACGCGCACCGCGGCGATGGGCGGGTCGTTCGGCGGCTACATGGCCAACTGGGTCGCCGGCCACACCGACCGCTTCCGCTGCGTCGTCACGCACGCGTCGCTGTGGGCGCTCGACCAGTTCGGCCCCACGACCGACGCCGCGTACTACTGGTCGCGCGAGATGACCGACGAGATGGCGCTGGAGAACTCCCCGCACCGCTTCGCCGACGCCATCACGTCACCGATGCTCGTCATCCACGGCGACAAGGACTACCGGGTACCGATCGGCGAGGGCCTGCGGCTGTGGTGGGACCTCGTGTCCCGGTCCGCCGGCGATGACGGCACGAGCCCGCACAAGTTCCTCTACTTCCCCGACGAGAACCACTGGATCCTCACCCCGAACCACACGAAGGTTTGGTACGCAACGGTTTTCGCGTTCCTCGCCCACCACGTGCTGGGTGAGGAGTGGCGACGCCCGGAGCTGCTCGGGTGACGACGCGCTGGGGCTTCCTCGCCACCGGGCGCATCGCGCACACCGTCGCCAAGGACCTCGCCCTCGTCGACGGCGCGGTCCCGTTCGCGGTCGGGTCGCGCGAGGCGGCCCGGGCCGAGGCATTCGCGGCCGAGCACGGTTTCGAGCGCGCCTACGGCTCCTACGAGGACCTGCTGGCGGACGACGAGGTCGACGTCGTCTACGTCGCCACCCCGCACGGCCAGCACCACCGCGTCGTCTCGGCGGCACTGCAGGCCGGCAAGCCGGTGCTGGTGGAGAAGGCCTTCACCGTGTCGCACGCGGCGGCGGTCGACCTCGTGACGCAGGCACGAGACCGCGACCTGTTCCTCATGGAGGCGATGTGGACCCGCTTCCTCCCCGTGATCATGCAGTTGCGGCACCTCGTGGCCGACGGCGCGATCGGCGACGTGCGCGCGGTGGACGCCGACCTCGGCTTCCGGGTGCCCGTCGACCCCGCGAACCGGCTCTGGGCGCCGGAGCTGGGCGGTGGCGCCGTGCTCGACCTCGGGGTGTACCCGGTGTCGTTCGCGCAGATGCTGCTCGGCCCGCCGGCGTCCGTCGCCGTGACCGGGTCGCTCGGCCGGACCGGCGTGGACGCCGACGTCGGCATGCTGCTGGGGTGGCCGGACGGCGCGCACGCCCGGCTCGGCTGCTCGCTCACCTCGTTCGTCGAGGGCCGGGCGCTGGTCACCGGCACGCACGGCCGCATCGAGGTGCCCACGCCGTTCCACCACCCGCCGCACCTCGTGCTGCACCGAGAGGGCCACGACCGCGAGGTCGTCGACGCACCGGTCACCGGCCGCGGGTACAGCCACCAGCTCGTCGAGGTGCAGCGCTGCCTGGCCGAGGGCATCACCGAGTCGCCGGTGATGCCGCTGGAGGACACCCTCGCGGTGATGGCGACGCTCGAGACGGCGCTGGTCGCGCTCGGGTCCGGCCCCGTGGACGAGGGGTGGCGGTGACACGACGGACCCGGGTGCGCGCGCCCGAGCTGGTGGGCCGGGGCTGGCTCAACACCGGCGGGGAGACGCTCACGCTGTCGTCCCTGCGTGGCCGCATCGTGCTGCTCGACTTCTGGACCTTCTGCTGCGTCAACTGCCTGCACGTGCTCGACGAGCTGCGGCCGCTGGAGCAGGAGCTCTCCGACGTCCTCGTCGTCGTCGGCGTGCACTCGCCGAAGTTCGCCCACGAGGCGGACGCCGACGCGCTCGCCGCCGCCGTCGAACGGTACGAGGTGCACCACCCGGTGCTGGACGACCCCGACCTGACGACGTGGAAGGCCTACGGCGCCCGCGCGTGGCCCACACTCGCCGTCGTCGACCCCGAGGGGTACGTCGTCGCACAGCTCTCCGGCGAGGGCCACGCCCACGGCCTGCGCGTGCTGCTGACCGAGCTCGTCGTCGAGCACGAGGCCAAGGGCACCCTGCGCCGCGGCGAGGGGCCCTACGTGCCGCCGCTCCCGGCGAGCACCGCCCTGCGCGTCCCCGGCAAGGCGCTCGCGCTGCGCGGCGGCGGGGCGCTGGTCTCCGACACGGCCCACCACCAGCTGGTGGAGCTGGACGACGACCTCGAGACCGAGCGGCGCCGGATCGGTTCGGGCGCAAGGGGTCTGGTCGACGGTGAGCCGGGCGAGGCGGCGTTCTCCGAGCCGCAGGGGCTGACGCTGCTGCCGCCGGACGTCGCGGAGCGGGTCGGGTACGACGTGGTCGTCGCGGACGCGGTCAACCACGCCCTGCGCGGCGTGCGGCTCGCCGACGGTGCGGTGGTCACCGTCGCGGGCACGGGCGAGCAGCTGCGGCGTCGCGAGGGCGGCGGACCGGCTCTCTCTCAGGCGCTCTCGACACCCTGGGACGTCGCGTGGTTCGACGGTCAGGTGGTGGTCGCGATGGCCGGCGTGCACCAGCTCTGGGCGTTCGACCCGGTCACGGCGACGGTCCGCGTCCTGGCGGGCACGACCGCCGAGGGCCTCCAGGACGGGGCGGCCGAGGAGGCGTGGTTCGCCCAGCCGTCGGGCCTCGCGGTCACCCCGGACGGCGCCGCGCTCTGGGTCGCCGACTCCGAGACGTCGTCGCTGCGGCGGCTGTCCGGCGCCGCGGGCCCCGGGTACGAGGTCTCGACCGTGGTGGGCACGGGCCTGTTCGCCTTCGGGTTCCGCGACGGCGACGCGGGCGAGGCGCTGCTGCAGCACCCGCTCGGCGTCGCCGTGCTGCCTGACGGCTCGGTGGCGGTCGCCGACACGTACAACGGCGCGGTGCGCCGCTACGACCCCGCGACGCGCCAGGTGACGACGCTCGCACGTGACCTGGCCGAGCCCAGCGACCTCGTCGTCGAGGCGGACGGCGCCACGCTGGTCGTCGTGGAGTCAGCCGCCCACCGGCTGGTGCGCGTCACCGTCCCGGCCGAGGCGCAGCGCGTCGACGGTGCGGCCCAGCGCACGGCGCGTCCGCCGACGGACGTCGCGCCCGGGGCGCTGCGCCTGCTCGTCTCCTTCACCCCGCCCACCGGGCAGAAGCTCGACGACCGCTGGGGTGACCCGACCCGGCTCATGGTGTCGGCGTCCCCGCCGGAGCTGCTGCACGCCGGAGCCGGCTCGGCACAAGGCCTCTCGCGCGAGCTGCACCTCGACCCGGAGGTCGGCGAGGGCGTGCTGCACGTCAGCGTGCAGGCCGCCGCGTGCGACGGCGACCCTGTCTCCGGCGAGGTGCCCGAGCACGCGGCCTGCCACCTCTACCAGCAGGACTGGGGCATCCCGGTGCGGCTGGTGGACGGCGCGGACGACGAGCTGGTGCTCGACCTGCGTGGAGTGTGAGGCGG
>JBKHXE010000165.1:0-18365 GCA_046566185.1 Actinomycetes bacterium | reverse complement strand
CCGTCCTTGGCGTCGTTGACGACGTAGGAGCGGCCGGACTCGCTGCGCGGGACCGCCCCACCCACGTAGAGCTTGTACGTCTTGCGGACCTCGACGCGGGTCGTCGCGGTGTCAGGCAACGTAGGCCTCCAGACCGTGGCGGCCGCCCTCGCGACCGTAGCCCGACTCCTTGTAGCCGCCGAACGGCGACGTGGGGTCGAAGCGGTTGAACGTGTTGGCCCACACCACGCCGGCGCGCAGCCGGTCGGCGGCCCACAGGATGCGGGAGCCCTTCTCGGTCCAGACGCCGGCCGAGAGCCCGTAGGGGGTGTTGTTGGCCTTCTCGATCGCCTCGTCCGGCGTCCGGAAGGTCAGCACCGACAGCACCGGCCCGAAGATCTCCTCACGCGCGATGCGGTGCGTGTTCGACACCTCGGTGAAGACGGTGGGGGCGAACCAGAAGCCGCGGTCGGGCAGCTCGCACGGGGCCGACCACCGGACGGCGCCCTCGGCCTCGCCGGCCGCCGACAGCTCGCGGATCCGCTCGAGCTGGGCCGCGGAGTTGATGGCCCCGACGTCGGTGTTCTTGTCGAGCTGGTCGCCGACGCGCAGCGTGGTGAGGCGGCGCTTGAGGCGGTCGACGACGTCCTCGGCGACGTTCTCCTGCACCAGCAGTCGCGACCCGGCGCAGCAGACGTGGCCCTGGTTGAAGAAGATGCCGTTGACGATGCCCTCGACCGCCTGGTCGACCGGCGCGTCGTCGAAGACGATGTTCGCGGCCTTGCCGCCCAGCTCGAGCGTGATCTTCTTGCGACTGCCGGCCACCGCCCGGGCGATGGCCTTGCCCACCTCGGTGGAGCCGGTGAACGCGACCTTGTCGACGCCGGGGTGCTCGACGACAGCCTTGCCGGTCTCCCCGGCGCCGGTGACGATGTTGACCACGCCCGGCGGCAGGTCGGCCTGCTGGCAGATCTCGGCGAACAGCATCGCGGTCAGCGGCGTCGTCTCCGCGGGCTTGAGCACCACGGTGTTGCCGCACGCCAGCGCCGGCGCGATCTTCCACGCGAGCATGAGCAGCGGGAAGTTCCAGGGGATGACCTGGCCGGCGACCCCCAAGGGCTGAGGAGATCGGCCTGTGCCTGACGACAGCCCCGCGTGCTCGAGCTTGTCGGCCCAGCCCGCGTAGTAGAAGAAGTGCGCGGACGCCGTCGGGACGTCGACGTCGCGGCTCTCCTTGATGGGCTTGCCGTTGTCGAGGGTCTCGGCGACGGCCAGCTCGCGCGACCGCTCGGCCATGAGTCGCGCGATGCGGAACAGGTACTTGCCGCGCTCGGCGCCGCTCATCCGCGACCAGACCCGGTCGTAGGCGCGTCGGGCGGCGGCCACGGCGCGGTCGACGTCGGCGGCCCCCGCCTCGGCGACCTCGGCGAGCACCTCCTCGGTCGCGGGGCTGATCGTCTTGAACGCCTTGCCGTCGGCCGCGTCGACGAACTCCCCGCCGATGAACAGGCCGTAGCTGCTGCGCAGGTCCACCACCGCGCGGGACTCCGGCGCGGGGGCGTACTCGAAGGTGGTCATGCTCACTCCCGCGCTCAGTCGAGCGTCACGTAGTCGGGACCGGAGTAGCGGCCGGTGCTCAGCTTCTGCCGTTGCAGCAGAAGGTCGTTGAGCAGCGTGGAGGCGCCGAAGCGGAACCAGTCCGGGTCCAGCCAGTCCTCACCCGCGGTCTCGTTGACGGTGACGAGGTACTTCATCGCGTCCTTCGTCGTCCGGATGCCGCCGGCCGGCTTGACGCCGACCATCTGGCCGGTCACCTGGCGCCAGTCGCGGACCGCCTCGAGCATCACGAGGGTGACCGGGAGGGTGGCGGCGGGGGACACCTTGCCGGTGGAGGTCTTGACGAAGTCGGCACCGCCGAGCATCGCGAGCCAGGACGCGCGCCGGACGTTGTCGTACGTCGCGAGCTCACCGGTCTCCAGGATCACCTTGAGGTGCGCCGACCGGCCGCCCGCGTGGCACGCCTCGCGCACCGCGGCCACCTCCTCGAGCACCTGCAGGTAGCGGCCCGACAGGAACGCCCCACGGTCGATCACCATGTCGATCTCGTCGGCGCCCGCCTCGACCGCGTCGGCGGTGTCGGCGAGCTTGACGTCGAGCCGTGCTCGTCCGCTCGGGAACGCCGTCGCGACGGCGGCGACGTGGATCCCCGTGCCCCGCAACGCCTCGACGGCGACGGGCACCAGGTCGTTGTAGACGCAGACCGCCGCCACCTGCGGGCACGTCACGTCGGCCGGGTCGGGCTGCTTGGCCTTGGCGCACAGCGTGCGCACCTTGCCGGGGGTGTCGGCGCCCTCCAGCGTCGTGAGGTCGACCATCCGGATCGCGGTGTCGATCGCCCACTGCTTGGCCGTCGTCTTGATCGACCGGGTGCCGAGCGCCGCGGCGCGGCCGTCGGCGCCGACCTGGTCGACCCCCGGCAGCCCGTGCAGGAAGCGTCGGAGGGCGGCGTCGTCGAGGCTCGTGGCTCCGACGACCTCACGTGCCGTCGTCGCCACGTCGCGCGTGGTCCGCGCGGGGACGTCCGTCGTTGTCACCGAGCAAGCCTACCGCCGGGTCACCACCCGTCCGACCGCCGGCGATGGGGCACGATGGAGGCGTGGGACCGCTCGTCTACCGCCCGACCTTCGTCCGCGTCCTGTCCGTGGTCACGTGGGTACTGCTCGCTCTCGGGCTCGTGCTGACGGCGGTGGACGACCCGGTCGTGGGCCTGCGCTGGCTCCCCGTCATCGCGTTCGGCGCCGTGCTCGTCCACGTGCTGTTCTGGCGGCCCTCCGTGGAGGTGGACGACGACGCGGTGACGGTGCGCAACCTCGTCCGCGACGTCCGCATCCCCTGGCGACGGCTCGACTCGATCGACACGCGGTACTCCCTCACCCTGTACTCCGAGGACCGCCGGGTCAGCGCGTGGGCCGCTCCCGCTCCCGGGCGGTCGACCGCGCTGCGGCAGAGCAAGCAGGACTCCCTGGCGCTGCAGTCCCTGGGCACCAGCCTCCAGCACGGCCTGCGGTCGAGCGCGACGCCCAACAGCGACTCCGGCGGCGCGGGGCTCATGGTGAGGGCCCGCTGGGAGCGCGCGCTCTCCCTGCCCGAGCCGGCCGGGGCGCCGGAGGTGACGACGCGGATCGCCCGGACGCCGGTCGCGCTCCTGGTCGTCACCGGAGTCGCCGCGCTCGTCAGCGTCCTGGCCTGACCGGGTCGGTCAGAGGCCCAGCGCCGCCGCCACGTCGGCGCGCAGCCGCGTCAGCCGTTCCGTCGCCACCTCACGAGCGGCGTCGACGTCCCCGCCGGTCACCGGGACGACGACCTCGAGGTACGCCTTGAGCTTCGGCTCGGTGCCGCTCGGCCGCACGATGACGCGGTCGTCGTCCGCGGTGTAGTACCGCAGCCCGTCGGTGGGGGGCAGGTCCGCCGAGCCGGCGAGCAGGTCGTCGACGGCGGTCACCGGGCTGCCGGCGAGCTCGCTCGGGGGCGTCGCGCGCAGCCGGGCCATCGCGTCGGTGATGAGGCGCAGGTCGTCCACCCGCACCGACAGCTGGCCGGTCGCGTGCAGGCCGTGCTCGCGGGCGAGGTCGTCGAGCAGGTCGAGCAGCGTGCGGCCCGCGGCCCTGGCCTCCGCGGCGACCTCGGCGACGAGGACGGCGGCGGAGACGCCGTCCTTGTCGCGCACCGTGTGCGGGTCGACGCAGTACCCGAGGGCCTCCTCGTAGCCGAAGCGCAGGCCGGGCACGCGTGAGATCCACTTGAAGCCGGTCAGGGTCACCACGTGGCGCAGACCGTGCGCGGCGGCGATGCGCGACAGCAGCCGGCACGACACCACCGAGTTCGCCAGCACCGACCCCGCCGGCAGCCCGCGGCGCGCGAGGTGCTCGCCCAGGAGGGCCCCGAGCTCGTCCCCGTGCAGCATCCGCCAGCCGTCGGTGTCGGCCGGGCCCCGGGGGTCTCGCACGGCGACGGCGCACCGGTCGGCGTCCGGGTCGTTGGCGATCACGAGGTCCGCGCGCCGCTCCCGGGCGCAGCCCAGCGCGAGGTCGATCGCGCCGGGCTCCTCCGGGTTCGGGAACGCGACCGTCGGGAACGCCGGGTCCGGCTCCGCCTGCTCCGGCACCACGTAGGTGTCGGTGAACCCCGCGCGGCGCAGCGCCTCGACGACGCTGCTGCCGCCGACCCCGTGCAGCGGGGTGAGGACGATCGAGACGTCGCGCGGGCCGCCCGGCGTCGCCACGGCCGCCGCGGCGTCCAGGTAGGCGTCCTGGACGTCGTCCCCGAGCGTCACCCACCCGTCGTCCGGGCGGGGGACGTCGGCCACCGGGCCGACCGCGGCGATCGCGGCGGCGATCGCTGCGTCGGCGGGAGGCACGATCTGCGACCCCTCGTGGCCGGCGCCACCGAGGTAGACCTTGTACCCGTTGTCCTGCGGCGGGTTGTGGCTCGCGGTGACCATCACGCCGGCGTCGCAGCCGAGGTGCCGGACGGCGAACGCCAGCACCGGGGTCGGCAGCGGCTTGGGGAGCACGAACGCGTCGAGGCCCGCGCCGGTCATCACCTGCGCGGTGTCGCGGGCGAAGACGTCGCTGTTGCGGCGGGCGTCGAAGCCGATGACGACGCGGCCGGTGCGGCGGTGCCCGGTCACCCGCCGCTCGTCGTCCAGGCGGGCGCCCAGGTAGGCGGCCAGTCCGGCGGCCGCCTTGACGACGACGACGCGGTTCATCCGGTTCGGGCCGGCGCCCAGCGCCCCCCGCAGGCCGGCGGTGCCGAACTGCAGCAGTCCGCTGAACCGGTCGGCGAGGTCGGCGACGGCCTCCGTGTCGCCGGTCTCGGCGCGGGCGACGAGGGCCTGCAGCTCGGCGCGGGTCTCGTCGTCCGGGTCGTCGGCCGCCCAGGCGCGAGCCGCGGCGAGCAGGTCGGTGCTCACGCCGCGATCCTGCGGACGACGTCGGCCAGCAGCGCGCCGATGCGCGGTGCGGCCTCCCGGCCGGCCTCGATCACCTCCTCGTGACTGAGCGGCGTCTCGCTGATGCCGGCCGCGAGGTTGGTGACGAGGGAGACGCCGAGCACCTCGAGGCCCGCCTGCCGGGCTGCGATGGCCTCGAGCGTGGTCGACATGCCGACGAGCGAGCCGCCGAGCACCTTGGCCATCTGCACCTCGGCCGGGGTCTCGTAGTGCGGCCCGCGGAACTGCACGTAGACGCCCTCGTCGAGCGACGCGTCGACCTCACGCGCGACGGCGCGCAGGCGGGCGGAGTAGAGGTCGGTCAGGTCGACGAACGTGGCGCCCTCGACGGGCGACGTCGCGGTGAGGTTGATGTGGTCACGGATGAGGACCGGCGTGCCGGGTGCCCAGGACGGGTCGAGCCCGCCGCACCCGTTGGTGAGGACGACGACGCGGCAGCCGGCCGCGGCCGCCGTCCGGACGCCGTGGACGACGGCACGCACTCCCTTGCCCTCGTAGAGGTGAGTACGTGAGCCGAAGACCAGTGCGCGAGAGCCAGTCTCGCCGATGGCGACGCTCCGGATCGTGCCGACGTGACCGGCCACGCCGGCGGGGGGGAAGCCGGGCACCTCCGGGGCGGGCACCTCGGCCAGCGTCTCGCCCAGCAGGCCCGCCGCGCCGGCCCAGCCCGAGCCGAGGACGAGTGCGACGTCGTGTCGCGCCGTGCCGGTGCGCTCCGCGACGACCGCCGCGGCGGCGTGGGCCACCTCCAACGGGTCGGCGGCGGGGTCGGCGAGGGAGGCGGCGTCGGCGGTGCTCATGGCGCGGAGGCTACCGACCGGTCAGCCCACCGAACGGCACGGGAGGCCGCGCAGGGCGGACACGTAGTCGGCCGGGGCGCCGGCGGCCTCGGCGGCGTCCGCCAGCATGCCGACGTACAGGGCGCTCGGCAGGCCGCCCTCGTAGTCGTCGAGCACGTACAGCCAGGCGAGCTCCTCGCCCTCCAGCGTCGACACCCTGACCCGGATCTTGCGGTACAGCCCGATCCCGACGCCCTCCCAGTCGTCGAGCACGGTCTCGTCGGCCTCGCTGACCTCCCACAGCGCCACGTACACCTCGTGGCCGGGGTCCTCGACGACCGTGGCGAGCGCGCCGTCCCAGCCGCGGTCCTCCGCGCCGAACGTCAGCCGCCAGCCCTGCAGCCAGCCGGTGCCCCGCAGCGGGGAGTGGGGAGCCCGGCGCGCCATCCGTTCCGGATGCATGTTCGAGGCATAGGCCGCGTAGAGCGCCACGACCGTGACCCTAGTGGCGGCGCGGCGCCGTCGCCGCCGAGGCGGCACAATGAGCGCCGATGCCTGCCGACACCGCTCCCGCCATCCCCAGCGCCGCCCGCGTCGTCGTCGTCGGCGGCGGGCCGGGCGGCTACGAGGCCGCCCTCGTCGCGGCCCAGCTGGGCGCCGAGGTGACGGTCGTCGAGCGCGCCGGCCTCGGCGGCGCCGCGGTGCTGACCGACGTGGTGCCCTCGAAGACCCTCATCGCGACGGCCGAGGTGATGACGCTCGTCGACGACTCGGTCGAGCTGGGCGTCCGGTTCCCCGGTGGTGGCGCGGGCGACACGGACGTCGAGGGCTCGGTCTCGGTGGACCTGGGCACGGTGAACAGGCGGGTCAAGGCCCTGGCGCGAGCGCAGTCCGAGGACGTGCACGGGCGGCTCGAGAAGGAGGGCGTGCGCATCCTGGCGGGCCGCGGCCGGCTCGACGGTCCCGACCGGGTCGTCGCCGAGCTGGCGGACGGCGGGAGCGAGACGCTCGACGCGGACGTCGTCCTCGTCGCCACCGGGGCCCACCCGCGGGTGCTCCCCGACGCGATGCCGGACGGCGAGCGCATCCTCACGTGGACGCAGCTGTACGACATCACCGAGCTGCCCGAGCGGCTGGTCGTCGTGGGCTCGGGCGTCACCGGGGCCGAGTTCGCCGGGGCCTACGACGCGCTCGGGGCGGACGTCGTCCTGGTGTCGAGCCGGGACCACGTGCTGCCCGGCGAGGACGCCGACGCCGCGCGGGTCATCGAGGACGTGTTCCGCCGGCGCGGCATGACCGTGCTGTCACGTTCGCGCGCCCGGTCGGTGCAGCGGGTCGGGGACGGCGTCGTCGTCACGCTCGCCGACGGGCGCACCGTCGAGGGCTCCCACTGCCTGATGGCGGTCGGGTCGGTGCCGAACACGGCGGACATCGGCCTGGAGGACGCGGGGGTGCGCCTCTCGCCGTCCGGGCACGTCGAGGTCGACCGGGTGTCGCGGACGTCGGCGCGCGGCGTCTACGCGGCGGGCGACTGCACCGGGGTGCTGCCGCTCGCCTCGGTCGCCGCCATGCAGGGCCGGATCGCGATGTGGCACACGCTCGGCGACGCTGTCGCCCCGCTGGACCTCGGCACCGTGTCGGCGAACATCTTCACCGCGCCGGAGATCGCCACGGTCGGCTTCTCGCAGAAGGACATCGAGGACGGCGCGGCCCAGGGCCAGATCGTCAAGCTGCCGCTGGCCGGCAACCCGCGCGCGAAGATGCAAGGCATCCACGAGGGGTTCGTGAAGCTGTTCTGCCGCACCGGGTCCGGCACGGTGATCGGCGGCGTCGTCGTGGCGCCGCGTGCGTCCGAGCTCATCCACTCGGTGACCCTCGCCGTCGAGCACCGCCTCACGGTCGACGACCTGGCGCACGCGTTCACCGTCTACCCGTCGCTGTCGGGGTCCATCGCCGAGGCGGCGCGACGCCTGCACCGCTCACCCCACACCCCCTCCTGATGACGCGCGGGGTCAGTGTGTCGGGTCGGTCCAGGCCACCTGGACGACGTCGACGCCCCGGCCGCGGGTGACCAGCCGGCCACGCCCGGGGACGCCGGGCTGCGGCTTGACGGCGCCGACGAGCGGCCCCTCCTCCGGGCTGCCCGGCAGCAGCAGACCGGGCGCGGCGAGGTCGCGCAGCGACTGGACGACGGGCTCGTAGAGCGAGCGGGCCGCGCCTCCGGACCGTCGCGCCAGCGCCAGGTGCAGCCCGACGTCCCGGGCCTGGGCCAGCAGGTCGACCATCGGCAGCAGCGGTGAGCCCTGCGACGTGGCGACGAGGTCGTAGTCGTCGACGACGAGGAACAGCTCGGCGCCGGACCACCACGACCGCGACCGCAGCTGCTCCGGCGTGACGTCCGGCCCCGGCAGCCGGCCGCGCAGGTAGTCGGCCATCTCGCTGATCGCCGGCGCGGCCTGGGCAGCGCCGGTCAGGTAGCCGACGAGGTACTCCTGCGGCACCTCCCCGAGCAGCGACCGCCGGTAGTCCACCACCATCACCTGGGCCTGCTTCGGCGTCCGGGTGCGCAGCACCTCCCGCAGGTACGTGCGCAGCATCGCGGTCTTGCCCGACCCTCCGTCGCCGAACGCGAGCAGGTGCGGCTCGGCGTCCACGTCGAGGCCCACCGGGGTGAGCGCCCGCTCGTCGACCGCGAGGTACACGCGCCGGTCGTCGGCGGCCACGCGCGCCCGGACGGCGTCCAGGTCGATCCGCGTCGGGAGCAACCGC
This sequence comes from Actinomycetes bacterium, assembly GCA_046566185.1. Taxonomy (GTDB): domain Bacteria; phylum Actinomycetota; class Actinomycetes; order Actinomycetales; family SCSIO-59966; genus SCSIO-59966. The sequence goes on along the minus strand of JBKHXE010000165.1, from coordinate 9,827 downwards.
AGCTTCGGGCCGGGTGCGCCGGTCCACGCGGCGGCGACCTCCTTGACCAGGTGGGCGACGCCGTCGCCGACGGTCGCGCCGTCCGGCGTGGAGTCGATGCGGGGCAGTGCGCCGAGCACGTGGTGACGGGAGGCGACGAGTCCGCGACCGGGCCGCCCGGTCGGCACGTTCGCCGCGACCTTCCGGTCGACCTCGGAGTCCAGCGGGTCACCGAGGCGCAGCTCGATCCGCGTGCCGAGCACGTCGCGGACGGCGGAGCGGAAGTCGGCCCACCGGTTCGCGGCGACCACCAGGTGGATGCCGTACGTGAGGCCCCGCTGGGCGAGGTCCTGCAGCTCGATCTCGAGGGTGTCGAAGTCGGCGCGCAGCGTGCTCCAGCCGTCGACGACGAGGAACACGTCGCCGTAGCCGTCGTCGGCGAGGCCCTGCGCGCGCCGCGCGCGGTAGGTCTCCACCGAGTCGATGCCCTGGGCGCGGAAGTACCGCTCGCGGGCGTCGGCGATGCCTTCGACCTCGGCGACGACCCGGCGGACGACGTCGGGCTCGGCCCGCGTCGCGACGCCGGCGACGTGCGGCAGGTCGGTCAGGCCGGTGAACGTGCCCCCGCCGAAGTCCAGGACGTAGAACGTCGCCTCCCCCGGCGTGCGCGTCAGCGCCAGGGACGTCACGACGGTGCGCAGCATCGTGCTCTTGCCGCTGCGCGGGCCGCCGACCACCGCGACGTGCCCACCCGAGCCGCCGAGGTCGGCCCAGAGGGTGTCGCGGCGCTGCTCGAGCGGCTTGTCGACCGTGCCGAGGGGGACGGCGAGACCCGGCCGATCCCGCCAGGCCCGGCTGACCAGGCCCAGGCCGTCGACGACGGCGAGGTCGGGCATCAGCGCGTCCAGCGTCTCCGGGACGTCCAGCGGCGGCAGCCACACCTGGTGGGCGGCCGGGCCGCGACCGCGCATGGCGTCGACCGCGAGGTCGAGCACCGACGCGCCGGAGTCCTCCGCCGGCGGCGCGACCTGCACCTCGACCGGCCGGGCGGGCAGCAGGTCCTGCGCGCGCAGCACCGGGGCCAGGCCGAACGGCAGCACCTCGCCGCGCCCCGCGCTCGTCCGCGGCGCGGCGCGGCGCGCCGGTGGCGGGCCGGACACGTAGCTGGCCTTGAACCGGATCAGCGTGGACGGGTCCGGCTTGAGGTAGCCGAGGCCGGGCACCGGCGGCAGCTCGTAGGCGTCCGGCACGCCGAGCACGGTGCGTGACTCCGCGGCCGAGAACGTGCGCAGCCCGACCCGGTACGACAGGTGGCTGTCGAGCCCGCGGAGCCGGCCCTCCTCGAGCCGCTGGGAGGCGAGCAGCAGGTGCAGCCCGAGAGAGCGGCCGAGCCGGCCGATGGCGACGAACAGGTCGATGAACTCCGGCTTCGCGGAGAGCAGCTCGGAGAACTCGTCGACGACGATGAACAGGCTCGGGAGAGGCGCCAGCTCCGCCCCGGCGGCGCGCGCCTTCTCGTAGTCCTTGACCGAGGAGAAGGTGCCGGCCTCCCGCAGCAGCTCCTGCCGGCGGACCATCTCCCCGGTCAGCGCGTCCTGCATGCGGTCGACGAGCGTCAGCTCGTGCTCGAGGTTGGTGATCATGGCTGACACGTGGGGCATGTCCGCCATGCCGGCGAACGTCGCACCGCCCTTGAAGTCGACCAGCACGAGGTTCAGCTGCTCGGGGGAGTGGGTGAGCGCCAGCCCGAGCACGAGCGTGCGCAGGAACTCCGACTTGCCGGACCCGGTGGCGCCGATGACCAGACCGTGCGGGCCCATGCCCTGTTGCGCGGACTCCTTGATGTCCAGCTGCACGGGCACGCCCTCGCTGCTGAGGCCGACCGGCACCCGCAGCCGGTCGCGCTGCGGCCGCGGCCGCCAGGTGCGCTCGACGTCGACGTCGCGGATGTCGCCGACGCCGAGCAGGTCGGTCAGCTCGGCGTCCGCCTGGACGCCGTCGGTGCGGCTGCCGCCGCCGGCGTGCAGGGGCGTGAGCCGGCGCGCGGCGGCCTCGGCGGTCGCGACGTCCAGCTGGTCGGCGAAGCCGGGTGCCGGCTCGGCCCGTACCCGGTAGGCGCGCAACGGCACGCGGCCGTCGGGCCGAGCGGCCCCCTCGAGGTGCAGGCGCAGCGTGTCGTCGTCCTCCAGCTCGCCCCAGGACGACGGCAGGTCGAGCACCGTGACGCCCTGCACCCCGTCGGCGGTGATGGCGTGGTTGCCCGGCGGCACCCGTCCCCCGTCGAGGACGACGAGCAGGTGCGGCGACAGCGGGGCCCCGGCGGTCGCGGGGTTGAAGCGGGGCCGGTCGGCCAGGTCGGGCGGGAGCAGCGGAGCCAGCTCCTCGAAGGAGGTGGCGACCATGCGCGCCGGACCGGCGGCGTCCCGCTCGGTCGGGCTGCCGGCGTGCGGCAGCCACTTCAGCCACTCCCAGGCGGCCAGCCCCGCGTCGTCGGTCAGCACGGCGACGCGCAGCAGCTCCGGGGAGTGGAAGGTGGCCGCGGACACCACGATCGCGCGGGCCAGTGCGCGCGCCTGCTCGGCGCCCCCGGCGACCTCGACGCGCGCGAACGCCCGCAGGTCGAGGGCGGCCGGCAGGTCCGGCTGCACCCGGTGCGTGACCAGCAGGCGGTGCAGTGCGGACGCCGACACCGGGTCGAGCTGGTCGATCGGGGCGGTCTCGGGGGCCTGCAGGGTGACGGCGAGTGGCTGCGGCGACAGGCCGTAGCGCACCTGGAGGAAGTCGGGGTCGTCGGTGCCGCGCTCCCACACGCGCGTGCGCTCGGTGGCCAGCGCGGGCAGGTGTGCCGGGTCGGGGTGGTCCCACGCAGCGGCCGCGCGCTGGCGCCGGGCGGCCTCCCGGATCGTGCTCCGCATCTGGGCGAGGTACCGCAGGTACTCACGGCGGGCGGCGGTGGTCTTCGTCGTCTTCTGGTTGCGCTGCCGCCAGATGCTCACCCCCACGAAGCCGAGCGTGGCGAGGAGGAACATGCCGCCGGCGAGGAACCCTCGCGTGCCGCCGGTCGAGGCGATGAAGACGATGGAGCCGAGGCTGCCGAGCATCGGCAGGGCGTTCATCCAGACGGCGCTGCTGCCCTCGCTCGGCTCGATCTCGGGCGGTGGCTGCAGGGTCAGCTCCCCCCCGGGCGGCTCGGGTGGCTGGAGCCGGGGAGCGCGGTGCAGCGTCGTCGACACGTCTCGTCGTCCCCCTCGAGGCCGGAAGCCGGCCGGGCATATGGTGCGTTCCCCGGGCGAGGCACGCGCTTCGACCCGTCCGGTCGCGCATGATAAGCCCCGGCCCCGAGCGCCGGGCCGGACCAGGCCGACGACAGGGGAGGGCAGCAGTGACCCAGGTTGGCGCCGTCCCCGTGGTCCGGGTGACCGTCGTCGGCCCCGCCGGCCGCGCCGACCTCACCGTGCCGACCGGTGCGCCGGTGCGCGACCTGCTGCGGCCCGAGGTGCTCGGCGGCCGCGACCCCGCCGGAGTGACCTGCCGGTCACCGGCCGGCGGCCTGCTCGACGTCGACGCCGCCGTCGCGGACGCGGGCGTGCCGGACGGCGGGGTGGTCGTCGTGACGGCCGGCCGGGCACCCGTCGCCGGTGACTCCCGAAGCGCGCGCCGCTCCTCCGCCGGCCGGCGCGCCTCGGCGGGCCGCCCTGCCCGCGCGGGGCTCCTCGCCGGTGGCCTCGTCGCGCTGTCGGGCGCGGCGGCGCTGGCGCCGACCGGCGTCGTACGACCGGTTGCCGGGCTGTCGCTGCTCGCGCTCGGCGTGGCGTTGGCCCTTTCGGGTGGTTCCTCGCGGCCGGGTGCCGCCCCGGTGACGGCGCCGGCGGTCGCCGGCGCCGGGACGGGGGTGCTGGTGGCGGCCGACCGGCCGGGGTGGTCGCTGCTCGCACTGACCGCTGCCGCCGCGGTCGCGGGCGTGGCCGCGGCGTTGGCGCGCTCCGGACGGCTCCACGCCACCGAGCCGCTGGCAGTGTGGGTGGCGCTCTCGTCCGCCGCTGCAGCCGTCGGGACGCTGGCCCTGGCCACGGGCCTCGGGCCGGCCGGCGTGGCAGCCCTCGTGCTCGGCATCGTGCTGCCGGCCGTGCGGCTGCTGCCCGCCGGGGTCGTCGACGTGCCGGACGACGTCCTGCTCGAGCTCGACCGGCTGTCGGTGACGGCCTGGTCGGCTCGGGAGACGCGCGGCCGTCGTCCGCGGCGGGTACGACTGCGTCGGGACGACGTGAGCGGCACCGTGGAGCACGGCCGGCGCCTCCTGGTCGCCTGGGCGGTGGCGGCGAGCCTGGGAACCGCCGTCCTGGCCGTCGTCCTGACCTCGACTGCGACGCAGGGCTGGGCGCGGTGGGGTACTCCCGTGCTCCTGGGCTGCCTTGCGGTCGGCCTGCCGCTGACGGCGCGGGCGCTGCGTGAGTCGGCCCCGCGCGTCCCGCTGCTGCTCGGCGGCGCCGCATGCGGCGCGACGCTCGCGGCGATCGTCCTGCCGGGCGTGACGACGGTCACGGCCGTGCCGGTGGTCGTCGTGCTGGTGCTCGGGGCGCTGTCCGCTGCGGTCGCCGCGTCCGCGGTGGGGCGGGGCTGGCGCTCGGTGCGGTGGGCGCGTGTCGGCGACGTCCTGGAGGGGCTGGCGGCGACGCTCGCGCTGCCGGCGGCGCTGGTGGCTGCGGGTGCGGTGGAGTGGGCGCGGCAGCTGGTCTCCTGAGACCTGATGATCGGACCTGCGATAGGTGCGAACAGGTCCGAAGTGCCCTAGCCTGCGACCGGCACGCTCAGTGATGGGTGCGCACAACGTGTCGTGGTCGGCGCACGGTCGACCTGAGTCGAGAGGGGGCCGGCAGTGGCCGGAGAGGTCAGCAAGCAGGATCAGGCACTGACTCGCGGGGCTCAGATGGTGGCCGAGGCGCGCAGCGACCTCGAGCAGCAGCTGAGCGCGCTGCGGGGCAAGCTGAGCGGTATCGGTGCTCAGTGGCGGGGTCAGGGGTCGACGGCGTTCCAGACCGTGATGACGCGCTGGGACGAGAACAGCCGCCGCATCGTCGCCGCCCTGAACGACTTCGAGGCGAACCTGCGCTCGAGCGAGCAGACGTACAACACCTCGGACGAGCAGCAGGCGTCCACCTTCACGAACGTCGCCGGACGGATGGGCTGAGGAGGGGGCAGTGATGGCTGGAGAGATGAAGGTCGACTTCGGTGGCCTGGACACGGCCGCCGCCGACATCCAGGGCTCGGCGCGGCAGATCGAGGGCCGGCTGTCGCAGCTGGACGGCGAGCTGGCGCCGCTGCGCAGCGACTGGACCGGTGCGGCCAGCGAGGCGTACCAGGTGGCCAAGGCCGAGTGGACGCGGGCGATCACCGACATGCAGCAGCTGCTGGCGCAGGTCGGCACCGCGGTGAGCACGTCGAACGCGGAGTACCAGGCGGCCGAGCGGGCCAACCAGGGCCGTTGGTGACGGTCGGACGCTGATGGCAGGGTCCGTCGGGCCTCGGGACCTTCGTGGTCGCGGGGCCCGGCGGCGCGTCCGGTGAGGGAAGGGGGAGTCGGCGGTGGCGGTGTTGCGGGACGGTGGCGGGTCGGCGGGTGCGGCCCGGGCGGTCGAGGTGACCTTGGCCGAGCTGGAGGAGATCGCCGGGCCGGTGCTGCGGCAGCTGGGCGAGGACGCGCGCAGCGAGAAGGCCCGGTTCGAGGGGCTGCCGGTGGGCGGCGGCATCTTCGGCGGGACGCCGGCGGGGCGGTCGCTGGCCGAGGTGCACCGGGCGGCGGCTGACATCTACCGGTCCACGGTGGAGGCGGTGATCGGTGAGCTGGAGGCGATGCAGGACCGGTTGAAGGCGTCGATCGAGTCCTACGCCGGCACCGACGCCTCGGCGCAGGAGGTGCTGCTGCGGTACATCGCGGCCACCGAGGCGGTGCGCCCGGAGGGGGAGCAGGCCACGGTGCGGCAGGCAGCCGCCGAGGCGGCCAGCGACCACGAGCAGCTGGCCGAGTACGCCGGTGGCGGGCCGGCGTCCGCCGGGGACGGCGAGGCGCCCGGTGAGCCCGAGCCGGCGCAGGAGCCCGGCGCCGAGCGGCCCACTGACCCGGCGCCGGTGACGCCGAGGACGTTCGACGGGCCATGAGACTGCGACGCGCTGTGGTCGCTGCTGCGGTCATGGTGGCAGTGCTGGTGCCGCCGGCGGGTGCTGTGGCGGTGCCGGTGGAGGAGCTGGGGGATCCGCCGGGGACGTGGTGGTGGGACGCGTTGGCGGTGGAGGAGGCGCACACGAAGGCGACCGGTGCGGGGGTGACGGTGGCGATCGTGGACTCGATCGTGGACCCGACGGTGCCGGAGCTGCGGGGTGCGGACGTGCAGCCGGCGTACATCTCGTGTGGGCGCAACGACGTGGACCCGTTGCCTGCGGAGCGGGCGTTCGGGTCGGGGCCGGGGACCGAGCACGGCACCGCGATGGTGTCGATGGTGGTGGGGACCGGGGGGTCGAACGGTCCGGCGGGGTCGGGGCCGCGGGGAATCGCGCCGGATGCGACGGTGCGGGTGTACGCCTACACCGAGACCGGTGAGGAGGAGGAAGCCTGCCCGAGCGACCCGGGTAGCAGTTATGGGTTGGTGATCAAGGCCGCGATGGAGCAGGCGGTGGCCGACGGGGTGGACATCATCAGCCTGTCCGCCAACGTTGGCGGGGTCTCGCTGGAGCCGGTGCTGGAGGAGGCCGACCGCAAGGGAATCGTGGTGCTGGCCTCGGTGGGCAGCCCGGGTGCTCCGAGTATCGGGTACCCGGCGTTGCTGAACGAGTACGGGGTGGTGGCGGTGACCGCGGTGGGCCCGGACGCACGGGTCGCCGACTACGTGGCCCGGGGCCGCGGGGTGGTGGTGGCGGCGCCGGGCACCGGGATCATGACGGGCGGGTTCGTGGACGGGGTGTGGTTGTCCGAGGGGTTGAACGACGGGTCGAGTTCGGCGACGGCGTTGACGGCGGGGGCGTTGGCGCTGGTGAAGTCGCGGTACCCGCAGGCGACCGGGCGGCAGCTGGTGCAGCACCTGATCCGGAACACCACCGACGAGGAGCTGACCTACGACGAGAGCTACGGGTTCGGGATCGTGTCGCTGCGCAAGATGCTGGACAACGACCCGACCGTCTGGCAGGACGTCAACCCGCTGATCCGTGCCGAGCGGGCTGGTGACGTCCCGGAGGTGTACCCGAACGAGGAGGCATTGGCCTCGGCCGCCGAGCCGGTCCCGAGCGCGGCGCCGACGGCGGCGGCGTCGGAGCCCGCCGAGGCGGCCGTGGAGGCCCCGGGCGAGGCGGGCCAGCAGCCGCGGGCCGGTGACGGTGGCGTGCCGGGCTGGATCTGGCCGGTCCTGCTGGTCGTGGTGCTGGCGGCCGGCGCCGGGCCGGTGCTGGCGCGGCGCCGCGGATCACCTGGGACCACCGATGCCGAACAGCCGGATGTCGACGTGAGCGGATCGAGGAGCTGGGGATCGTGATGGGGCCCAACGAGCAGAAGCTGCGGCAGGTCGAGAGCGCGGACGCCGGCGCGGTGACGCAGGCGGCGAACCGGTGGCGGAGCATGGCCGAGTCGCTGGAGCAGGTGGCCGAGTCGCTGCAAGGGCGGGTGCGGGACGGGATCTCCCAGTCCTGGACCGGCGCGGCGGCGGACACCGCGAAGAGCGCGTTCTCGACGCTGGCAGAGGAGGTGGAGGATCGCGCCAGCAGGATGCGCTTGACTGCAAGCCAGCTCGACCGGGCGGCGGGCGCGTTGGAGACGGCGCAGGCCGAGCTGCGCAGCCTGCCGGTGGTGCCGCCGGAGCCGGACGCCTCCACGGTGGACTTCACCAACCCGTCCGCCGAGGTGGCGTACATCAAGGCGTCCTCTCGGCATCACGCTGCCGCCGCGGAGCGGGAGCGTCAGGCGGGCCAGGCCTACGCCCAGCTCGAGGGGCAGCTGGGCGACTCGCATTCACGTATCGGTGAGCAGGCCGCCAAGGACTGGAAGCCCGATCACTCGTCCGGTGACACCTACTCGCCGGGGAGTGGCGGCGGCCAGCCAGGGGCGGCGTCGCCGTTCTCGGGGGTGGGCGGTGGCGGCGGCTCGGGCTCGGGGCCGCGGGGCGCGACGATCGTGCCTGGCCCTTCGGTCGGGTCGGGTGGCGGCCCGCGTGGTGGCGGCGCCGTGCTGGTGCCCGGCGATGCCGGGTCGTGGACGCCGGACGGCGGGCAGATCACCGCGGACGCCGGACCGGGCGGCAGCGGCGAGGGCTTCGTGCCGGGCGGGGTCGGCGGTGCGGGCGGCGCGGTGACCGCTGGGGGGGCGTCGGGATCGGGGGCTGGCCTGGGCGCTGGGGCCGGGGCGGTGGCCGGTGTCGGTGGGGTGCTGGGCGGTGCGCTGGGGCTGAGCAAGGCGGTCCGCGGGTCGGGCGCCCCGGCCGGCGGCGCCGGTGGGGGGACGGGCCGGGCCGGGGCCGGAGTGATCGGCGGTGCGGCGCCCCAGGCCGGCGCTGCCGGTGGCCGGTCGAGCGCCGGCGCGGCGCGCGGTGCGGCGGTCGGTGCGGCCGGTGCAGGCCGAGCCGGTGGCGCGGTGCCGGTGATGGGCGCCGGGGCCGGTGGCGCCTCCGGCGGGGCAGGCGCGGGTAGCCGCACGACGTCCCGAACCGCGGGCACGAGCGGTGCCGTCTCCGGCTCCGTCGGGTCGGCCAGCGGGCGCCCCGCGGTCGGCGGCACCGGATCCGCGGGGGCGCGCGGCGCCGTCCCGGTGACAGCCGCGGCCGGCCGTGGCGCCACCGACGGGGACCGCGCCGAGAAGGTCGACGCTCTCGCAGTCGAGGACGACTGGTTCGGGGAGGACGAGGCGGCGCCTGGCGTGCTTCGCTGAAGGCTGAAGGCTGCAGGCTGAAGGCAGTAGCGCTCTCCTGGACGACTGTCCTGTCACGTCCGCGGGTGGCAGCCGGTGCGCGCGCTGAGGACCAGGTTCGCGGAGCTGCCGAGGTCGACGATGGCGCCGTCGTCCCGGGAGATCATCAGTCGGTGTCCGCCGGGCTCGTCACGGACGATCGACGGTGGCTGAAAGCCGCGCTCGCCGGCGACGGTGGTGACCGCCTGCTCGAGGAGGTCCCACTCCTGGTCGGTGACCCCGCCCTCGATGACCCAGCGGTCGCTGCTCCTTTCCATCCCCTGGCTGCCGGGGAACTCCCGGCAGCCGGACTCGCTCACCGCGTCCTCCCGGACCCAGTCCTGGGGGCCGATGGCGGCGTCCACGGCGGTGCGGATCTCGGCGAGCATCTCGTCCTGGGCCGCGGTCGCCTCGTCGATGGAGGGCCGGGCGGCCAGCTCGGCGCGCAGCTCGGCCTCGGTCGGCTCGTCGTTGCCCATCGCGCACGCTCCTAGCGTCAGGACCGCGGTGGCGGCCAGGGCGAGCCCGGTGGCCGGCAGTGCGCGTGTCATGTCCGCGGGTGGCAGCCGGTGCTGGCCCCGAGGACGAGGTTGGTGGAGGAGCCCAGGTCGACGATGGCGCCGTCGTCCCGGGAGATCATCAGGCGGTGTCCGCCGGGCTCGTCACGGACGACCGACGGGGGGTTGAAGTCGTGCTCGCCGGTGACGGTGGTGACTGCCTGCTCGACGAGGTCCCATTCCTGGTCGCTGACCCCACCCTCGATGACCCAACGGTCGCTGTCCCTTTTCATCCTGTCGTTGCCTGGGAAGTCCCGGCAGCCGGAGGCGCTGTCGACTTCCTCACGTCGCCAGTCCTGGGGGCCGATCGCGGTGTCGACGGCGGCGCGGATCTCGGTGAGCATCGCGTCTTGTGCCGCGGTGGCCTC
>JBKHXE010000164.1:0-16050 GCA_046566185.1 Actinomycetes bacterium | reverse complement strand
GAGATCCGGACCGGCGGCGTGCGCCTCGTCGCGCTCGCCTGGGCGGTGCTCTTCTACGGCTTCTTCTCGGTGATCCTGCTCAAGGACCAGATCTCCACCCTGCTCGGCGGTGGCGGCTGACGACGGCACCACTCGGTCGCGGATGTCCTGCAACAGCCACGACGTCGGCAGCTCGTCGCCGAGGCCCGGGCGCGGCACCGCCGGTCAGCACGTCCTCCAGGCTCACCGGACGCGGCGCACCAGGTCCCTGCGAGGGCGGCGGACCCGGCCGCGCGTGTGCCGGTCCCACACCGGGTCGTCCGGGCGGGCGACGTAGGCCAGGTACTCGTCCGTGAGGCACGCTCGAGGACCTGACGACGTCCGGCATCTCCGGCACCACCTGGCGGTCGTCGGGGTTGTCGATCAGCAGCATCGCGCGGCCTCGCTCGGTCTGACGGTGCTCCGGACAGGCATGCCGGTGGACCCGGACGGACCGACATGCCAGGATGGTATGACCATTGTGCCGACGAAGGAGCAGAGGGATGGGCAAGAAGGGGCGCGTCTTCGTAAGGGGGCTGACGTCGGAGACCTACGGGCTGGGGCAGTTCCGCCGCGAGCAGCTCGCGCACGACCGCGTGCGGGACGACAGCGTGGTGGTGGACGACGCAGCGGTGGGGCACTCGGGCGACAGCGAGAAGAGCCGCACCTGGTGGCGGATCGGGCCGGGTGACGAGGAGTTCCTCACGCAGACCCTGCAGGTCCACTTCGTCGAGCTCCCCGGCGAGTCGAGCAACCACGGGCACGGCCACCAGAACGAGGCCGCGTTCTACATCCTCGAGGGCCGCGGCTACGAGATCCACGACGACCAGCGCTACGACTGGGAGAAGGACGACCTCGTGTTCGTCCACACCGACTCGGTGCACCGGCACTTCAACCCGAACCCGGAGAAGGCCGTCGCGCTGGTCGTGAAGGCCAAGTGCTCGTGGATGTTCCTCGGCCTGATCCAGCAGGGCCGCAGCGGCCCGGTCGAGGACGAGGAGAAGTTCGGCCCCCGCGAGGACTGGTCGCAGATCTGGACGCCCGGGGTGCTGGACCGCAAGAAGGTCATCAAGCCCTCCGACTGCACGTGGGAGACCACGCAGCTCGGCCGTGTGCGGGTCATGAACGCGCCCGAGCGGACCGACGCGCGGCTGTTCTCCGTGGACGCGCTGGAGCTTCAGGTCGACGCGGGCAGCCGCTCGGGCAAGTACTGGAAGATGGCCGACGAGGTGCTGTACATCCTCGACGGTGAGGGCTACGCGCTGATGTGGGAGGTGGAGGCCGAGATCGCGGAGAAGTACTACGCGCGCATCGCCAAGGAGCCCACCCGCCACGAGTTCACCAAGGGCGACACGGTGTACGTACCGCAGAACCACGTCTGCCAGGTGTTCGCCTCCGACGGCACCCCGCTGCGGGTGCTGTCCTTCCAGAACCGCCTGTTCAAGCACCTGGGCTACGACACCGTGGCCTACCTTGAGGACTCGCCGGAGTACACGGCGTCCGCCTCGCGGGTCGGGGAGCTCGCCGTCCACGGCTGAGCCGCACCCGACGCACCCGGCGGGGCCCACGCGAGCGACGGCTCCCGTGGGCCCCGTCGCGGACGGCGACGTCCCACCAGGAGGAGCACCATGATCGAGCCGGCTCCGGCGCACCGGTGAGCCGCCGGGACACCCTCGCCACGGCCGGCGGCGCGGCCGTCTACAGCGTCTCGCTCGGCTCGGCCGTGGTCGCGCTCCCCCTCCTGGCCCTGGAGGCCGGCTACAGCGTCGTCCAGGTCGGCGTGCTCGTCGCCCTGAGCGCGGTCACCCAGATGCTCGGCCGGGTCGGTATGGGCGCGTGGATGAACCGCTTCGCCGACTGGACCTTCGTCGTCGCCGCCAGCGTCCTGCTGGTCCTGTCCAGCGGCCTGGCGGCACTGAGCACCGCCGCCGTCCCCTTCGTGCTCGCCCACCTGCTGCAGGGCGTCTCGCGGGCCTTCTTCTGGACCGGGACGCAGACGCACGCCGTGCGCGGCGACCGGCCGGCGGTCCAGGGCATGGCCCTCGTCAACCTGTCCTCCGCGACGGGCCTGCTGGCCGGGCCGCTGCTCGCCGGCGCCGTGGGAGAAGTCTCCCTCAGCCTGGCGATGGCCGTCAGCGCGGGCCTGGGCGCTCTCGGCCTCGTGCCGGCGGCCCTGCTGGACCGGCTGCCGCCCTTCAGCCCGCCACAGGGCAGCTCGCAGAAGCGGATCTGGCGTCGGCCGGGCGTGGACGCCGGCTGCTGGGCAGGTGCCTCCGCGGGCGCCTGGCGGGGACTGATCGGCTCCTACGTGCCTGTCGCGCTGGACGCCGCGCGGCTGTCGCCGTCCCTCATCGGCGTCCTCATCGCGGTCGCCAACGCCGCCCAGCTGGTCGGCTCCGCCGCGGTCACCCGAGTCGCCAAGCGCCTTCTGGTGCGGTCCCTGGTCGTGGGGACGGTCACCGCTGGCCTCGGCGTCGGCGTCGTCGGGCTCCTCGCCGGCAACCCCTGGCTCGCCGGGGCGGCCCTGGCCGTGTCCGGCCTCGGTGCCGGCGTCCTGCAGACGGCCGGCCCGGCGGTCGCCGTCGAGAACGTGCATCCGCAGGAGCGCGGTGCCGTCATGGCCGCCAGCGGCACGTTCCGGGCCGCGGCACTGATGGTCTCCCCGCTGGCGGCGGCCGCCCTGGTCGCCGTCGCCCCGGTCTGGGTCGCGCTGGCGGTGGGCGGGGGGCTCATCCTCACCCCGGTGCGGTCGGCCTGGCGCGTCGACCGCCGTCCGGGGCCCGACCCCACAGACGCCTGAGACGGGTCAGCGGGCCGCTTCGACGCCGTCCAGGAACTCGAGGATCCGCGCCGGCGCGGTCTGCTCCGTCTGCTCGGCCACCGGCACGTCCCAGTACTGGTGGCGCGGCAGGCACTCCTGGAGGTACCGCGCGGCGGACGGCGTGTGCGAGGTGTCCTGCCCCGGCACGATGAGCGCCGGCAGCTCGCAGGTCAGCAGGTCCTCCGGCTCCGGGCCGGGCACCGTGTCGCGGTCGAACATCGAGCGGAACAGACCGGTGACGGTCACCCGGTAGCGGGCGGGGTCGGCCTGCGCGTAGGCCTCCGCGAACGCCTCGTCGGTCCGCAGCACGCTGTTCCACGGGCCGACCCGCGGGTCCTTGGTGAAGGTGGCACCGCTCTCGCGGGCCAGGTCGACGACCGCCGCCAGGCCGTGCTCGTCGACGAAGGCCAGGTGCCGCTCGAACCGCGAGTGCTGCGTCAGCCGGTACCTGACCCCGCCGGCCGGCGAGAAGAGCACCATCGAGCGGACGCGCTCCGGGTGGGCGACCCCGATCGAGGCGACGGCCGAGCAGCCGACGCAGCCGCCCATGAGGTGCGCCGAGTCGACGCCGAGGGCGTCGAGCAGCCCGAGGCCCTGGCGCACGTAGTGGGCCCAGGAGATGCGCTCCAGCCGGCCCCCGGACTGCCCGGACTCGCGGCGGTCGAACGTGATGCAGGTGTAGCGGCGCGGAAGGTGGTCGAGCAGGTTCAGCCGCTGGTAGATGCCGACGCTCCGCCAGCTCTCCAGCGTCGAGTCGAAGCCGCCGGGCGAGAACATCAGCAGCGGCGGGCCGTCACCCGTGGCCTCGTAGCGGGTGCGGATCCCGTCGGCGACGACGCTGGGCACGGCGGCACTACTCCTCGGTCGGGGGCAGGGGCTCCAGGATGGCGCGGCGTCAGGGGGCCGGCGGCACCGGGATGCCGCCCGGCAGCTGCCGCGCCGAGCGGACGTCGTCCGCGTAGCGGGTCACCGCCTCCATCGTCTGCCGCGCGACATTGACGTAGGTGTCGGGCGCACCGTCGACGGCTGTCGCCGCGTACCCGATGGCCGCGGTCACCATCCGCATCCGGCCGTCCAGCCAGGGCCCGCCACCGAACCCGCCGACGACCGGGACCGACACCGCCTCGGCGACCGCGGCGCCGACCACCGGCCCACTGTTCGTGAAGTTGAGCAGCACGGCGCCGGCATCCTCGAGGGCCTTGGCCTCGGCGACCATCGACTCCTTGAGCTCCACCGGCACGGCGTCGGCGGCCGACGGCACGGACGTGTACTCGACGCCGTAGCGCAGCGCCGTCTGCGGTGTGATGCCGAACTGGGCGAAGACGGGGACACCCGCGCGGGTGACCGCCTCGACGGCGTCCAGGTGGTCGGAGGCGGCGTCGAGCTTCACCATGTCGGCGCCGGCCTCCTTCACGAACCGGATCGCGGCGCGGACGGCGCTGTCGACGCCCTCCTGGACCGGCCCGAACGGGAAGTCGACGCTGACCAGCGCACGGGAGGTGCCGCGGCGCACCGCCTTGGCCACGACGAGCATCTCCTCCATCGTGATCTCGAACGGGTTCGAGTGACCCCAGAGGTTGACGCCGACGGTGTCGCCCACCGACACCAGGTCGACGCCGACGCGGTCGACGATCCTCGCGATCTGGTAGTCCCAGGCCACGACGCCGACGATCTTGCGCCTCTCCTCCTTGCAGCGCTGGAGGTCGCGCAGGCTCACCTTCTCCGCCATCGGCTCAGACCCGCAGCGCCGTCAGCAGGTCGACGACGTCGGTCTCGTCGGCCTTGGGCAGCAGCACGCGGGCGTGGGGCCGCAGGGCCGCGACGGCTGCCGCCGCCACCGTGCCCTCGTGGGTCCCGTCGCCCAGCACCAGTCCCGCGGTCTGCACGCCGCGCTCCCAGCACGCCTTGCCCAGCGCGTAGGCGCAGTCGGCGCCGGTGTCGCTGGTCGCGACCATGACCACCACGGACGCACTGGCCAGCTCGTCGGCCAGCGTGGCCCTTCCGCCGTCCAAGGTCCGCAGGACGACGTCCTCGGCCGCCTGGCCGACCGACTCGCAGACGTAGAAGCGGGCGTTGGCCCACTCGAGCCGCGCCGCGCGGGCGACGACCTCGGCGGCGCGCTCGTCGAGGGCGACGACGCGGCCCGCGCGCGACGGCGCGATCGGCTTGTCGATGCGGTAGCGCGCCTCCTCGGCGGAGGCCGCGCGGGCGCAGCTGCTCAGCAGCTGAGTGTCTGCACTCATCCGCTCAGACCGAGGAGATCGGCACGCCGGGACGGACCTTGACGTCGTCGCGAGCAGCGTCGAGGAACGCCTCCTTCTGCTCCAGGATGACGGCCGCGGATCGCACGTGGTGGTGGTTGGGGTCGACTCCGGGCGGGGTGGTCCCGTTCTCCTGCAACGCCTTCACCGCGCGGTACAGCTTCTGCCGGGCCTTGATGATGCCGCTGTCGGCCGGCACCAGCCGCTCCTTGGTGCGGTCGACGACGGGTCCCATGCTCTCCTGCAGCGAGGAGTCCTGGATCGCGATGCCCTCCACGCCGGAGAACCACTCGCCGCTCTTCTGCTTCTCGCGGTTCATGTTGTAGTCGTTGTCCATGTTGGCGACGGGCCGGTAGGTGCCCGGGATGTTCTTGCTGTGCACCCCGTGGCCGTCGATCATCGCCTGCCGCTCGCTGTCGGTCAGCGCGCGGACGGGGTGGTAGTCGAAGCTGTAGGCCCAGCAGTTCTCGTCGTCGATCGGGATCCAGAAGTGCCCGTGGATCGGGTGGTCGGCGCGCGGCGGGACCATCGTGAAGCACGGCATGACCCACGGCGTGATCCGCCAGTAGTACTTGCCTTCCTCGGCGTTGCGCCGGGCCCCCACGAAGAGGCCACCCTCGCTGTCGGCCACCTCGAAGAAGGGCTTCATGTCGTTGAGGTTGTACTCGTTGCCCTTGGCGCCCTTGAACAGCGGGTCGCTCTTCAGTCCGCCGGAGTGCAGCCAGCTGACGTGGCTGGAGTCGATGCCGCCCTCGAACGCCTGCAGCCAGTTGCACTGCTGCCACCGCTTGGACGTGTACGTCTGCTCGGGCGGCACCAGGGCGAACTCGTACTCCGGCAGCGGCGGCTGCCGGGCCGGGTCACCCATGTACGTCCAGAGGATGTCGCCGACCTTCACCAGCGGGTACGACGTGAGCTTGACGTTCTCCGCGAAGCTCGAGTTGTCGGCCTCCGACGGCACCTCGATGCACTGGCCGGTCGTGTCGTACTTCCACCCGTGGTAAGGGCAGCGCAGGCCGTCGCCCTCGTTGCGGCCGAACCACAATGACACACCGCGGTGGGCGCAGAACTCGTCGATCAGGCCGTAGCGGCCGTAGCCGTCGCGGAAGGCGACCAGCCGCTCGGACAGCAGCTTGAGCCGGATCGGCGGGCAGCCGTCCTCGGGAAGCTCCTCGGCGAGGCACGCGGGGATCCAGTACTGGCGGAACAGCTCGCCCATCGGGGTGCCCGGACCCGTCCGGGTGAGCAGCTCGTTGATCTCCCTGCGCAGCATGGTGCCTCTCCCTGTGTGTCCTGCCGCGACCCCGCGAGGGCCTATGGCCTAACTGTCATACCTTCACACGGCGGTGTCAATCGCCTCCCGCGCGCCGTCGGGCGCCAGGGTTCAGACGTCGCGCGGGGCGACCTCCACCGTCAGCCCGTCCATCTCTGGCGACACGGAGATCTGGCACGACAGCCGGCTGTTCTCCCGTCGGTCCTCGACCCCCATCTCGAGGAGGTCCTTCTCGAGGTCGCCGGGCTCACCCACGAGGTCCACGTACTCCTCGCGGACGAACACGTGGCACGTGCCGCAGGAGGCGTTCCCGCCGCACTCGCCGATGATCCCCGGCACGCCGTTCTTGACGGCCGCGCGCATCACCGACTCACCCACCCCCGCCTCCACGGTGTGCTCCTGCCCGTCCGCTGCGACGTAGATCACCTTGGGCACGCGCTCGCCCTTTCCTGTCGTCCTGTCCACGGTCATCGAGAGCCCGGCCGCCGCACCGCGAGCGCGCTCCGCACACCACAAGGGGCAGCGCCGCTTCACACTACCCACATCGGGCCAATGGTATTACCATTGCGGCGTGGTCGGAAACCCGGAGGACGCGATGACAACTGGCACCCTCATCGTCGGCGCCAGTCAGGCCGGGCTGCAACTGGCGGTGTCGTTGCGCGCGCTGGGAGACACCGCGCCGATCACCCTGGTCGGCGCCGAGGCGCACCCGCCCTACCAGCGGCCTCCCCTGTCGAAGGACTACCTGACCGGCACGGCCGACGTCGAGAGCCTGGCCCTGCGCTCGCCTGCTTTCTACGCCGACCAGGGCATCGACCTCGTCTGCGGCGAGCGGGTGACGGACCTGTCGCTCCGCCCGGACGGCGCCGGCGCCGGCCGCACGAGCGGCGGACGGGACCTGCGTTTCGACCGGCTGGCCTTGACGACCGGAGCCGCACCGCGCCGCCTGGACCTGCCCGGGGCCGACCTGGACGGCGTCTGCTACCTGCGTGACCTGGACGACGCGCAGCGCCTGCGGGCGCACCTCGCCGGCGCCCGCCGGGTGGTGGTGGTGGGCGGCGGGTTCGTGGGCCTGGAGACGGCGGCCGTCGCCCGCGCCCGAGGGCTGGACGTCACCGTCGTCGAGGTCGCCGACCGGCTGATCGCCCGCGCGGTGGCACCGGTCATGTCCGCCTTCTTCAAGGAGGCGCACGAGCGCCGCGGCACACGCGTGATCCTCGGCTGCGGCGTCGCCGCCTTCCGCGGCGAGGGCGGCCGGGTGACTGGCGCCGTCCTCTCCGACGGCAGGGAACTGCCGGCCGACGTGGTGATGGTCGGCGTCGGGATCGTCCCCAGGACGGAGCTGGCCGAGCAGCTGGGCCTCGAGTGCGACGGGGGGATCGTCGTGGACCGGTACGCCCGCACCAGCGAGCCGCGGGTCGTGGCCGCCGGCGACTGCACCGTCCTGCCCCACCCGATGACGGGGGAGGGCCGCGTGCGTCTGGAGTCGGTGAACAACGCGGTCACGCAGGCCACGACCGCGGCTGCCAGCCTGACGGGCAGGCTGGAGGCGACCCCGAACGTCCCGTGGTTCTGGTCGAACCAGGGCGACCTGCGGCTGCAGATCGCGGGCCTGGCGGTCGGCTTCGACGACTACGTCGTGCGGGGAGAGCCAGGCAGTGAGCGCTTCTCGGTGCTGTACTACCGGGACGGTCAGCTGCTCGCCGCGGACGCGGTGAACACCCCGGGCGACTACATGGCGGTGCGCAAGGCCCTGAGCATGGGGCAGACGATCCCGCCGGAGCTGGCCGCCGACGCCGGCACGCCCCTGAAGAGGCTGCTCAGCCCCGTGGCGGCCTGACCGTCCTCGGCGATCAGACAGGCTGACCCCCCGCGCAGACGCGGTCCTCCAGGCCGAAGAGCCGCACCGCGTTGTCGACCATGATCTTCTGCCGCACCTCCGGCTTGAGCGGCAGGTTCTCGAAGTCGGCGAGCCAGCGCTCGAGGGGCAGCGAGGGCGCGTCGGAGCCGAACAGCGCCTTGTGCGGGATCATGCTGTTCACCTGCTGCACCAGCTCGGCGGGGAAGTACGTCGGTGCCCAGCCGGAGAGGTCGATGTAGACGTTCGGCTTGTGCCGGGCGACTGCCAGGCTCTCCGCGGTCCAGGGCCACGACGGGTGCGCGCAGATGATCTTCAGGTCGGGGAAGTCGGCCGCGACGTCGTCGAGCAGCATCGGCTGGCAGTACTTCAGCTTCACGCCCCCGCCGCCGGGTGAACCGGACCCGGCCGCGGCGTACCCGCTGTGGAACAGCACGACCATCCCCTGCCGCTCGGCCTCCTCCCAGAGCGGGTAGAAGCGCGGGTCGTTGGGGTAGAAGTGCTGCCGCGCCGGGTTCAGCTCGCCGATGCCGACCAGCCCCATCTCCTTCATCCGCACGATCTCCCGGCGGGCCAGCTCGCCTTGCCACGGGTCGATGGCACCCATGCCCAGGAAGGTGTCGGGGAAGCGCTGCACCGTCTCGGCGATGAAGTCGTTCGGGATCGGGGGCCGGCCGGTCACCGTCACGTCGGTGCCGTTGACCAGCACCGCCATCATGTTCCTGCTGCGGTACTGCTCGGCCTGCTCCTCCACCGAGGTGTGCCTGACCTCGCGCCTGAAGTAGCGGGCCATCTGCTCGATCTTCGCCTGGGCCTCGAGGCCCTGCAGGGACCTGGCCCGCTCGTCGTGGACGTGGACGTGGACGTCGATGCCGGTCAGTGTCATGCGGAGGGTCCTCTCGACCGGTCCGCCAGGCGCCGTCGAAGCCAGCGCACCGCGATGTCCTCCGCGCGACGCGCGGCCTCGGGGTGGTAGCGGTCGGGGTTGGTGTCGTTGTGGAAGGCGTGCCCGGCGCCCTCGAGCACGAGGGCTTCGAACTCCTTGCCGTGCCGCTCCATCGCCTCGCGGATGGTGGGCAGCATCGAGGTGATGCGCTGGTCCAGCTCGCCGTAGACGGCGAGCACTGGCGCCCGGATGCCGGCCACCGAGTCGGTGTCGGGGATCAGGCCGTAGAACGGGACCCCCGCGGCCACCTGCGGCTCCTCGGTGAGGGTGCGCCAGACGATCCCCCCGCCATAGCAGAACCCGAGGACGGCGACGCCGCCCGCGTCCACGTCGTCCTGCCGGGCGACCCAGGAGACGACCGCGCGGACGTCGGCGACGACGTCCGCCCCGTCGAGCGTCGCGAGCGCGGCGATGACCTCCTCCTGGGAGTCGAAGGCGCCCGTCCCCCCCAGCCGGGACAGCAGGTCCGGCGCGACGGCGACGAAGCCCGCCGCGGCCAGGCGCCGGGCCACGTCGGCGATGTAGGGGACCAGGCCCTTGTTCTCGTGCACCACCACGACCGCGGGCGCCGGGCCGTTCCCTCCGGGCGGCCGGGCCAGGTACGCGTGCAGCTCCCCGGCGGGGCCGGTGACGGTGACGGTGCCCGCGTCGACCCTCGACTCGGGCACGTGGACCGAGCGGTCTCCGGGGTAGCCGTCGGGGCCGTCCGCCACCGCGCTCGCCCCACCGCGGGGCAGCGTCGCGTCCTCGGCCAGCTCGGACTCGATGTAGCGGCGCAGGTCCATGGCGGTGCCTTCCGGGGTGGGACGGGTCAGATGACGAAGGCCTCGGTCGCCTCGGGCGCGAACAGCTCGTCCGGCGCGTACCGACGCCGCGAGAGCCCCTGCTCGTGGTGGTAGCCCAGGAAGGTCTCCAGGGCCGGCCGGTTAGCCTGCAGCCCGTAGGACCAGTAGTCCTCGCCGAGCAGCGACCGCGCCTCCTCCAGGCCGGGGATGAGCCAGGGGAGCATGAAGCGCAGCGCCGAGGCGTCGTACAGCTCCGCCGTGGCCTGCTGCTTGGCCAGCGTCAGCGCCTTGGTCAGGGTCTGCGCCACCCACGGGTGCCGCTCGTAGACGTCCCGCCGCACGACCACGACGTGCATGATCGGGAAGATCCGGGTCTCGGCGAAGTACCGCTTCTCGGCCGCCACCGGGTCCGCGAACAGCCGCCGGACCGGCCCGCCGGGCACGAAGGACGACGGCACCCGGGGCCCCTGGAAGGCGTCGATCTCGCCGGTCGCCAGCATGCCCGCGAGCGTCTGGTCCGCGCCGATGGGGCGGATGCGGATGCGCTCGCCGAGGTCGACGGCCGCCTTCTCCACCCGGCCGGGCGCCTCCTGGCCGCCGGTGCGGTACTCCACCGAGTCCACCGGTACTCCGTGGTGGTCGGCGAGGATGCCGCGGATCCAGACGCCGGCGGTCAGCTGCCACTCCGGGGTGCCGACGACCTTGCCGCGCAGGTCCTCCGGCTCCTGGATGCCGGAGTCCGCGTGCACGAAGATGCCGGCGTGCCGGAACTGCCGGGACGTGTAGACCGGCAGCGCGACGAACGGCCGCTCGTCGGAGTCCAGCGACTTCACGTACGAGGACAGCGACATCTCGGCGACCTCGAACTCCCGGTGCCGCATCATCCGGAAGAAGGTCTCCTCGACCGGCAGCCGCAGGTACGTCAGGTCGATGCCGTCCGGTCGGACGGTCCCCTCCTCGAGGGCCCGCGTGCGGTCGTAGTCGCCGCAGGCGAACGTCAGTTGCAGTCGCGACATCAGCGCACCACCTCCCGCAGCCGCGCGTCCAGCCGCGGGTAGACGCGGCGGGCGTTGCCCTCGAACACGGCCGTCCGCTGCTCGTCGGTGAGGCCCGCGGCGTCCAGGTAGCGCTTGGTGTCGTCCCACTCGACGCCTGTCTCCGGGTCGGCGCCGCGCACGGCGCCGAGCATCTCGGAGGCGAAGAGCAGGTTCTCTGCCGGGACGACGCGGGTCAGCAGGTCGATGCCGGGCTGGTGGTAGACGCAGGTGTCGAAGAAGACGTTGCGCAGCAGCTCCGCCGGGTCCCGCCAGCCCATCCGCATCGCCAGCCCGCGGTACCGGCCCCAGTGGTAGGGGACGGCGCCGCCGCCGTGCGGGATGACCAGCCGCAGGGTCGGGAAGCGCCCGAACAGGTCGCCCTCGAGCAGCTGCATGAACGCCGAGGTGTCGGCGTTGAGGTAGTGCGCGCCGAGGGCGTGGAAGTTGGGGTTGCACGACGTGGACACGTGCACCATCGCCGGGACGTCGAGCTCCACCAGCGCCTCGTACACCGGGAACCAGTACGGGTCGGTGAGCGGCCGCGACGTCCAGTTGCCGCCCGACGGGTCCGGGTTGAGGTTGACGCCGACGAAGCCACGCTCCTCGACGCAGCGGCGCAGCTCGGCGACGACGTCGGCGAGGTCGCCGCCGGGGGTCTGCGGCAGCTGGGCGACGGGGGCGAAGTGCTGCGGGTAGAGATCGGCGACCCTGGCCACCAGGTCGTTGCTGACGCGCGCCCAGGCGACGGCGGTGGCCGGGTCGGCCACGTGGTGCTCCATGCCGGAGGCGCGCGGGGAGAAGATCATCAGGTCACCGCCGCGCTCGCGCAGGACGCGCAGCTGGTTCGCCTCGACGCTCTCGCGCACCTCGTCGTCGCTGATCGCCTCGAGCGACGGCGCGGCGCCGCCGCCGTCGAGCGCGGCCAGCTGCGCCTGCCGGAAGCGCTTCACCTGCGCCGGCTCGGTCGTGTAGTGGCCGTGGCAGTCGATGATCACCGGGGCGGCCCCTGCTCGAGGTAGGTGAGTCCCTTGGCGGCCAGCGGTTCTCGCATCCGGTTCATGTCCAGGCCGAGCTCTCCGCTGCGGTAGCGCTCCCGGATCCCGGCCTCGCGCTCCTCCCGCGCGCGGGCGGCGGCGAGCACGTCGGCGGCCCGCTCCCGCGGGACGACCACGACGCCGTCGTCGTCCGCGACCACGACGTCGCCCGGCTCGACCCACTGGCCGGCGCAGACGACGCCGACGTTGACGCTGCCGAGGGTCTCCTTGACGCAGCCGAACGCGGACACGTGCCGCGACCAGACAGGGAACCGCATCGCGGTCAGCTCGGCGACGTCCCGCACGCCGCCGTCGACGACGACACCGCGCACGCCGCGGGTCGCCAGCGCGGTGGCCAGCAGGTCGCCGATGTAGGCGGCCTGAGACGGGGTCGTCGGCGCGACGACCAGGACGTCGCCCTCGCCGCACTGCTCCACCGCGACGTGGACCATCCAGTTGTCCCCCGGCGGCAGGCTCACCGTCACCGCGGTGCCCGCCACCCGGGCGCCGCTGAAGACCGGCCGCAGCGCGGGGTCGAGGAGGTGGGTGCGGCCCTGGGCCTCGTGGACCGTCGACACGCCGAGGGGGGCCAGACCGTCGACCGCCCCCCGGTCGGCCCGGGCGACGCCGGTGACGACGACGTGCCCGCGGGTGGCGCTCACGCGCCACCCCATGGCTTGAGCGAGATGTGCAGCGCGTCCTCGCCGGTCTCGCCGGCCAGCGCCCGGATGGCGTGGTCGACGTCCTCGAGGCCGAAGCTGTGGGTGGCCAGCCGCTCGAGCGGGAAGCGGTGGGAGGCCAGCTGCTCCAGGGCCAGCTCGACGGAGCGGTAGCTGTGCCCGCGGGCGCTGGCCAGGGTGATGCACTTCTCGGTCATCTTCTTCAGCGGGAAGTCGGGGAAGGCAGCCTCCTCCCCCTGGGTCACCATGATCCCCTCCCGTCGCTTGAGCGCGTCGATCCCCAGCAGCACCGGTGCCGTCCCGGCCCCGGAGGTGCAGTCGAGGACGACGTCGACCCCCGTGCCGCCGGTGAGCTCCAGGACCCGCTCGAGGGCATCCTCCTGCTGGACGTCGATGGTGACGTGCGCGCCGAGGTCCCGGGCCAGCTCCAGCCGGGCGGCGTCACGCGTCGTGCCGGTCACCACGATGAGCGAGGCACCGGCCTGCTGGGAGGCGACCACCTGCGAGAGCCCCTGCTGGCCCGGACCCTGGATGAGCACGGTGCGGGCGTAGCCGACCTTGCCGGCGTTGAGCGCCCACTCGATGCCGTTGGACAGCGGGGTGACCAGCCCGGCGAGCTCGGGGGAGACGCCGTCCGGCACCTTGTGCGTGACGGCGTTCCAGGGCAGGTACATGTACTGGCTGAACCCGCCCCAGAGCCTGCCGGGGTTGTCCGAGGAGGTGTAGCCGTAGCGACGGGCGTCCGGGTTCGTGCGCCAGTCGGTCAACTCGCAGTGCCGGTACTCCCCGGCCCGGCACCAGTCGCAGTGCATGCAGCCGACGTAGTGCTCGACGAAGATGCGGTCGCCCTCGGACAGGCCGTGGATCCTCGACCACCGGGCGCCCGCCCTGGCGACGATCCCGACGTTCTCGTGGCCCATGATCACCGGCGCGTCGATGGTCGGCCTGCGGTACAGCTTGACGTCGGTGCCGCAGATCCCGGCGACCTCGATCCGGAGCAGCGCCTCGTCGTCCCCGATCTCCGGCATCGGGAACTCCCGCATCTCGGTGGTCCCCGGGGCGGTCCGGACCGCCGCCAGCACCTGCTCTGCCAATGGAAAGCGCCTCCTCCGTCGTGCGTCCGCAGCAGCCTAGCTGAAGGTCTAATGGTCTGGCCTCGGCGTTCCCTGACCTCTTCAGTGCGCGGCCGGGCCGGCGCCGTCGTCGACCTGGGTCAGAAGAGGATCCCCTCCGGGAGCGGCAGCCCGAGCACGACGGTGTAGCTCACGTGCAGGACCACACCCAGGGCCACCGCGTAGACGCCGCTGAACAGCCACGACCTCCCGCCGGACAGCCTCAGGTACAGCGCGGTGAACACCGGGGCGGCGGCCAGGGCTCCGGCGAGAAAGGTCAGCGCAAGGAACCCCGCGAGCCAGGTCAGGCTGACCGCCCACACTCGCCGACCGGCGTGCTCGAAGACGTACTCGACGTCGAGGGCCTCGATCTCACCGTCCTCGCCGTGCGGCTGGGAGTCGGCCGCCGGTCGGCGGACCACCAGCACCAGCAGGTGCAGGGCGGCGAGCGCGGCGCCGACCGCCGTGACCATCTCGGGGAACACCGCCGCACCGAAAGGCCAGCCCCGGGCGGTGACGTGCGCGGTGACGAACAGGCCGAGCAGCCCGGCGGTGATCAGGGCGTCACCCAGCGGAACCGGTCGGTGAGAGCGGCGGGTCGACGCGGTGTCCACGGGGTCGTTCGTGCTCATCGGAGCATCACGCCCTCTCTCGGTCGCCGCGCAGCGGCTCCCGGCGCCGGGCCAGAACGGTCCGCAGCGCAGGGGCGAACAGGACGAGCCCGGCCAGCACGGCCAGCCCGAGCACGCCGGGCCGGGTCAGCCAGCCCCAGTCCATCAGCGAGTGCGACACGAACAGGTACCGCTCGGCCAGGCCGCCCAGCACCGCGGCGAGCAGGAAGGGGATCCGCGGCCAGTTCCAGCGGATGCACGCCACTCCTGTCGCCGAGGCGGCGAGCATGACGAGGATGTCGCCCCACGAGTTGGTGGCGCTGTAGGCGCCCAGCACCATGAGGACCAGCAGGAACGGAACGAGCAGCCGGCCGGAGATGAAGGTCAGCTTGCGCAGCGGCTTGAGGACGGCGAAGGCCACGGACACCGCGATCACGTTCGCGATCACCGTGATCCACACCATCGAGAAGGTGACGTCCACGTTGGTCGTCAGCATCTCCGGGCCGGGATTCAGCCCGACGATGAGGAACGCGCTCAGGAGCACCGCGGTGTTGGCCCCGCCCGGGATGCCGAACGCGATGGTCGGGACCAGGCTGCCGCTGTCGCGGGCGTTGTTGTTCGCGCCGCTGGCGATCAGGCCGTCGATGGCCCCCTTGCCGAACAGCTCGGGGTTCTTGGAGGACTGCCGCGCCTGCCCGTAGGCGATGAACTGCGCCACCGACCCGCCGAGGCCGGGGATCATGCCCACGAGGACGCCGATGGTGCTCGACCGGACGACCACCTTCCAGTGCCGCAGGGTGTCCCGGAGCCCCTGCCCCACGCCGGTCACCGTCCTGGGGCCGGCGGGCGCCTCGGCGATGCTCTTGCCACTGAGCATCAGCTGCAGCACCTCGGCACCACCGAAGAGCCCGATGACCAGCGGGATCAGGTTGATGCCGTCCCACAGGTAGAGCTCGTCGAAGGTGTACCGGGGGACGCCCGCCTGGGAGTCGACGCCGATGAAGGCGACCAGCAGTCCCGCGGCCGCCATGAGGAAGCCCTTGAGGATCTGACCACCCGACAGTGCCACCACGAAGGTCAGGCCGAGCAGCGTGAGGACGAAGAACTCGGGAGGCCCCAGAGCCAGCACCAGGGGCCTCATGAAGGGCACGGCGGCCGCCAGCACGGCAGCACCGAAGACGGAGCCGAGCAGCGAGCTGAACAGCACGGCCCCGAGAGCGCGGCCGCTCTCGCCGCGACGGGTCAGGGGGTAGCCGTCCAAGGCGGCCGCGGCTGTGGTCGCCTCTCCGGGGATGCCGAACAGCACCGACGTCAGGTCACCGGTGGTGGAGGTGACGACCAGCATGCCGAGGAGGAAGGCGAAGGCCTCGATGGGCTCCATCTGGAAGGTGAAGGGCAGCATC
Organism: Actinomycetes bacterium; assembly: GCA_046566185.1. Classification (GTDB taxonomy): domain Bacteria; phylum Actinomycetota; class Actinomycetes; order Actinomycetales; family SCSIO-59966; genus SCSIO-59966. The sequence continues at coordinate 211 of JBKHXE010000164.1, read as the reverse complement.
AGCGCCAGGGTCACCGGTCCCCCGAGTCCCGGGAGGATGCCCACGACGAAGCCGACCGCCACCCCGACCACCAGGAGCAGGAGCGTCCCTGGTTCCAGCACGGAGAGGAGACTGCCGAAGAACGCGTCGAACACTGGGGTCCACTCTCAGCTCGGCGCACCCCGCCGGGGTGGCACGCTGCCGCCGTGACGTCGTCGGTCCGCGGGCGACG
>JBKHXE010000163.1:0-16203 GCA_046566185.1 Actinomycetes bacterium | reverse complement strand
CTGCCGCGGCGCGCCGGTGGCGCTCGGCGCGGTCGTGAGCCCGGCCAGCACCAGCGATGCCGCGGCGAGCAGGAGGGTCGGGACGGGGTGGCGACGACGGGGCACGGCCGGCCTCCGATGCTGTGGGCGTTTCGTCCTCCTCGGGCGTTCACCCTAGGGACGACGGCTCCGCCCGGTCAACGGTCGACGGTCGAGACGTCATGGCGGACCATTCGCATCAGCCGTGGGCCGCGGCGCGGTGCCGGGCCAGGACGTCGAGGCCGAAGTCGGCGCCCGGGTCGCGCCACCCGGAGTGTGCGTGGTTCGCGCCGCGCTGGGTGTTGTCCCACTCGGCGAGCAGGCGCGGGCCCTGGAGCCGGTGGTAGTGCGGCGCCCCCGGCTCCGTCGGCCCGGCCCAGGCGAGGTGGACGTCGTCCAGCGCTCGGTCGTCGGCGCGGATGCCCTTGGTTGCCGACGTGGCGTCCGATGCCGGTGATCACAGCCGCGGGTCGACGGGCTCGGACTCCAGCGCGAGCACGGCGAAGACCGCCTGGTGCACCTTCCACAGCGGCGCTCGGTCGACGAACGCGGTGAGCGCCTCGAGCCCGAGGCCGTGCTCGCGCAAGGCGAGCTGGCGCTTCTTGCCGAGATGACGGTGGCGCAGCACGTCGAGCGAGTCGAGGTAGTCCGGGCCGTAGATGATCCGCAGGTACTCGCGGCCGCGCACCTTGATGCCCGGCTGCACCCGGCCCTCCGTGAGGTGGGCCGGCTTGACGACGATGCCCTCCCCGCCGGACGCCGTCAGCTCCAGCCACCACTGGATCGCGGCATCGCGCTCCTCGCGCGACCCCACGTCGACGAAGCGGTGCCGCGTGGGGGTGATGAGCTCGTCCTCCAGCGTCGCCAGCTCGGCCATGTGCCACTCGTGCGAGTGGGTGAGCGCCAGTGCCCGGCCCTCGGCGGCGAGGACCTGGAACGGCGCCAGGGTGACACCCGCGAGGCCGTCCGTGGGGCGCACGTACGCGGCGTAGGCGTCGCGGAACGCCTCGGCGTTCTCGAGTCGTCGCGCCACGCGCGCCGCCACCAGGGCGACGTCCAGGCCGCGAGCGGCGGCCCGGCCCAGCACGTCGAGGGCGTGCGGCAGGGCAGCGCGGGCCGCGGCGCCCACCGAGGCGTACTGGGCCTTGATGAGGTCGGCGGCCTTGGCCGACCACGGCAGCAGCTCGCAGTCCAGCGCCAGCCAGTCGGTGTCGAGCGACTCGAAGAGCGGCGCGGCCGCTCGGCGCAGGCGGTCCACGAGCTCGGTGGTGTCGGCGAAGAAGGGACGGCCCGTGCGGGTGTAGACGACACCCGTGGTCCCGTCCCCCACACCGAAGCGGCGTTCTGCCACGTCGACGTCCCGCGCGACGACAGCGACCGCCCGCGACCCCATGTGCTTCTCCTCGCAGACGACCCGACCCACGCCCCAGCCTGCGTACTCGTCGAAGGCCTGGTCGGGGTGCTCGAGGAACCCGTCGAGCGTGGAGGTGGCGACCGGGGACATCGTGGGCGGGAGGTAGACGAGCCAGCGCGGGTCGACCGCGAACCGGCTCATGATCTCCAGCGCCGCCGCGGCGTTCTCCTCGGGGATCTTCACCTTGCCCGCGTGCGTGGTCTCCAGCCACCGCGTCCCGGTGACGTCGTCGATCCTCAGGGCCGTTGCCTCGCGGTCCCCGCTCGGTGCAGAGAGCGGACGGACCGGCTCGTACCACTCGCGCTCGGCCGGCACCGACACGATGTCCCGCTCCGGGTACCGCAGGGCCGTCAGCGAGCCACCGAAGACGGCTCCGGTGTCGAGGCAGATGGTGTTGTTGACCCACTCCGCCTGCGGGACCGGCGTGTGGCCGTAGACGACCATCGCCTGGCCGCGGTACTCGTGGGCCCACGGGTACCGGACCGGCAGGCCGTACTCGTCCGTCTCGCCGGTGGTGTCGCCGTAGAGTGCGAAGGACCGGACCCGGCCGGACGACCGGCCGTGGTAGGACTCCTTGAGCCCGGCGTGCGCGACGACGAGCCTGCCGTCGTCGAGGACGTAGTGGCTGACGAGGCCGTCCATGAACGTGAGCGCCTGCTGCCGGAACTCCTCCGGCTCCGACTCCAGCTGGGCGAGCGACTCGGCCAGGCCGTGGGAGACGGTGACCTTGGCGCCCTTGAGGGCCCGGGCCAGCTTCACCTCGTGGTTGCCGGAGACGCACAGGGCGTCCCCCGACGCGACCATGCCCATGACGAGGCGGAGCACACCCGGTGTGTCGGGGCCACGGTCGACGAGGTCGCCGACGAAGACCGCCTGGCGCTTCTCGGGGTGCGAGGCCCCCACGGCCTGCTCACCGTCGTACGCGATCTTCCAGCCCAGCTCGGTCAGGAGCGTGCGCAGCTCCGAGGCGCAGCCGTGGACGTCACCGATGACGTCGAACGGCCCACGGAGGTCCGTGCGGTCGTTCCACGGTCTCTCCCGGACGACCTCGACGCGCTCGACCTCCTCGGCGCCACGCAGGACGTGGACCCGGCGGAAGCCCTCCTTCCGGAGCCGCCCGAGGGAGCGCCTCAGGTCCCGGTGCTGCCGCTGGACGACGTGCCTGCCGAAGTCCCGGTCGGGGCGCTGGGCGTTGCGCTCGATCGCGAGGGACTCCGGCACGTCGATGACCACGGCGTCGACGAGCACGTCGTGGGACTTCGCGAGCCGGACGAGCGAGGCGCGCGCAGACTGCTGGACGTTGGTGGCGTCGACGACCGTCAGGAGCCCGCGGCGCAGCCGGACGCCGACGATGTAGTGCAGGACGTCGAACGCGTCCGGCGTGGCCGACTGGTCGGTCTCGTCGTCGGCGACCAGGCCTCGGCAGAAGTCGCTGGAGACCACCTCGGTGGGCTTGAAGTGGGTGCGGGCGAAGGTCGACTTGCCGCTGCCGGAGACGCCCACCAGGACGACGAGGCCCATGGCGGGCACCGCGAGCGGCGTCCTGCTCGTCACGTCAGTCATCGTCACCCGCCGCCCGCGTGAAGACCGCCATCTGCGTGGGGGCTCCGAGGACGTCGTCGGGGTCACCGATGCCCCGGCGCTCCACCCGGTAGTGGTACGTCTCCGCCACGCGGTCGGACCAGTCCGCGAACTCGGCGCGAGACCACTCGAAGCGGTGGTCCGGGTGCCGCATGCCGGCCAACCCCTCGTAGAGCACGTTGTACTCGCCGTTCGGCGTCGTCACGATCACCGCACCGGGCCGGGCCTTCCCGAACACGACTCGCTCCAGCGCCTCCAGGCGCGGAGGGTCCACGTGCTCGACCACCTCCATGAGCACCGCGGCGTCGAAGCCCGCGAACCGCTCGTCCTCGTAGGTCAGGGCGCTCTGGAACAGCCGGACCCGCTCGGCCTGGCGCTCGCTCATCCGCTCGACGCGGAGCCGGCGGGCGGCGTGCTGGAGCGACCGGGTGGAGACGTCGCTGCCGGCGACCCGGGTGAAGGACGGCGTCCTGACCAGCCGGCCGAGGAACTGGCCCGACCCGCAGCCGAGGTCGATGACGGACGTCGCCCCCAGGTCGAGGAGTGCCTGCAGGACGGCCTCGTGTCGCTGGGTGTTGAGCGGGACCCGCTGCTGCTCGGGCTGGAGCGCCTCCTCGTCCTCGGCCGGCTCGACGACGTCCTCGACGTCGTCGCCGAGCTCGGCGAGCCGGGCGAGCGCCGTGCGTGCCAGGCCGCTGCTGCGGCCGAGGTAGCGGCGCGTGACGAGGGCGGCGTCCGGGTGGCTGGCGAGCCAGCCCTCACCGGAGCGCAGGAGCTTGTCGACCTCGTCCGGACCCTGCCAGTAGTGCTTGGACTCGTCCAGCACCGGGAGCAGGACGTGCAGCTGGTTGAGGGCGTCGGCCAGCCGGACGACGCCCGCGAGCCGCAGCCGGACGTACCGGGAGTCGCCCCAGTCCGCGAAGGCGTCGTCCAGCGGGACCGGCTCCGCCTCGACCGTCCAGCCCAGCGGCTCGAACAACCGGTGGGCGATCTCCGGCCCGCCCCGGCACGGCAGCACCGGGACGACGACCTCCAGCGGGATCGCGGAGTCCGCGAGCTGCTGCCTGGCGTCGCAGCGGCCGCTTCGGGCGGTGCTGAAGACGTCGGCCATCGCCACGCCGAGCAGCGAGGAGGCGGCGTAGGAGCGGTCGTTGACGTACTGCGCGAGGCTGAAGTCGGGGGTGCTCCTGGCGCGGGAACGAGCCAGCTTCACCGGGTCGACGTCCAGCATCAGCGCGACGGTGCACCGCTCCTCGGTCGCCTCCGGGTAGAAGACCCTGGCCGTGCCGAACGACTGCCTGAACTCCTGCACGCGGTCGGGGTGCTTGTGCAGCAGGAAGCCGAGGTCGGTCGCGGGCCGGCGGGTCGTCGTGACGGTCAGGATCACCCGAGGAGTCTGCCGCAGGGGTGCTCGCTGGCAACTCGTTTACAGACCGACGACGTCACCGATCACGACGATCGCCGGAGGGCGGATCCGCTCGCCCTCGATGACCCGGCCGAGGTCGGCCAGCGTCGTCCGCACCACCCGCTCGGTCGGGAGCGAGCCGTCCCGGACGACGGCGGCCGGCTGGTCGCCCGGACGCCCTCCGGCGAGCAGCGCGTCGGCGATCGCGCCACCGTTCTCCACCGCCATCATCAGGACGAGGGTGCCGCGCAGCGCGGCCACCGCCGCCCAGTCGACGAGGCTGTCCGGGTGGCCGGGCGGCACGTGGCCGGAGACGACGGTGAACTCCTGGACCAGGCCCCGGTGGGTGACGGGGATCCCGGCGAGCGCCGGGACGGCGATCGAGGACGACAGCCCCGGGATCACCCGGACCGCGACGCCCGCCTCCTGCAGGGCGAGCACCTCCTCGAAGCCCCGACCGAAGACGTAGTTGTCGCCGCCCTTGAGGCGCACGACGCTGCGGCCGCCCTTCGCCCGGTCGACGAGCAGCGCGTTGATCTCCTCCTGTGCGGTCGACCGGCCCCGCGGCACCTTGGCGACGTCGATCACCTCGACGCCCGGCGGGAGCTCCGCGAGCACGCCGGCCGGTGCGAGGCGGTCGGTGACGACGACGTCGGCGCCGAGGACGGCCCGCAGGCCGGCGACGGTGATGAGGTCGCGGGCGCCCGGCCCGCCGCCGACGAGCGTGACGCCGGCGAACCCGTCCGGTTCGAGGGTGATGCTGCGCCCGGTCATGGGCGGCATTCTCCGAGCCAGGCGATCGCGCCGTGGACCCGGGCCACCGCGCCGTTCGGGACGTCGACCCAGTCCGCCTCGTTCGGCTCGACCCCACGGAGGCGGGCGACGGCGACACGGATGGCGTCGCCGTGGGACACCAGAACGGTAACTCCATCGGGGTCCAGGCCGTCGAGGACGGCGCCCATGCGCTCGTGGACGTCCATCAGTGACTCGCCGCCGCAGACCGGCTGCATGGGGTTCGACCAGTCCAGCGTCTCGGCCGCTGCCCAGGTCTCCTCGTAGCCGCGTCCCTGCAGCGTGCCGAGGTGCTGCTCGCGCAGGCGCACGTCGTGCGTGGGCGTCCCGCCGAGGCGGGCGGCGATGATCTGCGCGGTCTCGACCGCGCGGGTCAGGTCGCTCGTGACGATGCGGCCCATGCCCAGGCCGAGCCGCTGGAGGTCCGACGCGATCGTCTCGGCCGCCGAGGCGGCCTGCTCGCGGCCGAGGTCGGTGAGCCGAGGATGCGCCGTCTGCCCCTGGGTCCGGCGGGCGAGGTTCCACTCCGACTGGCCGTGGCGCACGAGGTACACCGGATGACTCACGGGGGTCATCCTCCCGTAGGCTCCGCTCTGCCCGTGGACCAGGAACCCGGTGCGACTCCGGGGCGGTTCCGCCACTGTGACGTCGGTCGACGACGTAGCCAGACACTGCCCACGGGTCCGTCCGACCGCACGACGGGGCGAGAACCCCGGAGGAGGATCCCCGGCACATGGCCGAGTCGTCGGCGCACGTCGCGCTGCTGTCCACGTCCGACACCGACCTGCTGTCCGCGCGCGCCAGCGGTGCGGCGTACGCCTGGGCCAACCCGAGCCGCGCCACGGACGCCGAGCTGTCGGCCGCGGTCGCCGGCGCCGACGCCGTGGTCGTCCGGCTGCTGGGCTCCCCGCACGACCTGTGGCCGGGTCTGCGGTCGGTGCGCGAGCGCGGCACGCCGGTGGTGGTCCTCGGCGGCGAGCAGCAGCCGAGCGCCGAGCTGATGGAGCTGTCGACCGTGCCGATGGGCGTTGCCACGCAGGCGCACCGCTACCTGGCCGAGGGGGGCCCCGCGAACCTCGCCCAGCTGCACGCGTTCCTCTCCGACACCGTCCTGCTGACCGGCGAGGGGTTCGAGCCTCCCGTCGCGGTCCCCGCCTGGGGGTTCGCCGAGCGGCCGGCTCCACGCGACTCCTCCCTGCCGCGCGTCGGCGTCCTGTACTACCGGGCGCACCAGGCGAGTGGGAACACCGCGTTCGCCCACGCCCTGGCCGACGCCGTCGACGCGACCGGTGAGGCGGTCGGCGTGCCGGTCTTCGCGGGTTCCCTGCGCTCGGCGCCCGACGACCTCTACGAGGCGCTCGCCACGCTGGACGCCCTCGTCGTCACCGTTCTCGCAGCGGGCGGCTCGGTTCCCGCGACGGCGAGCGCCGGGGGTGACGACGAGGCGTGGGACGTCGAGCGGATGGCCGCCCTGGACATCCCCGTGCTGCAGGGCCTGTGCCTGACCACGAGCCGCGCCGAGTGGGACGCCTCCGACGACGGGGTGACCCCGCTCGACTCGGCCACGCAGATCGCCATCCCCGAGTTCGACGGCCGCATCATCACGGCCCCCTTCTCCTTCAAGGAGCTCGACGAGCAAGGGCTGCCGCACTACGTCGCCGACCCGGAGCGCGCCGGCCGGGTGGCGCGGATCGCCGTCAACCACGCCCGCCTCCGCACGACGCCCAACGCCGAGAAGAAGGTCGCGGTGGTGCTCTCGGCGTACCCGACGAAGCACGCCCGCATCGGCAACGCCGTCGGCCTCGACACCCCGGTCTCCGCGATCCGGCTGCTGCGCCGGCTGCGCGACGAGGGCTACGACCTCGGCGGCGACAACGAGGTCACCCGCCTGCTCGACCGGGACGACGACACCGCCGCCGGGGACGCCCTCATCCACGCCCTCGTCGCGGCCGGCGGGCAGGACGAGGAGTGGCTCACCGGCGCGCAGCTCACCGACGCCCACGTGCGGATCACGGCCGCGCAGTACGAGGCCTGGACCGCCGACCTGCCCGCCGGCCTGCGGCAGGCCATGGTCGAGGCCTGGGGCGCCGCCCCGGGCAGCCTGTTCGTCAACGACGCCGGCGAGCTCGTCCTGGCCACCCTGCCGGCCGGCAACGTCGTCGTCCTCATCCAGCCGCCGCGGGGCTTCGGGGAGAACCCGGTGGCGATCTACCACGACCCCGACCTGCCGCCGAGCCACCACTACCTCGCCGCCTACCGCTGGCTCGAGCACGGCTTCGGTGCCGACGCCGTGGTCCACCTCGGCAAGCACGGCTCGATGGAGTGGCTGCCCGGCAAGAACGCCGCGCTGTCGGCGTCCTGCGGGCCCGACGCGGCGATCGGCGACCTGCCCCTGGTCTACCCGTTCCTCGTCAACGACCCCGGCGAGGGCGCGCAGGCCAAGCGGCGTGCCCACGCCACCATCGTCGACCACCTGGTGCCGCCGATGGCACGCGCCGAGACCTACGGCGACATCGCCCGTCTGGAGCAGCTCCTCGACGAGCACGCCAACATCGCGTCGATGGACCCGGCCAAGCTGCCCGCCGTCCGCGGTGAGATCTGGCAGCTCATGCGGTCGGCGGAGATGCACCGTGACCTCGGGCTGGAGGAGCGGCCGGACGACGAGGAGTTCGACGACTTCCTGCTCCACGTGGACGGCTGGCTGTGCGAGATCAAGGACGCCCAGATCCGTGACGGCCTGCACGTCCTCGGCGCCGCCCCGACCGGCGAGGCGCGGGTGAACCTGGTGCTGTCGATCCTGCGCGCCGCCCAGGTGTGGGGCGGTGTCGGCAACGCCGTGCCCGGCCTGCGCGCGGCGCTCGGGCTCGAGGACGACGCGGACCTCAGGGCCGTCGACGAGACCGAGGCGCGGGCCCGCGCGCTCGTGGAGCGGATGGAGGCAGCCGGCTGGGACACGGCGGTGGTCCCGCGCCTGCACGACGACCCCGACGTCCGGCGGGTGCTGGCCTTCGCGGCCGAGCAGGTGGTGCCCCGGCTGGCGAGGACCAGCGACGAGCTCGACGCCGTCGTGCACGCCCTGGCCGGCGGCTTCGTTCCCGCAGGACCCTCCGGGTCGCCCCTGCGCGGGCTGGTCAACGTGCTGCCGACGGGCCGCAACTTCTACACCGTCGACCCGCGGGCGGTGCCGTCCCGGCTCGCCTGGCAGACCGGCCAGGCGATGGCCGACTCGCTCGTCGCGAGGTACCTCGACGAGACGGGGACCTACCCGTCGTCCGTCGGCCTCTCCGTGTGGGGGACGTCGGCGATGCGCACCAGCGGTGACGACGTCGCCGAGGTGCTCGCCCTGCTCGGGGTGCGACCCGAGTGGGACGAGGCCTCCCGCCGGGTCAGCCGCCTGCAGGTGATCCCCCTCGACGAGCTCTCCCGTCCACGGATCGACGTGACCGTGCGCATCTCCGGGTTCTTCCGCGACGCCTTCCCGCACGTGGTCGCGATGCTCGACGACGCCGTGCGGCTGGTGGCGGACCTCGACGAGCCGGAGGACCGCAACTTCGTGCGCGCCAGCTACCGGTCCGACCTCGCCGAGCACGGCGACCCACGGCGCGCGTCGACCCGGATCTTCGGCTCCAAGCCGGGGTCGTACGGCGCCGGCATCCTCCAGGTCGTCGAGTCCGGCTCGTGGCGTGACGACGCCGACCTGGCCGGGGTCTACACCGCCTGGGGCGGTTTCGCCTACGGCCGCGACCTGGACGGCGCGCCCGCGGCCGACGACATGCGCGCCAACTACCGGCGCATCAAGGTCGCGGCCAAGAACGTCGACTCCGCCGAGCACGACATCGCCGACTCCGACGACTACTTCCAGTACCACGGCGGGATGGTCGCGACCGTCCGTGCCCTGACCGGCGCCGACCCGAAGGCGTACGTCGGTGACTCGACCTCGCCGGACTCCATCCGGACCCGGACCCTCGCAGAGGAGACCGCACGGGTCTTCCGGGCGCGGGTGGTCAACCCCCGCTGGATCGCGGCGATGCAGCGCCACGGGTACAAGGGCGCCTTCGAGCTGGCCGCGACCGTCGACTACCTCTTCGGGTTCGACGCCACCGCGGGGGTGGTGCACGACTGGATGTACGAGAAGCTCGCGCAGGAGTACGTGCTCGACGACACCAACCAGCAGTTCCTGCGCAGGTCCAACCCGTGGGCGCTGCGCGGCATCGTGGAACGGCTGCACGAGGCGGCCGAGCGCGGCCTGTGGGCGGAGCCGGACGCCGACACGCTCGCCGCGATGCAGCAGGTGTACCTGGACGTCGAGGGTGACCTCGAGGACGGCGTCCGGGGATGAGGCCGGAGTGAGGGTCCGCATCCTCGGCATCGGCATGGGACCGCACCACGTCACCCGCGAGGTCGCGGACGCCCTGCGCGGGTGCGACTACGTGGTCGCCGCCGAGAAGTCCGCCGACGACGGGCTGCTCGCCGCGCGCCGGGCGATCGCCGCGGCACACGGCGTCCCCGTCGTCGTCGTCCCCGACCCGGACCGGGACCGCGAGCCCGGCGACTACGAGCGGGCGGTGCGCGACTGGCACGAGGCGCGGGTCGCCGCGTACGAGCGCGTGCTGCGCGAGCGCGGTGGCACGGCAGCCTTCCTGGTGTGGGGTGACCCGTCGCTGTACGACTCGACGATCCGGGTCGTCGAGCAGCTGGCGGAGCGCCTGCCGGTCGAGTACGACGTGCTGCCGGGCATCAGCGCGCCGCAGCTCCTCGCCGCCCGGCACCGGATCGTGCTGCACCCGGTCGGCCGGCCCGTGCACGTCACCACGGCCCGTCGCCTGCGCGACGACATCGCCGCCGGCCAGACGAACCTCTGCGTCATGCTCACCGGCGCCCTCGACCTCACCGGTCTCGACGCGTGGTCGGTCTGGTGGGGCGCCAACCTCGGCACCGACTCCGAGGAGCTGGCCGCCGGACGGGTGGGCGAGGTCGCCGGCCACCTCGAGGCGGCACGGCTCCGGGCCAGGGAGAGGGCGGGCTGGGTGATGGACGTGTACCTGCTGAGGGCACCCGGATGAGCGGCCTGCTCGTCGCCGGCACGACGTCCGACGCCGGCAAGAGCGTCGTCACGACCGGCCTGTGCCGCGCGTTCGCGCGGCGCGGCGTCCGGGTCGCGCCGTACAAGGCGCAGAACATGTCCAACAACTCCATGGTGTGCGCGGCGGCGGACGGGTCGACCGCCGAGATCGGCCGCGCCCAGTGGGTCCAGGCACTGGCCGCAGGCGTCACCCCGGAGCCGGCGATGAACCCCGTGCTGCTCAAGCCGGGCACCGACCGGCGCAGCCACGTCGTCCTCATGGGACGCCCCGCGGGCGAGGTGAGCGCGACCGACTGGGTCACCGGACGGCGCCACCTCGCCGCGGCCGCGCACGCGGCGTACGACGACCTGGCCTCCCGCTTCGAGGTCGTGGTCGCGGAAGGGGCCGGCAGCCCGGCCGAGATCAACCTGCGCCGCGGGGACTACGTCAACATGGGCCTGGCCCGGCACGCCAGCCTGCCCACCGTCGTCGTCGGCGACATCGACCGCGGCGGCGTCTTCGCCGCGCTGTACGGCACCGTCGCCCTGCTGGAGCCGGGCGACCAGCGCCTCGTCGCGGGCTTCGTCGTCAACAAGTTCCGCGGCGAGCCGGCGCTGCTGGCCCCGGGCCTGGAGTCCCTGGAGCGGCTCACCGGCCGCGGCGTCCTGGGGGTGCTGCCGTGGGACCCCGGCCTGTGGCTGGACTCCGAGGACGCCCTCGACCTCGCCGGCCGGCGCGCGAGGGCGACCGGCGCGCGCAAGGTCGCGGTGATCCGGCTGCCGCGGATCAGCAACGTCACCGACGTCGACGCGCTCGGCCTCGAGCCGGGGCTCGACGTGACCTTCGCCGCCGACCCGCGCGACGTCGCCGACGCCGACCTCGTCGTGCTGCCCGGCACCCGCTCGACGATCGCCGACCTCGCGTGGCTGCGCTCGCGCGGGCTCGACGTCGCCCTCGCCGATCACGCGCGTCGCGGCCGCCCCCTGCTGGGCGTCTGCGGCGGCTTCCAGATGCTGGGCCGCACGATCCGCGACCCGCACGGCCTCGAGGGCGCTGCGGGGGCGACGGTGGACGGCCTCGGCCTGCTCGACGTCCGCACCGACTTCGAGACCGAGAAGTGCCTGCGCCTCCCCGTCGGCGAGGCCCTCGGCGCCCCGGCGAGCGGCTACGAGATCCACCACGGCCGCGTCACCGTCGGCTCCGGCCAGGCCTTCCTGGGTGGAGTGCGCGCCGGCAGCGTCTTCGGGACGATGTGGCACGGCAGCCTCGAGGGCGACGAGCTGCGCCGCGCCTTCCTCGCCGAGACCCTCGGCCTCCCGCCGTCCGAGGTGTCCTTCCCGGAGGCACGCGCGCGGCGGCTCGACCTGCTGGGCGACCTGGCCGAGGCGCACCTGGACGTCGACGCCCTGCTCGACCTCGCCCGGCACGGCGCGCCGTCCGCCCTGCCGGTGCTGCCGCCCGGCGGTGCCGCGTGAGGCTGCTCCTGCTCGGCGGCACGAGCGAGGCGCGCGCGCTCGCCGCCCGGCTGGTCGACGACGGCGTCGACGTCACCAGCTCCCTGGCCGGCCGCGTCACGCAGCCGCGCCTGCCCGTCGGCACGGTCCGGATCGGCGGCTTCGGCGGCGTCGACGGGCTGCGCGCGGCCCTCGCCGAGTACGACGCGGTGGTCGACGCGACCCACCCCTTCGCCGTCGGCATCACCCACAACGCCGCCGCGGCCTGCGCGGCGGAGGCGGTTCCGCTGCTGAGGCTGGAGCGGCCGGGCTGGACGCCGGATCCCTCCTGGCACCACGCCGACACCCACGAGGAGGCCGCCCAGCTCACGGCCGCCCTCGGGCTCCGACCGTTCCTCACGGTCGGACGTCAGGAGCTCGCGCGCTTCGTCCCCGCGCTGCGGGACCGTGCCGTCCTGGCCCGCGTGGTGGACCTGCCGGAGCACACGTGGCCCGGCTCCTGGCGGCTCGTCACCGGCCGCGGCCCGTACACCCTCGAGGGCGAGCGGCGGCTGATGGAGCGCCACCGGGCCGACGTCCTCGTCACCAAGGACTCGGGCGGCACCCACACGTGGCCCAAGCTGCAGGCCGCCGCCGGGCTCGGCGTCGCCGTCGTCGTCGTCCGTCGTCCCGCCGCACCGGCCGGCGTCCCGACCGTCGCCACCGTCGACGAGGCCGTCGGGTGGGTCAGAGGCCGGCCGCCGGCTCCCGCCGCGCGGCCTGCGGCGTCTGCGCGGCGTAGAGCCGGGAGACCAGACCGGTGAGCACCAGTCCGATGACGCCCCAGAGGGTGGCGAGCGTGACGAGCGACGCCAGCCGGAAGGACCACAGCGTGTCGGCGGGGAAGTCGCCGACCTCGGCGGCCGGGCCGAGCACCTGCCCGGCCGGCACGACGACGAGCAGGTAGCCGGTCACCCCGGCGACGACACCTGCGTGGGTGCCGACCCGCTCGCGGACCCGCAGGGCGCCACGGGTGGCCAGCACCGCTGCCAGGACCGACACCAGCACGAAACCGAAGTAGAGGGCGGTCCGGTCGCCGATCGTCCCCCCGTGGCCCACCCCGGGCGGGGTCGCGGGGTACTTCAGGGACGGGACGAGGGCGAACGAGACGAACCCGAGGAGGGTCACGAGGGCGGTGGACTGCCCGGGCAGCAGGCGACCCAGCCGCCCGAGCGTGCCCGCCACGACGAGGCCGAGCGAGCCTCCGAGGGCCAGGCCGACCAGCACCGTGGCGGTCAGCAGGCCCCAGGTCCGCTGCAGGCCTCGCGAGACCTCGCCGCCGGCAGCACCCGCCTCCTCGAGGGAGACGGCGGCCTCGACCTGCGGTCCGCCGACGACGTAGGCGACGACGAAGGTGACGAGCCCGGCGACCAGGCCGGCGGCGAGCCCGCGGACGAGGAGAGCCCGTGCGCTCATGGCGGGCGTCAGTGGCAGGGGTAGCCGAGCAGGTGGCGGCCGTCGTGGACCCACTCGTGGACCGCGGTGCCGGACGGCACCGAGACGGCACCCTGGTCGGTGCTCACGAAGAACAGCGCCAGCAGCGCGACGATGCCGAAGAACAGCGCCCAGGGCGCCAGCTCTCGAACCGGGACGGTGGGAACGGAGACTGCGCCGGCGACCGGCGCTGCAGCGGAGTGCGACATGGTGTCCTCTCAGGGATTCGTGCGTCCCTGTCGACGGGCTGGGTGACGGCCGCTCGGGTCTGACTCCACCGCCGAGGCGATGTCACAGTAGCGCGACTGTGCCGGACTCCCACCGGCTTCCTTGCGACCGCGCCGCACTCTAGCCCACCGGCGCGGAGGGGACCAGGCTCACCGGCCGTGTCGGCGCGGCAGCCGGCGGCCGGCCACCGGCCGCCCCGCCACGAGGTGCTCGCTGACGATCGCGGCGGCGGACCCCGCGTCGACGTGGCCGTACCAGACGTCGTCGGGCTGGACGCTGACCACCGGCGCCTGGTTGCACGGGAACTGGCAACCGGTGTGGACCAGCAGGACGTCGTCGTCCCCCAGTCGGTGCTCGATCAGCGACAGCAGCATCGCGCGCAGGGTCTCGTCGGCCCCTTTGGCGGTGCACCGGGGACCTCGGCAGACCATGACCTGGTGGCGGTGGCCGGTGACGTCCTCCCACGCCGCGGAGGTCAGTCCCGGCTCGCCGCCGGTGACGGCCCTGGTCTCGTGCACGACCCGGTCGACGTCCTCGACCGTCGTCGCCGGCTCGGTGGCGACGAGCACCGTCGGCGGCAGACCGGCTCGCTCCCGCCACCAGTGGCCGGCGACGCGGCGCAGCCACGAGGGGCCGGGCCCCGTCCGGCCGGTGCCGACGCCGACGAGGGTGATGGTGGTCGCGCCGGCGTCGGCCAGCCGGGTGAGCTCGCCGGTCAACGACGGGTCGCCCATCTGGAGGAAGGCGACCGTCGCCCCGCGGCGCCCGGCCGCGTCGAGCAGGACGTCGCGCCGGTCGACGTCGCTCACCGACATGCCGACCAGGACGACGGCGCGGCTCACCGTCCGCGCCCGAGCACGAGAGCCGTTGCGGCGGCGGTCAACGCGGCCCCGGCCCCGACGCGCCGGGCGAGGCGCCGCGCGCGGACGATGTCCTCCGGCCGTGCCGGGCGGCCGTCCCCCATGACGGCGCGGTGCTCCACGCGGTTGCCGTCGTAGCGGTTCGTGCCGCCGAGCCGGACGCCCAGCGCGCCCGCGAAGGCGGCCTCGGCCACTCCCGCGTTGGGGCTCGGGTGGCGCCTGGCGTCACGATGCCAGGCACGCCACGCGTGGCGGGCGCGCCCCGGGGCCGCGACGAGGGTCAGCAGGCCGGTGAGCCGCGAGCCCGGCACGTTGACCAGGTCGTCGAGCCGGGCCGAGGCCCAGCCGTAGCGCTCGTAGCGGGCGTTGCGGTGGCCGACCATCGCGTCGAGGGTGTTGGCGGCGCGGTAGCCGAGCAGCCCCGGGACGCCGGCCACCGCACCCCACACCAGGGGCGCCACGACGGCGTCGGAGGTGTTCTCCGCGACCGACTCGACGACGGCCCGGGAGACCTCCGGCGCGTCGAGCCCGTCGGTGTCGCGGCCGACGAGGCGCCGGACGCGGGTACGCGCGCCGGGCAGGTCGCCGCCGGCGAGCAGGCGCTGGACGGCGGCGGCCTCGAGGTCGAGCGTGCGCCCGCCCAGGACCGTCCAGGTCGCCGCGGCGGTGACCGTCGCGCGGGCGACCGGCCCGGGCGTGAGGCGCTCGGCGGCGACGCCGAGCACCACCGCTGCCCCCACCAGGACCGCGGCGTGGGCCGCGCCCCGGGCGCGCGAGTCGGCGTACAGCCGGCGCTCGACCGCCGCGCCGAGCCGGCCGAAGCCGGCGACCGGGTGACGCCGCCGCGGGTCCCCGAGGAGGCGGTCGGCGGCGAACCCGAGCAGGAGGCCGGCCGCGCGAGCCGGCACCCGTCGTGCCCGGGCGTCCGGCGGCATCAGGCTCCGAGCTCCTCGAGCAGGGCGACGTCGCGCAGCAGCACGGCGGCGCTGCGGACGACCGGCACGGCGGCGACCGCGCCGGACCCCTCCCCCAGCCGCAGTCCCAGGTCGAGCAGCGGCTCGAGCCCGAGCTTGGCCAGCGCGAGGGACTGCGCGGGCTCCGTGGACCGGTGCCCGGCCGCGAACCAGGCCGCCGCCCCCGGCTCGATCCGGTCGGCGGTCAACGCGCACGCGACGCTCATCAGCCCGTCGAGCAGCACCGGGACGCCGTCCTGGGCGGCGGCGAGCAGGTAGCCCGTGGCGGCCGCGAGGTCGGCCGAGCCGAGTGCCGTCAGCGTCTCGACGGGGTCCTCCGCTCGGGCACCGGCGCGTGCCAGCGCCGCGTCGACGACCCCGGTCTTGTGCCGCAGCGTCTCGTCGTCGATGCCGGTGCCGCGCCCGACGACCTCCGAGCCGGGCAGGCCGAGGGCGGCGGCGACCATGGCGGCCGCAGGGGTCGTGTTCCCGATGCCCATGTCCCCGCTGATCAGCAGCTGCGCGCCGGCCCCGATCTCCTCGCGGGCCACCCTCGCCCCGGCGTCCAGGGCGGCCCGGGTCTGCTCGGTGGTCAGGGCGTCCTCGAGGTGGATGGCGCCGCTGCCGCGGCGGATCTTGTGCGCCGTCAGCGCGGACCTCGTCGCGTCGTCCAGGTCGTCGAAGCCGTCGTCGACGCCGACGTCCAGCACGCGGACGGCGACCCGGTGCGCCGCCGACAGGGCGCTGACGCCGGCCCGGCCGGCGAGGAAGGTGCGCACCATCGCCCCGGTGACGGCGGACGGGAACGCCGAGACCCCGTGGGCGGCGACGCCGTGGTCCCCCGCGAAGATCACCAGACGGACGTCGTCGACGGGCCGCGGCGGCACCTGCCCCTGGCAGGCGGCGACCCAGACGGCGAGCTCGCCGAGGCGGCCGAGCGCGCCGGGCGGGGTCGCGAGCGC
>JBKHXE010000162.1:0-20689 GCA_046566185.1 Actinomycetes bacterium | reverse complement strand
AGGGCGAGCGCGCGGTCGACGAGCTCGGGCAGCCCCGGGGTCACCGCGCGGGCCGGCCGAGCAGCCGGGGGGTCCGGGCCGCGTAGGCGTCGTAGGCGGAGCCGAAGCGGCGGCGGAGCGCCTGCTCCTCCAGCCCGGACTTCAGGTGCAGCACGGCCGCGAGCGCGGACCACGCGGCCAGCGGCTCCGGTCGGCGCCGCAGCACGGCGAGACCGGCGCCCGCCACGAGCAGCCCCGCGTAGACGGGGTGGCGGCTCCACCGGTACACGCCGGAGGTGAGCAGCCGCGCGTCGTCGGGCGGGTCGATGCGCGGGGTGAGCTGCCGGCCCTGCTCGACCGCCCCGGCGAGGGCGAGTGCGCCGCCGGCCAGGAGCGCGGCGGCGGCGGCCGTCCGCACCGGCGCCGGCAGGTGCCACCGGGGCCGACCCGGCCACCCGAGGCCCGCCAGCGCGGCCGCCTGAGCAGCGAGCACCGAGTCGCGCGCGTTCACGTGCTCAGCGTGGCACGTCCCCCGTTCAGCGGCCACGATGGGGACCATGAGCGAGCAGGCATTCCGCGTCGAGCACGACACGATGGGCGAGGTCCGCGTCCCCGCGGACGCGCTGTACCGCGCGCAGACGCAGCGGGCGGTCGAGAACTTCCCGATCAGCGGTGCGCGGCTCGAGCGGGGGCACATCGAGGCCCTCGCCCGGGTGAAGAAGGCCGCCGCGCGCGCCAACGCCGAGCTCGGCGTGCTCCAGGCGGACCTGGCCGACGCCGTCGTCGCGGCGGCCGAGGAGGTGGCGCGGGGCGACCACGACGACCACTTCCCGGTCGACGTCTTCCAGACCGGCTCCGGCACGTCGTCCAACATGAACGCGAACGAGGTCGTTGCCAGCCTGGCGACGCGGCGCCTCGGGCGCGACGTGCACCCCAACGACCACGTCAACGCGTCGCAGTCGAGCAACGACACCTTCCCGACGTCGGTGCACGTGGCCGCGACCGCCGGCGTGGTGCGCGACCTCGTGCCGGCGCTCGAGCATCTCGCGGACACGTTGCGCCGCAAGGCATCGGAGTTCCGCGACGTCGTGAAGTCCGGACGTACCCACCTCATGGACGCGACGCCGGTGACCCTGGGGCAGGAGCTCGGCGGCTACGCCGCCGCGGTCGAGATCGGCGTCGAGCGGCTACGGGCCGCGCTGCCGCGGGTCGCCGAGGTGCCGCTCGGCGGCACCGCGGTCGGCACCGGCATCAACACGCCGGCGGGCTTCCCGCAGCGAGTGATCGAGCTGCTCGCCGACGACACCGGGCTGCCGATCACCGAGGCGCGCGACCACTTCGAGGCGCAAGGGGCGCGCGACGCCCTGGTGGAGCTGTCGGGCGTGCTGCGCGTCGTGGCCGTCAGCCTCACGAAGGTGTGCAACGACCTGCGGTGGATGGGTTCCGGGCCGAACACCGGCCTGGCGGAGCTGCGCATCCCCGACCTGCAGCCCGGCTCCTCGATCATGCCGGGCAAGGTGAACCCCGTGGTGCCCGAGGCCGTGCTCATGGTGTGCGCGCAGGTCGTCGGAAACGACGCGACGGTCGCCTGGGCGGGCGCGTCGGGCACCTTCGAGCTCAACGTCATGATCCCCGTGATGGCGCGCAACGTGCTGGAGTCGATCCGCCTGCTGGCCAACGCGTCCCGGCTGCTGGCCGACCGCACGGTGGCCGGGCTGGAGGCGGACGTCGAGCGCTGCCGGCACTATGCCGAGGCCTCGCCGTCGGTCGTCACCCCGCTCAACCGGCTCATCGGCTACGAGGCGGCGGCGAAGATCGCGAAACACGCCGTCGCGCAAGGCATCACGATCCGTGACGCGGTGCGCGACCTCGGCTACCTCGAGCGCGGCGACCTCACCGAGGCCCAGCTCGACGCCGCCCTCGACGTCCTCGCCATGACGCGCCCGCCCACGCAGTAACCAGGGTTGTTGCGTCTACTCCACGCGGATAGGCGCATCAACCCTGGTTATTGCGTCGGAACCGGAGCCTGTTGTTTGTGACGAGGATCTCGCCGTGCGCTACAGGACGAGGCCCTCCAGCATCTCGGTGACGAGGGCGGCCACCGGTGAGCGCTCGCTGCGGGTGAGGGTGACGTGCGCGAAGAGGGGGTGGCCCTTGAGCGCCTCGATGACCGCGGCGACGCCGTCGTGGCGCCCGACCCGCAGGTTGTCGCGCTGGGCGACGTCGTGCGTCAGCACGACCCGGCTGTTCTGCCCGATGCGGCTGAGCACCGTCAGCAGCACGTTGCGCTCGAGGGACTGCGCCTCGTCGACGACGACGAACGCGTCGTGCAGGCTGCGCCCGCGGATGTGGGTCAGCGGCAGCACCTCGAGCATGCCGCGGTCCATCACCTCCTCGACGACCTCGTGGCTGACCAGCGCGCCGAGGGTGTCGAAGACCGCCTGCCCCCAGGGGTTCATCTTCTCGGCCTCGGTCCCGGGCAGGTACCCCAGGTCCTGCCCGCCGACGGCGTAGAGCGGGCGGAAGACGACCACCTTGCGGTGCTGCCGGCGCTCCATCACGGCCTCCAGGCCGGCGCACAGCGCCAGCGCCGACTTGCCCGTGCCCGCGCGCCCGCCGAGCGAGACGATTCCGACGTCGGGGTCGAGCAGCAGGTCGATGGCGACCCGCTGCTCCGCGCTGCGCCCGTGGACGCCGAAGACGTCGCGGTCGCCGCGCACCAGCCGCACCTGCTTGTCGACCCCCACCCGGCCGAGCGCCGAGCCACGCGGCGACAGCAGCACCAGTCCGGTGTGGCACGGAAGGTCGCGCGCGACGTCCAGGTCGAGACGCTCGGTCTCGTACAGCGAGGCCATCTCCTCGGCCGTGACGTCGAGCTCGGTCATGCCCGTCCAGCCGCTGTCGACGGCGAGCTCGGCGCGGTACTCCTCGGCCGGCAGCCCGACCGCGGAGGCCTTCACCCGCATCGGCAGGTCCTTCGAGACGACCGTGACGTCGTGGCCCTCTGCGCGCAGGTTCGCGGCGACGGCGAGGATGCGGGTGTCGTTGTCGCCCAGGCGGAACCCGGCGGGCAGGGCCGTCGGGTCGGTGTGGTTGAGCTCCACCCGCAGCGAGCCCCCGACCTCACCGACGGGCAGCGGGGCGTCGAGACGGCCGTGCTCGACCCGCAGGTCGTCGAGGAGTCGCAACGCCTCCCGGGCGAAGTAGCCCAGCTCGCTGTGGTGCCGTTTCGCCTCGAGCTCGGTGACCACCACCACCGGCAGGACGACCTCGTGCTCGGCGAACCGCAGCATCGCGCGGGGGTCGGAGAGCAGGACCGACGTGTCGAGCACGTAGGTGCGACGCTCAGGACGGCGGGTCGTGGCCACTGCGGCTCCCTGTCCGGCGCGCTGGCGCCGGGTCACTCGCGGGTGGGGCCCGGTCGGCTCGCCGTCGGGGACGGCGGCCGGTTCCGGCCCCCCTCCCGGAGCTGGAATCGCTCCATCGGCGGGCCTCCCGTGCGAGCGGCACCGGACCGCTCGTGGCCCCGACGCTACGACCGCCGGCCGGCCACCGGACGAACCGACACGCCGTCGGCTGCGCCGATAGCGTGAGCCCGTGGCACGAAGCCTGGACGTCGCCGCCTCGGAGGCGGCGAGCGGCCCGTCCGCGATCGCGCTCGGCTTCGACGAGGATGCTCCGTGACGGGCCGCGTGCTGGTGCTGAACTCGGGCTCCTCGTCGGTGAAGTACTCACTGCTCGACCCGCAGTCCGGGGAGAGCGCCGCCTCCGGCCTCGCGGAGCGCATCGGGGACGGCGGCCGCCTCACGCACCGCGGCCCGGAGGGTGAGGTCGAGCGGGAGGTCGACCTGCCCGACCACGAGGCCGCGCTCCGTGCCGTGCTCGACGCCTTCGCCGAGCACGGGCCGGGCCTGGACGCCGAGGGGCTGGCGGCCGTCGGGCACCGGGTGGTGCACGGTGGCGACCGCTTCACCGAGCCCGTGGTCGTGGACGACGAGGTGGTCGAGGCGGTGCGCTCGCTCGTGCCGCTGGCACCCCTGCACAACCCGGCGAACCTCGAGGGCCTCGAGGTCGCGCGGTCGGTCCTGGCCGACGTCCCGCAGGTCGCCGTCTTCGACACGGCCTTCCACGCGACGCTGCCGGCGGCCGCGGCGACGTACGCGGTGCCGCGGGAGTGGGCGCGCGACCACGGCGTCCGCCGCTACGGCTTCCACGGGACGTCGCACGCCTACGTGTCCCGGGAGGCGGCACGCCTCGTCGGGCTCGCGCCGGAGGACGCGAACGTCGTCGTCCTGCACCTCGGCAACGGCGCGAGCGCCTGCGCCGTTGCCGGCGGGCGCAGCGTCGAGACGTCGATGGGGCTCACGCCGCTCGAGGGCCTCGTGATGGGGACCCGGTCCGGCGACGTGGACCCCGCCCTGGCCGCCCACCTGCAGCGGGTCGCCGGCCTCGGCATCGACGAGGTCGACGAGGCGCTCAACCGGAGCAGCGGGCTGCTCGCCCTGGCCGGCGCCGGTGACGTCCGCGAGGTGCTCCGGCGGGCCGCCGGCGACGGCGAGGAGGCCGCCGCGGCACGCCTCGCGCTGGACGTCTACTGCCACCGGATCCGCAAGTACGTCGGCGCCTACTACGCCGTCCTCGGGCGGGTCGACGTGGTGGCGTTCACGGCCGGGGTCGGCGAGAACGCCGCATGGGTGCGCCAGCACAGCCTCGCCGGGCTGGAGCGGCTGGGGATCAGCGTGGATCCGGCGCGTAACCGCCTGCAGAGCAACGGCTCTCGGCTGATCTCGCCGGACGGCGCGGTCGTCGCGGTCGCCGTGGTCCCGACGAACGAGGAGCTCGAGATCGCCCGTCAGGCGGTGCGGGCGCTGTCGCGCGCCGCCGGCTCCTCGTGAGGTGAGCGACCTCAGAGACCCCAGAACGACCCGGAGAGGCCGACGCCGCGGAGGTAGTCGGCGGCGTGGGCGGGCTCCCGGCGGGCGTAGCCGCGTTCGAGGCGGCCGGCGTACCAGCCGGACGCGAGGCGCCAGAGGGTGGTCAGGTCCATGACGTAGCCAGGGCTGTTCGCCGTCCTGCCCAGCCAGGCGTCGACGCAGTCCTGGTGGCAGAAGATGCGCTGGTGGCCGCAGGTGGTGACGATGTCGTCCCACATCCGGGCCGCGGGGGTCAGGAAGTGGGCGACCTGGTCCCCCGCCGGCGGGGCCGTGCGGGTGACGTTCCACGCGTGCGGGCGCCCGCACGCCGGGCAGGTGGTGGCGACCAGCACCGCCGGCTCCCAGGTCAGCAGGTGGACCATCGCGAAGGAGTCCCAGGCGCAGCCTCCCCACCACAGGGTCTCGGAGCCCATCACGGAGAAGCCGAGCGGCACGGCCGAGAACGGGTGGGCCATGACGATGCTGCCGGAGCCGTCGAGGACCAGGTGCCGCGCGGCCGCCAGCTCGGCGAGGGCGTCACGCACGGCCGGCGCCGGCACCTCGTGAGCCTGGGCGAGCTCGTCGACCGTCGGGGGCAGGCCGTGCCGGGCGAAGTGGGTGTAGACGGCGAGGCGGACGTCCTCGGTGTCCACGGCTACGTGCCCCAGCGGCGCTCGCGCCCGGAGTAGTCGCGCAGGGCGCGCAGGAAGTCGACACGACGGAAGTCCGGCCAGAACGCCTCGCAGAAGTACAGCTCGGTGTGCGCGCTCTGCCAGAGCAGGAAGCCGGAGAGCCGTTGCTCGCCCGACGTCCGGATGACGAGGTCGGGGTCCGGCTGCCCGCGGGTGTAGAGGTGGTCGGCGATGTGCTCGACGTCGAGCACCTCCGCGAGCTCCTCGATCGACGTGCCCTTGCCGGCGTGCTCGTGCAGCAGGGACCGCACCGCGTCGGCGATCTCCCGTCGTCCGCCGTAGCCGACCGCGACGTTGACGTGAAGGCCCTCGATGTCCCGGGTCTCCTCCTCCACCTCCTTGAGCCGCCGGGCGGTGGCCTCGGGCAGCAGGTCGAGCGCGCCGACCGGGTTGACCTTCCACAGCCGCTGGTCGGCGATGCGGCCGACCACGTCTTCGATGATCTCCAGCAGCGCGGAGAGCTCGGCCTGCGGCCGGTTCAGGTTGTCGGTGGAGAGCATCCAGAGCGTCACCATCTCGACGCCGAGCTCAGAGCACCACCCGAGGAACTCGAGGATCTTGTCGGCGCCCGCCTCGTGCCCGTGGCGGGCGTCGGCGCCCGTGGCCCTGGCCCACCGCCGGTTGCCGTCGAGGATGACGCCCACGTGCCTCGGCATCCGGTCGGCGCGCAGCGACTTCGCGAGGCGTCGCTCGTACGCGCGGTACAGGGGGTGGGGCCGTCGCATGGCGCCTCCTCGTCGACGGGCGGACCGAGGGCCACGCTACTCCGGGCGGCGGCGCCGCACCGGCAAAGGCGGTGCGACACCTTCTTACCTACGGACTCGTAACTTACTTGCTCGTAGGTTACGGTGGCCCGCATGACCGACCGGCATCCCCACCGCGGCCCCGTCGAGGCGGCCGGCTCGCTGGCGCACTCCGTCGCGGACACCGTGAAGCCCCGGCTGCGCGGCTGGATCCACCTGGGCAGCTTCCCGCTCGTCGTGGCGGCGGCCGTCGTGCTGGTGGCTCTGGCGCCCGACGCCCGCTCGCGCACCGCGGTCGCGGTCTTCGGCACCAGCGCCGCGCTGCTGTTCGGCGTCAGCGCGCTCTACCACCGCGGCCGGTGGTCGCCCCGGGTCGAGGGCGTCCTCAAGCGGTTCGACCACTCGAACATCTTCCTCATCATCGCCGGCACCTACACACCCTTCGCCGTCCTGCTGCTGCCCGACGGTCCCGCACGCACCCTGCTGTGGATCATCTGGGCCGCCGCCGTGGCGGGCATCGCCTTCCGCGTCTTCTGGGTCGGCGCGCCGCGCTGGCTCTACGTGCCCGCCTACATCGCGATGGGCTGGGTCGCGGTCGCCTTCCTCCCCGACTTCCTGCGCGGTGGCGGACCGGCGATCCTCACCCTGGTCGTCGTGGGTGGCGTGCTCTACACGTTGGGGGGCGTCGTGTACGGCATCAAGCGGCCCGACCCGAGCCCGCGGTGGTTCGGGTTCCACGAGGTGTTCCACGTGCTGACCGTCGCGGCCTTCGTCACGCACTACGTCGGCGTGTCCCTGGCGGTCTTCTCGGCGGGACCGATCTCGGGCTGACGGTCAGGCGGCCGACCCCGGCCCCTGGCGACGCACCTCCTCGACACGGCTCATCGCCTCGCGCAGGTCGCCGAGCCACGCCTCGGCGTTGTCGCCGACGAGCCGCACGCACCAGGCCAGGGCGTGGGCCCGCGACCTCGCGACGCCCGCCTCCACGAGGGTGTCGAGCACCTGCCGCTCGGGCTGGCGCAGCCGGGTCATCACCGGCACGGCGAGGTGGGTGAAGAGCTCACGGTGCCCCCCGATGCGAACACCCCAGGCCACCTTGCGGCCGAACCGGTGCTCGGCCTCGCGCGCGATCGCGATCCGCCGGTCCCTGGTCTCCTCGCGCCAGCCCTGCGCCCGGCCGGCCAGCGCCTCCGCGCGCTCGGCGTCCGTCGCGCCCTCGCCCAGCGTCGGCCCCTCGATCGCGAGGACGACGGTGACCTCCTCGCGGTCGACGACCACCTCGGCCTCGCCGGCGCTCGTCCACTCCTGCGGCAACCGGCCGGTGAACCAGGCACGGACCGCTCCACTGCTGTCATGCGACGTCATGCAACGACGATTACTCGCTTGCACGTGAAGCGCCAGAGCGCGGTGTTCGCCCTGGGCGAAACAGGTCAGCGCACGATGACGACCGTGGAGGGTGCGTGCCGCGCCAGCTGGTCGGCGACCGAGCCCAGCCGCAGGCCCGCGAAGCCACCGCCGCCGCGGTCGCCGACGACGACGAGGTCGGCGTGCTCACCCGCGGCCATCAGCACCTGCGCCGAGGCGCCGTGCACGGCGTGCCGGTGCACCTCGACCCCGTCGGTGTCCACGGCGTCGACCGAAGCCGCCAGGTGCTGCTCGATCGCCCGCTGGCACTCGTCCATCGAGGGGACGGTGCCGAACGGGACGCCGGTGTCGCGCATCGCCGTCGACAGGGTCCACGCGCGGACGACGTGCAGCACGGAGCCGCGCAGCCGCGCCTCCTCGGCCGCCCACGCCAGGGCTCGGTCCGCCACGTCGGAGCCGTCGTGCCCGACGACGATGCCGCCGCGGATCTCGGGGGTGAAGCTCGGCCGCTCGTGCGTAGTCATGGCCTCAGCCTGGCACGCTCACGGACCCGCTCGGTGGACGTGCGCACCGACTGCAGCGGCCAGCGTCTCGACGTCGTTCGTCGGGGCGTCGCAGACGAAGCCCCGGCACACGTAGGCGGCGGCGCGTCCGGCGACGAGCCCCCGGTGCTGCAGCAGCGGCACCCCCGGGCCGTCGGGCTCCCCCCGCGCCACCACGAGCCCCGGCGCGCTGCCCGCCAGGGCGGCGCGGTGCAGCCGGTCGGCGTCCGGGTCGCCGGACCGCCCGATGACCGCCACCTCCCGCGGGCCGTCGAGCAGCGCCTGGGCGACGGCCAGCCCCCAGCCGGCGAAGCGGGGCGCACGGGCCGCGATCGCGTCGACGACCCCGAGGGCTGCCTCGGCCGCCCGCCGGTGGTCGTCGGAGCCGGTGAGCGCCGCCGAGGTGAGAAGCGCGCCGGCAGCCGCCGACCACCCGGACGGCGTGGCGTTGTCCGTGGGGTCCTGGGGTCGTCCCACGGCGGCGATCGGGGCGTCGGTGGCGTCGGAGGCCGTGTCGTAGAACCCTCCCGAGCCGTCGCCGAACTCGGCGACCACCACCTCGAGGAGCTCGCCCGCCGCGTCGGCCCACGACGGCTCGCCGGTCACAGCGTGCAGCGCGAACAGCCCCTCGGCGAGGTCGGCGTAGTCCTCCAGCACGGCGGCCGGGGCGCCCGCGACCCCGTCGCGCGACGCGCGCAGCAGGCGCCCGCGGGAGGTGCGGTGCACGTCGAGCAGCAGCCGGGCGGCGCGCTCGGCGGCACGCACCAGGTCCGGCCGGTCGCACAGCGCGCCGGTCTCGGCGAGCGCGGCCACCGCCAGCCCGTTCCAGGCGGTGACGACCTTGTCGTCGCGGTGCGGCTGCGGGCGCGACGCCCGGACGGCGCGCAGACGCTCCCGCACGGCGACCCACCGGTTTCGCTCGACGGCGTCGGCCCACACGTCCCGGGTCAGCCGAAGCGTCGAGGCGCCGTGCTCGAAGGTGCCCGCGTCCGTCACTCCCAGCAGGTCGGCGGCCCAGCCGGCGTCCGGCTCCCCCAGGACGTCGACGAGCTCGCCAGGCGTCCAGACGTACGTGGCCCCCTCGACACCCGACGTGCCCTCGACCGGGGTGTCGGCGTCCAGGCTCGAAGCCAGGCCTCCCTCGGCGGTGAGCAGGTCCGCGAGCATCCAGTCGCACGTCTCCAGCGCCACGCGCCGTCCGGTCCGGTCCCCGGTCGACCGCCACCAGTGCAGGTAGACGCGGGCGAGCAGGGCGTTGTCGTAGAGCATCTTCTCGAAGTGGGGCACCACCCAGGCGGCGTCGACGGCGTAGCGCGCGAAGCCGCCGCCGACCTGGTCGTAGATACCCGAGAAGGCCATCGCGCGGAGTGTTCGTTCGGCGAGTCCTTTTGCGAGAGAAGCAGTTTCGGCGTCCGTCGCGGCGTGCCGCAGCAGGAACTCGCACACCATGGAGGGCGGGAACTTGGGCGCCCCGCCGAACCCGCCGTGCGCCCGGTCCTCCTCGGCGGCGAGCAGGCCAACGGCCTCCGCGAGACGCTCGGCGCTCGGCGGCGTCGGGCCGGACGGCACCGACCGCGAGGCCAGCGCGCCGGAGATCCGGTCCGCCGCGTCGGTCACCTCCTGCCGCCGGTCACGCCACGTCTCGGCGACCGCCTGCAGCACCTGCCGGAACGAGGGCATCCCGTGCCGCGGCTGTGGAGGGAAGTAGGTGCCGGCGTAGAACGGGGTGCCGTCGGGCGTGAGGAACACCGTCATCGGCCAGCCTCCGTGCCCGGTCAGCGCCTGGGTGGCCGCCATGTAGACGGCGTCGACGTCCGGTCGTTCCTCGCGGTCCACCTTGACGTTGACGAAGTGGGCGTTCATGTCCGCCGCCGTCGCGGCGTCCTCGAACGACTCGTGCGCCATGACGTGGCACCAGTGGCACGCGGCGTACCCGACGCTCAGCAGCACCGGCACGTCGCGCCGGCGCGCCTCGGCGAACGCGTCGTCCCCCCACTCCCACCAGTGCACCGGGTTGTCGGCGTGCTGCTGCAGGTACGGACTGGTGGACCGTGCGAGGCGGTTGGCCATGCGTCCCATCGTGGGCCAGTGCCCCCCTGGTCGCGACCAGAGCCTTCACCCCGAGGCACAGGAGACGACGAGCACCTGACCCGGCAGGATGAGGTCGGGGTCGGGGCCGATCACCCCGGCGTTCGCGGCGTAGTCGGCGCGCCAGGTCGCGTCGATCTCGGCGTCCGTGGCCCCCGGGCCGAGCCGCTGCTCCGCGAGCTCCCACAGCGTGTCCCCCGCCACGACGACGACCTCGCACACGGGCGGCGCGGGCTCCTCGGCAGGAGGAGCCGGCCCCGGTGGCGTGCGGGGCGGTTCCGGCGAAGGAACGGGCGTCGGCGGGGACGACTCCGTCGGGTGCGATGTCGCCGAACCTGCTGGCACAGAGGGGCTTTCGCTCGGCTCCGCCGCGCTGGCGGTCGCCGTGGACCGTGCCGCGGCGGCGGCCGTGTCCGGCGAGGTTCCCTGCCCCGGCGCCCCGAGCAGGAGCACCAGCAGGAGCGGGACGGCCGCGGCGAGCGCCACGCCGACCGCGCGGCGCAACGGTGTCTCGTCGACCGGTGGCGGCGGCACCACCGACGTGGTGGGGCCGTCCTGCCCGGGCTCGACCCGCAGCACCAGCTCGCGTCGCTCGGGGGCCGCGGGCAAGCGCGTCGCGTGCAGCACCGCCAGCCAGCAGCCGGCGACCAGGCCGGCGACCGCCAGGGCAGCCGCCACCTGCAGCGCGACCAGCCACCCGCCGTCGAGGTGGGTGGAGCGCCAGAACACGAGGGCGAGGACGACGGGCAGCGCGGCCGCACAGGCCCCGGCCACCCGCCATCCCGCGGTCACGAGTCCCGGCCCTCGCCCGGGGGGCGGCGCTCGTCCCCGTCCGGCGCGTCGTCCGGCGACCCGACGGCCTGCCCGCGCAAGCGTTCGGCGTCGCGCTCCTCGCGGTACCGCATGCGACGCAGGCGGCCCGCCATGTTGAGGAAGAGCAGGATCGAGACGACGACGACCCCGAAGGTGGCCAGGAAGCCCAGCAGGCCCGGGCTCACCGAGTTCGGGTCCAGCCCCTCGCCGTCCTGGGCGAGCAGCGCGAGCGCCGACAGGTGTCTCACGGCCGGATCCCGGCGAAGAGGTCGTCCTCGGGGAGGTCGGTCTCCACGAGCGAGCGCGCCAGCTCGTAGTCCTCGGTCGGCCAGACCCGTGCCGCCATCTCGTGGTCGATGGCGAAGAACGGGCCGTCCGGGTCGACCTGGGTGGCGTGGGCGAGCAGGGCGCGGTCACGGACCGGGAAGAACTCGCCGCACGGTACGCGGGTGGTGATGGCGCGCTCGTCGCGCTCGTTCTGCTCCCACCGTGCCAGCCACTCGCCGAAGGGCGACTCGCGTCCCTCGTGCAGCAGGGCCTCGTGGTAGGCCGTCAGCCGCTCCTTGTGGAAGGTCTGGTTGTAGTAGAGCTTCAGCGGCTGCCACGGCTGCTGCCGGCTCGGGTAGCGCGTCGGGTCGCCCGCGGCCTCGAAGGCCTCGACGGAGACCTTGTGGCACATGATGTGGTCCGGGTGCGGGTAGCCGCCGTTCTCGTCGTACGTCGTCATGACGTGCGGCCGGAACCGACGGACGAGGTGCACCAGCGGCTCGGCCGCCACGTGCAGGGGCTCGAGGGCGAAGCAGCCCTCCGGCAGGGGCGGCAGGGGGTCACCCTCCGGCAGGCCCGAGTCGACGAAACCGAGCCACTCGTGCTGCACCCCGAGGATGCGGACCGCCTCGGCCATCTCGCGGCGCCGCACCTCGGACATGTCCCGAGCGATCGCCGGGTCGCCCGCGAGCTTGGGGTTGAGGATGTCCCCCCGCTCCCCGCCCGTGCACGTCACCACGAGCACCTCGACCCCCTCGGCCACGTAGCGGGCCATCGCCGCGGCACCCTTGCTCGACTCGTCGTCGGGGTGCGCGTGCACGGCCATCAGGCGCAGCGGCTCGTCGACGCCGACGCGCGCGACGTCCGAGGGCGTGGTCACGAAGGCTCCTCCTCGTGGCGGGGGGGCGGGCGTGGTGCGGGACAATCATCCCCGACGACCAGACCACCACGGCATCGGGAGCCGAGATTGCCCACGCCCACGCAGCCGGGCCCGCCGGTGCGACCGGCCGAGCGCTACGGCGACCGGGTGCGCCGGAGGGGCCCGGCGCTCGTCGCGCTCGGCGTTGTCGCGGCCGTCTTCGTGGGCTGGGTCGTGTGGGCCGGCCTGGGTGCGGCGAACCGCGACGTCCGCTGGAGCGACGTGGGGTACGAGGTCGTCGACGACACCACGGTCGAGGTCACGTTCACGGTGGTGAAGGACCCGGACGCCACAGTGGTCTGCACGGTGGAGGCGCTCAACGGCCGCTTCGCGCAGGTCGGCCTCGCGACGGTCGAGGTGGGCCGGGCGGACCGGCGGGGGGTCCAGCACACCGTCACCGTGCGGACCGCCGAGCGAGCGGTGACCGGGGTGGTCGAGGCGTGCAGCCCCAGCTGAGCGGTCCCGTGGATCCGTGCGGACCGACGCGGACGTTGTTATCCTGATCTCTTCCCTGAGTCGCCCGGCCCGCCGCCAGACACGACGCGGGCCGGGACGACACGTGCCGCAGACACCGCTGCACAGATCGGTCCGCACTGCGCGGACGGCGGCACCCCGCATCACAAGGAGACCAACCACCGTGACTGAGACGACGCGTACCGAGACCTGGCTGACCCAGGACGCCTACGAGCGCCTCAAGGCCGAGCTCGAGCACCTGACCGGGGAGGGCCGGGCCGAGATCGCGCGCCGTATCGAGGCGGCCCGCTCCGAGGGAGACCTCCGGGAGAACGGCGGCTACCACGCGGCCAAGGAGGAGCAGGGCAAGCAGGAGGCGCGAATCCGCCAGCTGCAGCAGCTCCTGCGCAACGCCACCGTCGGCGAGACGCCGCCGGACGACGGCATCGTCGAGCCGGGGATGGTCGTCAGGGCCAAGGTCGGCGGCCGCGAGATGACGTTCCTGCTGGGCAGCCGGGAGAGCGCCGGGCACACCGACATCGACGTCTACAGCGAGAAGTCCCCACTGGGCTCCGCCATCAACGGGCAGCGCGCGGGCGACACCGTCGCCTACACCGCGCCCAACGGCAAGGAGATGGACGTCGAGATCGTCTCCGCGAAGCCCTTCGCCGGCTGACGACGGCTCCACGCAACGGCGCCCGGCCGGCAGGTCGGGCGCCGATCTCGTGCGGCCGGTCCGCCGCGCTCAGCGGGAGGCGGCTCGGCGGTACTGCCAGGTCGCGAGCGGCACGAAGACCGCCAGGATGACGGCCGCCCAGAGCACCGTGTACAGCTCGGGGTTCTGCAGCGCCCACGACGTCGGGTCGGGCGCGTTCGGGTTCGGGTCCGGGTTGCCGAAGAGGGTGCGGGCGGCCTGGGTGACCGCGGAGACCGGATTCCACTCCGCGAACGCCCGCAGCGGCCCGGGCAGCGTCGACAGCGGCACGAACGTGTTGGCGATGAAGGTCAGCGGGAAGATGATGATGAACGCCGCGTTGTTGACGACCTCCGGCGTCGGCACCAGCATCCCGACCCAGGCCATGATCCACGAGACGGCGTAGGCGAAGAGCAGGAGCAGCAGCACCCCCAGGAGCGCCTCCGGCACCGAGGTGCGGATCCGCCAGCCAACCACGAGACCGGTCAGTCCCATGACGACGAGCACGAGAACGTTGTTGACGACGTCCGACAGCGTGCGGCCGACGAGCACGGCGGACGCGGACATCGGCAGCGACCGGAACCGGTCGATGATGCCCTTCTTGACGTCCTCGGCCAGCCCCGCGCCGGTGATCGTCGCCCCGAACACCACGGTCTGCGCGAAGATGCCCGCGATGAGGAACTCCCGGTAGGCCGCCCCGCCGTCCTCCGGCCCGATCGCGCCACCGAAGACGTACGCGAAGAGCAGCACGAACATGATCGGCTGGAGCGTGGTGAAGACCAGCAGGTCGGGCACCCGCTTGATCTTGATGAGGTTCCGCTTGGCGACGACCGCGCCGTCCGCCACGGCACTCACGAGGCTCATCGGGCGGGCTCCATCTCGGGCTCGGGGTCGGTCCGGGCGTCCTCGGCGCCGTGCCCGGTGAGGGTGAGGAAGACGTCGTCCAGCGTCGGCCGCCGCAGGCCGACGTCCGATACGGCGACCCCCGCGGCGTCCAGCCGGCGCAGCGCCTCGACGAGCACCGTGGCGCCACCGGCGACCGGTGCGGTGAGCGTGCGGGTGTGCGGCTCGACCGCCGGCTCCCCGGTGGCCAAGGGGGCCACGACGGACCTCGCGGTCTCGAGCTGCGCCGCGTCGGTGACGACCAACTCGAAGCGCTCGCCGCCGACCTGCCGCTTGAGCTCGTCCGGCGTGCCGTGCGCGATCACCCGGCCGTGATCGATGACGACGATGTCGTCGGCGAGGCGGTCGGCCTCCTCGAGGTACTGCGTGGTGAGCAGCAGGGACGTGCCCTCGGCGACGAGGTGGGTGATGACCTCCCACATGTCGGTCCTGCTCCGGGGGTCGAGGCCCGTGGTCGGCTCGTCGAGGAACAGGACCGGTGGGTGCGCCACCAGGGCTCCCGCGAGGTCGAGCCTGCGCCGCATGCCGCCGGAGTAGCCCTTGACGGGGCGGTCGCCCGCGTCGTCGAGCCGGAACTGCTCGAGCAGCTCCCGCGCCCGCTCGCGCGAGCGGGCGCGGCCCAGGTGGTAGAGCCGGCCGATCATGTCGAGGTTCTCGAACCCGGTGAGGTACTCGTCGACGGCCGAGTACTGCCCCGACAGGCCGATCCGGCGGCGCACCTCGTGGGGCTCGGCGAGCACGTCGACACCGGCCACCTCCGCCCGGCCGGCGTCCGGCCGCAGCAGGGTGGTCAGCACCCGCACCGTCGTCGTCTTGCCGGCACCGTTCGGCCCGAGCAGGCCGAGCACCGTCCCCTCCGGCACGACGAGGTCCACCCCGTCGAGCGCCGTCACGTCTCCGTAGCGTTTGACGAGCCCCTCGGCCCGCACGGCACTGGTCACTCCGTCGACCCTAGGTGGCGGGTCCGACGGCGGCACCGCCTTTTGGGTCCCGGCGGACCGCGCGTGCCCGACTCGGGGGAGAGTGTCCTAGCCGAAGTGCAGCGGGTAGCCCCGTCGCCGCAGCGTCGTCAGCACCGCGTCACAGTGCTCCGGGCCGCGGGTCTCGAGCTGCAGGCCGATCTCCACCTCGTCGACGCTCAGCGAGGCGCCGGTGCGCAGGTGCTCGACCTCCAGGACGTTCACGTCGGTCTCCGCGAGCACCGCGAGCAGCGCGGCCAGCGAGCCCGGCCGGTCCTTCACGCGGACCCGCAGCGACAGGTAGCGACCGGCCGCAGCCATGCCGTGCCGGATGACGCGCAGCATGAGCAGCGGGTCGATGTTGCCGCCCGAGAGCACCGCCACGACGGGCGGCTCGAACGCGCGCGGGTGCGCCATCAGCGAGGCGACCCCCGCCGCACCCGCGGGCTCGACGACCATCTTGGCGCGCTCCAGCAGGTGCAGCAGCGCCTGGCTGATCGACTCCTCGCCGACCGTGAGGACGTCGTCCACCAGCTCGCGGACCATGGCGAACGGGACGTCGCCGGGCCGGCCGACGGCGATGCCGTCGGCCATGGTCGCCATGGCGTCCAGCGGCACCGGCCGACCGGCGGCCAGGGACGCCGGGTAGGCGGCGGCCCGCTCTGCCTGCACACCGACGACGCGGACGTCCGGCCGCAGGCCCTTGACGGCCGCGGCGACGCCGGCGAGCAGCCCGCCGCCGCCGGTGCACACGACGACCGTCCTGACCTCCGGGCACTCGGCGAGCACCTCGAGCCCCACGGTGCCCTGCCCGGCCACGATGTCGGCGTGGTCGAAGGGGTGGATGAGCACGGCCCCCGTGCGCTCGGCATGCTCGCGCGCCGCCACCAGGGCCTCGTCGACGGTGTGCCCCCGCATGACCACCTCGGCGCCGTACCCCTTGGTGGCCTTGACCTTCGGCAGCGCCGCGGACTCCGGCATGTAGACCGTGGCGTGCAGGCCGAGCAGGCCCGCCGCGAGCGCCACGCCCTGCGCGTGGTTGCCGGCGCTGGCGGCGACGACGCCGCGCGCCTTGTCCTCGTCCGACAGCCGCGAGATGCGCGTGTACGCGCCGCGGATCTTGAACGATCCGGCGCGCTGCAGGTTCTCGCACTTGAGGTGCACGGGCCCGCCGACGAGCTCGGCGAGGTAGCGGGAGTACTCCAGCGGGGTCGGCCGCACGATGCCGGCGAGCAGGCTCTGGGCGGCCTGCACGTCGGCGAGCGTGACCGGCAGCGTCGTCGGTGCCACGAGAGGTCATCCTGGCACGGACGAGTCAGTCCTCCGCGCGCTGCGGCGGCGGCTCGTCGGCGTCGTCGTCCTGGACGGCCGACGGCTGAGGGCTCTGCTCCGTCTCGCGCAGCGACTGCACCACGGTGTTGAGGACGGCGACCAGCGGCACGGCGAACAGGGCGCCGACGACCCCCGCCACGAGGATCCCGGCGCCGATCGCCACGATGACGGCCAGCGGGTGCACCTGGACGGCACGGCCGAGCAGCAGGGGCTGCAGCACGTGGCCCTCGAGCTGCTGGACGCCGATGACGACGGCCAGCATGAGCAGCGCGGTGACCGGCCCCTCGGCGACGAGCGCGACGAGCACGGCGACGACACCGGTGAGCGTGGCGCCGACGATCGGCACGAAGGCTCCGAGGAACACGAGGACGGCCAGCGGGACGACGAGCGGCACGCCGAGCAGCGCCGCACCGAGACCGATGCCGAGCGCGTCGACGAGGGCGACGAGGACGACGGCCCGCACGTACGACGTCAGGGTCATCCAGCCGCGGCGCCCCGCCGCGTCGAAGGGCTCCCGGGCGTCGGCGGGCAGGATGCCCACCAGCCAGGCCCAGATGCGCTCGCCGTCGAGGAGGAAGAAGAACGACGCGAACAGCACGAGGAAGAAGCCGGTGACGACGTGGCCCGCCGTCGACGTGAACCGCAGCGCGCCGCTGACCAGCCGGTCACGGTTGTCGGTCACCTGCTGCTGCACGGCGGCGAGGTACTCGTCAACCTGGGCACCGGAGAGGCTGAGCGGCCCGGTCGCCAGCCACCCCTTCACCTGGCGCCAGCCCTCCGCTGCCTGCTCCTGCAGGTCGCCGAAGCCCGTCGCGATCTGGGTGCCCACGAGGGTGAGCAGGCCCACGACGAGGGCCAGGCCGCCCAGCAGGGCCACCCCCGCCGCCACGGCACGCGGCGCGCCTGCGCGCTGCATCGCGGCCACGGCGGGCAGCAGCAGCGCCGCCACCAGCGCGGCGACCATGAGCGGGACGACGATGAGCTGGAAGACCGACACGACGTAGAGCAGCGCGCCGACGCCGACGGCGATGACCGCGAGCCGCCAGGTCCACGCGGCGGCGAGGCGCACGCCGAACGGCACGACCACCGGGCGCTCGGCGGCCTGCTGGCGGCGGATCATCCGGCCGGGGACGACCATGAGGTCAGTGTGTCGCGGCCGCGTCGCCGTGGCGGGCCGACGCTCCGACGACGGACAGGGCCAGCCTCGCCGCGGCCACCGGCGCAGTGGGAGCGAGCAGCCCCGCGGCGAACAGCACGTACCGCTCGTCGACCACCGTGGCTGCCTCCTCCGGCACCCGCCATCCTCCGGCGTGGTCCGTCGTCGCCGGCAGCAGCACGCGGCGTCGCACCTCGTCGTCGGCGTGCCGCAGGACGCCGCCCGAGCCGATCACCGCCGCGACGGTGCGCAGGTCGCGGCCGGACGACGTGGGGCCCGTCGGCCGCGCGTGCCGCCGCAGGGCGACGGTCACCGCGAGCTGCGCCAGCCGGGTGTCGTCCTCGACGTCTTCGGGCGCCTCCGGGACCCACGAGACGTCGGCCGTCCGGCGCCGGGCCACGGCGCGCAGCCGCTCCGCCTCGTCCTCCCCGACGAGCCGCTCGGACACCGCCGCCTCGACGACTCCCGTTGCACCCCAGCGCATTCCGAGGTCACCCTCGACGGTTCGCGCGCGCCACAAGGGGGCGACGACCTCCTTGCGGAGGGTCGCGTCCTCCCCCTCGGGGGTGAGCACCGAGTAGACGTCGGTGGTCGCACCGCCGACGTCGACGACGAGCACCTCGCCGAGCCCGGGCACCCCGGCCGCGCCGTCGGCGAGCACCTCGACGCCGGAGAGGACGACGTCCGGCGTCGGGCCGCGGACGAGACGGCCGAGCTCGGCCCCCCGGGAGAGGTGCTTGCCGCCGATGACGTGCTCGAGGAACACCTCGCGGATCGCGGCGCGGGCCCCCTCCGGCTCGAGGACGCCGATGCGCGGCAGCACGTTCGGCGCCGCGACGACCCGACGCCCGGTGGCCTCGAGCTCGGCGAGCGCCTCCGGCGCCGCGTCGCCGTTGCCCGCCAGCACCACCGGCACCGCCAGCCGCGCCTTCGCGAGCCGAGAGGCGTTGTGCAGCAGAACTTCTGCGTTGCCGCCGTCGGTGCCGCCGACGAGCAGGACGACGTCCGGCCGCGCGGCGCGCAGCGTGGCCAGGGACTCCCGGTCGAGCGGCCCGGCGTGCACGTGCACGACCTTGCCGCCGGCCGACAGGGCGACGCGGTGCCCGGCCTCCGCCGTCACCGCGCGCTCGTAGCCGACGACCGCCACCCGGAGCCCGCCACCCGCGGACGAGCAGGCGAGCACGTCGTCCACCGGCCCGGTGGCCCCGGCGAGCCGGTCGACGGCCTCGCGGAGGCCGTCGAGCACGTCGGTGCCGCTCGTGGTGGGGACGGACGCGGCCGCGAGCAGGCAGCCGTCGTCGGTCCGGACGGCGACCGCCTTGGTGAACGTCGACCCGATGTCGACGCAGGCCACCACGGCCACGGCCGTTACCCGAGCGCCCGGTCGAGGTCCGCGAGCAGGTCGTCGACGTCCTCGATGCCGACCGAGAGGCGCACGAGCTCGGCGGGCACCTCGAGCTGCGAGCCGGCGACGCTCGCGTGCGTCATGCGCGCCGGGTGCTCGATCAGCGACTCGACGCCGCCGAGCGACTCGCCGAGGATGAACACGCGCGCGCGCTCGCAGACCTTCAGCGCGGCCGCCTCGTCCGCGACGCGGAACGACACCATGCCGCCGTAGCGCCGCATCTGGCGGGTGGCGACGTCGTGCCCCGCGTGCGACTCCAGTCCCGGGTACAGCACCTCGCCGACGCGCTCGTCGCCCTGCAGCCACGTCGCGATGCGCTCGGCGTTGTCGCAGTGGCGCTCCATCCGGACGGCCAGCGTCTTGAGTCCGCGCAGGGTCAGCCACGCGTCGAACGGCCCGGCGACGGCCCCCATCGCGTTCTGGTGGAAGGCGATCCGCTCCCCCAGCTCGGCGTCGCGCACCACGAGGGCGCCCCCGACGACGTCCGAGTGCCCGCCGCAGTACTTGGTCGTCGAGTGGACGACGACGTCGGCGCCGAGCGCGAGCGGCGTCTGCAGGTAGGGGGTGGCGAAGGTGTTGTCGACGACGAGCAGCGCGCCGGCGTCGTGGGCCACCGACGCCAGCGCCTCGATGTCGGCGATGCCCAGCAGCGGGTTGGTCGGCGTCTCGGCCCACACGACCTTCGTGCGTCCCGGCTGCACGGCGGCGCGGACGGCGTCGACGTCCGCGAGGTGCACGGGGGTGTGGGCGACGCCCCAGGGCTGCAGCACCTTCGCGAAGAGGCGGTAGGTGCCGCCGTAGGCGTCGTCCGGCACGACGACGTGGTCACCGGGCGACAGCACCGTGCGCAGCACCGCGTCCTCGGCCGCGAGGCCCGAGGCGAACGCCAGGCCGCGGGTACCGCGCTCGAGCGCGGCCAGGGCGTCCTCCAGGGCGGTGCGCGTCGGGTTGGCCGATCGGGAGTACTCGTACCCGCTGCGGAGGCCGCCCACGCCGTCCTGCTGGTAGGTGGACACCTGGTAGATCGGGGTGACGACCGCTCCGGTCGTCGGGTCGGGATCCTGCCCCGCGTGGATCGCACGCGTGGAGAAGCCGGTCTGCGTCCAGTCGGAGAGCGTCACCCGCCCGAGGGTAGACACCCGCCGACGGTCAGCCGGTGCGGGGCAGCGGCACGGACTGCAGCTGCGTCTCGCGCCGGTGCTCGTCGGCGAGCCGGGACGCCTGACGCTCGGGCAGGAACCCGGAGTCGGCGCAGCAGTCGTGGCAGACGGTCACCGCGTCGCGCCCCAGCCGGACCACCTCGACGGTGTGCGGATGGCACTCCGTGGACCCGGTGTGCGCGTGGTCGCGGCGGTGCGCCGCCTGCCGCGTACAGTCCGCGACCGGTCGCACCGATGCCCTGTCGTCCATGTCGGCCTCCTCCTGTGGAGGTTCTTTCCATCGGTCGTCGGGCGGCGCTGCCTGAG
>JBKHXE010000161.1:0-7716 GCA_046566185.1 Actinomycetes bacterium | reverse complement strand
CGATGCCGAGCCAGCGACCGACCTCCTCGACGATCTCGACGGCGACCTCGTCGCCCTCCGCGGCTGCCTCGGTCACGACCGGGCCGTGCAGGGCGGAGACGTCGCCGTCGACGCGGGCGAGGAGATTCCCCGCCCGCGGGGACCCGGACTCCGCCAGCTCCCTGGCCTCCCGACCGAGCGCTCGACCGGACGCGTACTGCTCCCAGCAGCCGCGGTTGCCGCACTCGCAGCGGTGTCCGCCGGGGACGAGCACCATGGGCCCGAACTCTCCGGCCAGCCCGTACCGGCCGCGCTCGACGCGGCCGTCCATGACGATGCCGCCGCCGATGCCGGTGCCGAGGGTGATGCAGACCAGGCGCGGCTCTCCGCGGCCGGCGCCGAACCGGTACTCGGCCCACGCGGCGCCGTTGGCGTCGTTGTCGACGAGCACCGGCAGCCCGATCCGCCCCTGGACGGCGTCGCGCAGCGGTTCGTTGCGCCAGGCCAGGTGCGGGGAGAACAGCACGGTGGCGCCGTCGGCCGACACGAACCCGGCCGCCCCGACGCCGACCCCGACCACCGGCTCGGTCGTGGCTCCCAGCAGCGAGTGCACGACGTCCACGATGGTGTCCTCGACCGCGGCGACGTCGTGGCCGGGCGTCGACCGTCGCTCCGACGCGACGATCCGCCCGGCCTCGTCGACGAGCCCGGCGGCCACCTTGGTGCCGCCGATGTCGACGCCGATCGCGAGGGACACGGTCCTCAGCGGATCCGGGCGAGGTCCGCCGCGCCGATCATGCCCGCGTCGTTGCCGAGCAGCGCCGGCACGATGCGCGCCTCCGGCCGGTAGCCGCGCGCCGTGAGCTGGCGCCGGAACGCGGCGCGCGCCGGCTCCAGCAGCAGGTCACCGGCCTCCGACACCCCCCCGCCGACGACGACGACCGCCGGGTCGAGCACCGCGACGATGCTCGCGATGCCCTCCCCCAGCCACGCGCCCAGGTCGGCGAGCAGCTCGACCGCCGCGGCGTCGCCCTCCTCGGCGGCCCGGGTGACGTGCGGACCCTCGATCCTCTTCGCCTTGCCGTCCGCGAGCTCTAGCAGGCGCGCCGCGACGGGGCTGTCCGTCGACGCCAGCTCGCGGGCCTCGCGCACCAGCGCCCGGCCAGAGGCGTACTGCTCCCAGCAGCCCCGGTTACCGCAGCCGCAGCGGTGCCCGTCGGGGACGACGCGCACGTGGCCGAGCTCGGCGGCGAAGCCGCTGTGCCCCCGCAGCAGGCGGCCGCCGATGACGACGCCGCCGCCCAGGCCGGTGCCCACGGTGATGAGCACCATGTCGTCCACGTCGCGACCCGCGCCGTGCCGGAACTCGCCCCAGGCCGCGGCGTTCGCGTCGTTCTCCACCACGACCGGCAGGTTCGTGCGCGCCTCGAGGTCGCGCCTCATCGGCTCGTCGCGCCAGGCGAGGTTGGGCGCGAAGACGATCGTCGACCGCTCCGCGTCGACGAAGCCCGCCGCGGCCACCCCGATCGCCTCGACGTCGTGCTGCGCCACGAGCTCGGCCACCGCGTCGGCGGCGGCGGCCTCGATCGCCTCGACGTCACTCGCGGGGGTCTCGCGGCGCACCCTCGTGACGAGGCGGCCGTCCTCCGAGACGAGCCCCGCCGCGATCTTCGTGCCCCCGATGTCCAGGCCGATGGTGTACACGCCGCTCCTCGTCGCGTCGGGTCAGTCGGTGATGTCGATGTGCTGGACGTCCTCGCGCGGGGCGGGCTCGTCACGTCGGTCCTGGCGCCGCGGGTCGGTGGCGGCGCTGCCGACCAGGTCGGCCACCGCCGCGGCCAGGGACGCCGCGGCGTCCGCGAGGTGCTGCACGGTCTCCGGCCGGACGTTCTGGACCGCGGCGATCACCTGGCACAGCGGGCAGACCCGGCAGCTGGACGGCGTCGCGGCGTGGTCGTGGACCTCGGGGCCGTCGTGCGGCGAGCCGCGGTTCCAGCCGCCCGCCGCCTGCTGCAGCGCCTCGAACATGCGGGCCGTCTCCTCGGCGAGCGACCCGTGCTGCGGCCGCGCGCTCACAGCGGCCGCCACAGGGCCGGGTCCGGTTCGAACCGCACCCGCAGGCGGCCCTCGCGCAGCGACGCCCCCACGACGACGCACCGCCGCAGGGCCGAGGGCAGCGACAGGTGGCGCCGGTGCGACCCGACCGTGACGACGAGCTCGTCGCCGCGGCGTGCCAGGTCGACGTCACGC
The DNA here is from genome assembly GCA_046566185.1 of Actinomycetes bacterium. GTDB lineage: Bacteria > Actinomycetota > Actinomycetes > Actinomycetales > SCSIO-59966 > SCSIO-59966. The sequence goes on along the minus strand of JBKHXE010000161.1, from coordinate 5,487 downwards.
CGGTCGGCCAGCGGCAGCCGCAGCTCGAGCACGAACTCCTCCCCCGAGCGCTCGACGACCAGCGGCGCGGGGGCACTCGGCACGGCGAGCGGGTCGACGTCCGCCGGGTAGAGCGCGGCGGCGAGCTCGGCCAGCGCGTTCGGCCCCACCGGCTCAGCCGGCAGGTACGGCGCCGCGAGCACCTCCACGGGGGCGAAGGAGTCGCGCACCTCGACCAGCCGCGCGGCCTGCGCCCTGGCCCAGCCGGAGCGCCACGGGTCGTCGCCGTCCGGCACCACGCGGTTCGCCACCACGCCGTCCACCGGGTAGCCGTGGAGCGCCAGGGACGTCAGCGTCCGGCGCGCCTCGGCCACCGCCACCGCCTCGGGTGTCAGCACCAGCCGCACGCTCGTCGCGGCGTCGGTCAGCACCTCGCGCACGTCGGCGAGCTCGGCGCGCAGCCGGTCCACGGCGTCCAGCACCGAGTCGTGCGGCATCGGCAGGCCGGTCGCCCGGTCCAGCACCGGGCGCAGCGCCCGGGCCAGCCGCCTCTCGTGGGGGAAGGCCCGCGCCATGAGCCACGACAGGGCCTCCGGCAGCGCGAGCAGGCGGAGCGTCTCGGCGGTCGGGGCGCAGTCGACCACGACCAGGTCCCAGGGGCCGGTGCGCACGTGGTCCCGCACCTCGAGCAGGGCGAGCACCTCTTCGGCACCCGGCAGCACGGTGAGCTCCTCGGCGGCGGGGGCCTCGACACCGACGGCGTCGAGCAGGCCGATGAGGTACTCCTGGATCCCCCGCCACGAGCGCTCAGCACGCAGGCGCGCGTCCACCTGCTGGGCGGACAGGCCCGGCTCCACCTCGGCCGGCTCGCCGCGCAGGGTCAGGCCGAGCGCGTCACCCAGCGAGTGTGCGGGATCGGTCGACAGGACGAGTGTCTTGGTGCCCCGCCGCGCGGCGTGGACGGCGGTGGCGGCCGCCGTCGTCGTCTTGCCGGCACCGCCCTTGCCGGTGAAGAGGATGACTCGCACGGCCGGCGTCAGCCCTCGACGCGCTTCTTGAGGTCCTTCAGCGCCGTGTCGATGACGACCTTCTCGGCCTTGCGCTTGAGCATCCCCAGCATCGGGATCTTGACGTCGACGGCGAGCTGGTAGGTCACGAGCGTGGCGTCGCCGTCCTCGACCAGCTCGTAGGCGCCGTCCAGCGCCTTGATGATCTCGGCGCGCACCAGGTGCCAGGAGACGGTCCCGGTGCCCCCCTTCGTGACCTTCCAGCTGTAGGCGAGGACGTAGGTGTCCTTGATCGGGCCGTTGTCGACGACGAACTGCACCTGCTGCGGCCTGCCGCCCGGGCCGCGCGACAGGACGTCCACGGCCTTCACGCCACCGGCCCACTCCGGGTACGACTCGACGTCCGAGATGACGGCCAGGACGTCGGACGGCGCCGCGTCGACGCGGACGCTGGACTCGGTGCGGTCAGCCATCGGCCGTCCTCCCTCGGTCGCGGGCGGGCGCGAGGTGGCCCGGGTGCCGCCGAAGGCTATCGCGGCCCCCAGGTCAGAGCAGGGACCCGATCACGGCCATCAGACCGAAGCCGCCGGCCGTGACGACCACCGTCCCGAGCAGCATGACGACGACGCGGGCACCGGGCGACGACAGGAGTCCGGACACCCCGGCGAGGCGCGACGGCTGCCGCTCGTGGACGGCGAGCTCGGCCAGCAGGGCGTCGACCGCCGGCGCCGCCGGCTGCGGCACCTCGCCGGCCGGCACCTCGCCGGCCGGCACCTCGTCGGCCGCCGGGGTCGCCGCGCGGCGGCCGCGGCGTCGCGGCAGGTCCGCAGGCACCTCGTCGGTGACAGGCGGTGCCTGCGCGCCGAACGGGACGAAGCACAGGGAGCACCAGGAGGCGCCCGTCAGGTTGCGGGCGCCGCAGGAGGGGCACCGGACGGCGGGGTCCGGGCTGTCGTCGTTCACGGTCATCACCTCGGGTATCGGACGACGCGCGCGAGGCCTTGACGAGTCGACCTCTTCATCACATCGAGGTCACGGACCTCCCCATCCCGCCTACCGATGGGTAAGGTCTGCTGCCGACCCTCCGTGATCACGACTGGAGTCTCCGTGCGCGAGTTCAGCGTCCCACCGCTCGTCGAGGTCGACCCGTCGACCAACCTCACCGACCTCGTCGTCGACAACGCGGTGGCGACCCCGCACAAGGTGCTGTTCCGACGGCGCGTCGCCGACCGCTGGCAGGACGTGACCGCGCGAGAGTTCCTCTCCGAGGTGTCGACCCTCGCGAAGGGCATCGTCGCCGCCGGCGTGCAGCCCGGCGACCGCGTCGGCCTGATGGCGCGGACGCGCTACGAGTGGACGCTCGTCGACTTCGCCATCTGGTTCGCCGGCGCCGTCACCGTGCCGATCTACGAGACGTCGTCCGCGGAGCAGGTCGAGTGGATCCTCGGCGACTCGGGCGCCGTGGCCGTCGTCGTGGAGACCGAGGCGCACGCCGCGACGGTGAACAGCGTCCGCGACCGCATCCCGAGCCTGAAGGACGTGTGGCAGATCGACGGCGGCGGCCTCGCCGACCTGGACGCCGCCGGGGCGGACGTGTCCGACGACACGCTCGAGGAGCGCCGGAACGTCGCGGGCCTCGCCGACCTCGCCACGATCATCTACACCTCCGGGACCACGGGACGGCCCAAGGGCTGCGAGCTCACGCACGGCAACTTCGTCGTCCTGTCGAAGAACGCCGTCGCCCGCCTCAGCCAGGTCGTGCAGGCCGAGGGCGCCTCGACCCTGCTGTTCCTGCCGCTGGCCCACGTGTTCGCTCGGTTCGTCGAGATCCTGTGCGTCGCGGCCGGGGCCACCATGGGGCACACCGCCGACGTCAAGAACCTGCTGCCGGACCTCGCGAGCTTCCGCCCGACGTTCATCCTGTCGGTGCCGCGCGTCTTCGAGAAGGTCTACAACTCCTCCGAGCAGAAGGCGGAGGCCGCCGGCAAGGGCAAGATCTTCCGGCAGGCGGCCGACACCGCCATCGCCTACTCCAAGGCCCTGGACTCGGGTGGCCCCGGCCTCGGCCTGCGGGTCAAGCACGCCCTGTTCGACAAGCTCGTGTACGGCAAGCTGCGCGACGCCCTCGGCGGCCAGGCCCAGTACGCCGTCTCCGGCGGCGCGCCGCTCGGTGAGCGGCTCGGGCACTTCTTCCGCGGCATCGGCATCGTCATCCTCGAGGGCTACGGCCTCACCGAGACGACCGCGCCGACGTCCGTGAACACCCCCGAGCTGATCAAGATCGGGACCGTCGGGCCTCAGCTGCCCGGCTGCTCCGTGCGGATCGCGGAGGACGGGGAGGTGCTCCTCAAGGGACCGCACGTGTTCCGCGGCTACTGGAACAACGAGGCGGCCACCGCCGAGGCCTTCGACGGCGAGTGGTTCCGCACCGGCGACATCGGCGAGGTCGACGACGACGGCTACCTGCGGATCACGGGTCGCAAGAAGGAGATCCTCGTCACGGCGGGCGGCAAGAACGTCGCCCCGGCGGTGCTCGAGGACCGCATCCGCGCCCACCCGCTGGTCGGGCAGTGCATGGTCGTCGGCGACCAGAAGCCGTTCATCGCCGCACTCGTCACCCTCGACCCGGAGATGCTGCCGACCTGGCTCGCCAACAACGGCAAGCCGGCCATGACCGTGGCGGAGGCCGCGCAGGATCCCGACGTGCACGCCGCCGTCCAGGACGCCGTGGACGAGGCCAACAAGGCCGTGTCCCGCGCCGAGTCGATCCGCAAGTTCGAGATCCTCACCGACGACTTCACCGAGGAGTCCGGACACCTCACGCCGTCGATGAAGCTCAAGCGCAACGTGGTCCTGAAGGACTACTCGGAGCACGTCGAGCGGCTCTACTCCGCGTGAGGTTGCAGGGCCGGTGCGGTGCAGTTCCGCCGTTCGGCTGACAAGCCTGCACAGGACCAGCATCCTGTGACACGTGCCGGGGAGACCTTCTGTCGTCATGCCTGACCTCGCGGGGTGGCTGCGCGCGGGCCTGGCGATGCTCTGCGTCGTCGCCGCGATCGGTGAGTCGTTCGTCGTCCAGGCGCTGCCCTGGGCGCTCGGGATCGTGCTGCTCGAGCTGCTCGGCGCCGCGCGCCGCGGTACCCGTGCCCGGCTCGCGGTGCTCGCGGCCGAGGCCGGTGTGGTGGCCCTGGCGATCCTGACCTCGTTCCCGGAGCACCGCGCCCTGCTGCCGCTGCTCCTCGTGCCGGCCTTCCGCGCCGGTGAGCTGCACGGCATGCGGATCGGCGTGCAGACCGGCGCCGCGCTCGCCCTCGCGCCCCTCACGGCGTGGCTCATGACGCCCGGCCGAGCGGGGATCAGCTCCGGCCTCCAGTGGACATCGCTCGCCATCGCCATCGCGGTCCTCGGCGCGTGGGGGTCCCGTCTCGAGCGGGACCAGGAGTCCGGCGCCGCGGCCGCGCGCGAGGCCGGAGAGCTGCTGGGGCGCCTCCAGGACCTCGCCAAGGAGCTGCCCGCCGGATTCGACGTGCCGGCGGTGTCCGAGATGCTGGTCGACGACGTCCTGCGCAGGGCGCACGCCGAACGTGCCGCGGTGCTGGTCCGCATCGGTCCCGACGAGGTGAGTCCCGTCGTGGTGCGCGGGATCGACCGGGTGCCGTGGCGCGATCCCGTGACCGCGCCCGGGACGGCCCACCGGGCGTGGGTCGGAGCCCGCACCGTCCAGGACGTTCGCCAGCCGGACGTCAACGGACGTCGTCGCGGGTCGGCGATGCTGGTCGTCCCCGTCGCCGACCGGGACGACGAGCTGCTGGGCCTGCTCGTGCTCGAACGGCTCACGCCGCGGGCGTTCTCTCCCGAGGAGGTCGCCTCCGTGGAGCGGGCCGTGGCCGTTGCCGCCCCGCGGTTGCACGCCGCGCTCGCCTTCGTCGAGCTGCGCAGCCTGAGCGAGGTGGCCGAGCGGGAGCGGCTCGCTCGCGAGATGCACGACGGCGTCGCGCAGGACCTCGTGGCCGTCGGGTTCGGGCTCGACATGGTGCAGCGGCAGCTGAGGGCCCGCGACCCCGAGCTGGCGTCGCAGGTCCAGGAGGTCCGGGGCCATCTGAACCACACGATCCGCGACATCCGGTACTCGATCGCCACCCTGCGCACGTCAGTTCGCCCCGAGCGAGGTCTCGGTGCGGCTCTGTCGAGCGCGGCGCAGGCTCGGCCCGGCGACCGGGGCCTCGGTGTCGTTCTCCCTCAAGGAGTCGCCGTTCCGGCTCCCTGCGCACGTCGAGTCGGCGCTCCTGCGCCTGGCGCAGGACTTCTTCGCGGACATCAGGACCGCCGGCACCGCCTCGACGGTCCACGTCGCGCTGGAGACGCTCGCCCCGGCCGCCCGTTTGGAGCTGAGCCACGACGGCACCCACTCGTGGACGCCGGACCCGGCGTTCTCGGCGGCCCTGGCCGAGCTCGGCGGGTCGGTCGACATCCGCCAGGTGGACGGTGTCTGGACCTCGAC
>JBKHXE010000160.1:0-9205 GCA_046566185.1 Actinomycetes bacterium | reverse complement strand
GCGACGGCGACCTCGTCCTGGACGCGGACGAGTACGGCCAACCCCGCCCCGGCACCCCCACCCCCCGCTACGGCTGGCTCGGCGCCAAACAACGCGACACCGACACCCCCACCGGCCTGCTCCTCATGGGCGTACGCCTTTACAACCCCGCCACGGGCAGATTCCTCTCCGTCGACCCCATCCCCGGCGGCAACGAAAACGCCTACAACTACCCCAACGACCCCATCAACATGTTTGACCTCGATGGCAAGTGGCGAGAATGGCTTAAGGAGAGATGGAGGGCGACCCGTAGGGGGGCCAGCAGCGCAGGGAGGTGGCTCAATCGTCACAAGGACACAATCGCCGTTGGTCTCGCAGTGGTCGGCATGTTCACGTGCTCTATCTGCACTATCGCGGCGTATGGAGCGATCGCAATCGGAACCGCGAGCGCCGTGTCTTCGTGTAGGCGGGGAATCTCGGTGGGCTGCGCCACGGGTGCAATCAGCGCATTCGCCGGCGGAAAGGCGCGCCTGTTGCGCGGTGCCGCGAAATGGGCTTTGCGAGGCGCGCGTTCAGGGCACGGCAAATTAAGCAGCTTCCGTCGGGCTGTAGGTCGAGGTTGGTTGCGGCAAGCAAGGTGGTCTGATCGCGTATCGCTCGGGACTGGCGTCGCCTCGGCTTTTTGCTCCTACAGGTCATGTTGATTTGGCCTCGGGCGTGCCAGCAAGGTCTCGTTGTCAATCCTCCACTTATTCGCAATTGGGTGTTTCCAGGAGACGGCGACGTAGAGCTTTATTTGAACGTCCACCCCGATGAGATTGAGACATACGTACCCACCGTTTCGCATCGACCCGTAAGGCTGCGCACCTCGGTTGGCGTGAAGACAGTTACCGTTGCTACGGTCTACGAGGACAGGTATCTGTTCGAACGTGGCATCGAAGTCCTCGTTATGCGAAGACAATGGCGCAAGGTGGTAGTCACTCCTACGGTGGGCACGTATTTGACCAGGGCCAATCCTGGCTTTCGTCTTCATGCCGAATAACCATCTTGGCTCTCGCCTCTTGGAGACTCGGTATGAAGATGCTCAGAGCGCCCGTCAAGCGCCCTGTGACACTGGTGACGGGGGCGACGATGAATGCACGATGGCAAGGCATCTCGTAAGCCGCCTGCCGCTGGCGCGAGGACTGCGGATGTAGTGGTCGCCTATCTGCCTGCCAACGTGGAGTCGTTCTCGGTGAAGGGCCTCGCGGGGCCCTTTCGCTCAGCGGCGGGCCGGTGCCTGACCGACGCGCCCGCGGGACAGCCCCGGGGCCCCGCCCTGCGGGGGGTCGGCGACCAGGGCGGCGAACTCGCTGAGGCTGACGGCGCCGACCCACTCGGGGGCGACCGTGCCACCGGCCAGCTCGGCCTGCCGGGCCTCGACGGCGGTGCCGTCCACGGGGACCGGCTCGATCCAGACGTCGCCGGGCCGCACGCCGGCGGCCATCAGCTCGGTGAGCAGCAGCTCGGCCATCGCGCCGGCGTCCGGCTCGGAGCGCACGAGGGCGACCTCGTGGGGCGGCAGGCCCTCGTAGCGCAGGTTCACCGGGCCGGGGCCAGGCCGCCAGCGGGGCAGTTCGCGCACCGCCCAGCAGGGCCACGAGCGCAGGCTCTCCTGCCGCACCAGGGTCACCTGGTCGACCCAGGCCACCAGGCGGCGCCGGCGCTGCGGCCGCACCTTGGCGACCCGGAAGACGCGGGCCCGGCGGTCGGCGTCCAGGCGACGTGCCACCGCGGTGGCCGGCTCCTCGTCCGGCGGGGGGAACGCCGCCCGCAGCGCGACGAGGCGCCACCACGGGGAGGCCAGCAGCCGCACGAGGTGCGCCTGCAGCTCCTCGAGCGACACCTCGGGCGTCCCCTCCCCGAGGGGGTCCTCGCCGTCACGCGGCGCGGGCAGCGGCAGGAAGCCGTCGCCGACCTTGAGGAAGGCGCGGTCTGCGCGGGTCAGCACCTGCTCCAGGTGCCCGGTGTCGACCGTCCAGCCCCGCCCCCGCAGCTCCACCGCCAGGTCGTGCGCCGACGTGGGCGCCGTCCGTGCGGCCAGCACCTCCTGGGACGCCCTCACCAGTGAGTCGCGCGGCGCGGAGAGCAGCATGGGCAGAAGGTCGGCACCAGCGGGTCCGGAGTGGATAGCCCGTTCGGGTCAGTCGCTCGCCGTGACCAGCGGTGACGCGGCGGCGCAGCCGATTTCCTGCGACCGCCGGGCGGCGTGTAACCTCTCCGACTGCCGCCCCAATAGCTCAGTCGGCAGAGCGTCTCCATGGTAAGGAGAAGGTCTAGGGTTCGATTCCCTATTGGGGCTCTCGCGCGGTCCTCGCCCTCCGGGGCGGGTGCCCGCACCGGGCGGGGTAGCTCAGGTGGTTAGAGCAATCGGCTCATAATCGATGTGTCGCGGGTTCGACTCCCGCCCCCGCTACCAGGGCCGGCGGCCCGGCTCGTGGCCACCGCCGGATTCGACGGACGCCGCACGGTCCGCGTATCCTCGCCCTGCTCGGCTGCGCCCCGCGCAGCTGTCCCCGACCCGCGAGAGAAGGCTTGTCCCGTGGCCAGCAAGACCGCTGACGTCCGCCCGAAGATCACCCTGGCGTGCGTGGAGTGCAAGGAGCGGAACTACATCACGAGGAAGAACCGTCGGAACGACCCCGACCGCCTCGAGATGAAGAAGTTCTGCCCGCGCGACGGCCGTCACACGGTGCACCGCGAGACCCGCTGACCTGACCTCCCTCGACGAGGGCCGCGCCCCGGACGCCGGGCGCGGCCCTCGTTGTCGTCCCCCACTAGGTTGACCTCGGACCGCGAGACGAGGAGGTTCCGATGGGCAGGCTGGACGGGCGGGTCGCGATCGTCACCGGCGCGGGCCGGGGCATCGGGCGCGCGACCGCGCTGCGGCTCGCGGCGGACGGCGCGTCGGTCGTCGTCAACGACCTCGACGCGGACGTCGCCGAGCAGGTCGCCCAGGAGATCACCACCACCGGACGCCGCGCGCTCGCCTTCGCCGGCAACGGCGCCCGGGCCGAGGAGGCGCGCGCCCTGGTCACCAGCTGCGTCGAGGAGCTCGGGGCGCTCGACATCCTCGTCAACAACGCCGGCACGACGCGGGACAAGATGTTCCACACGATGACCGAGGACGCCCTCGACGCCGTCCTGGACGCGAACCTGCGGACGACGTTCTGCGTCACCCAGGCCGCGATGCCGCACCTGCGCGAGGTCGCCAAGCGCGAGATCGCCGAGCACGGCGAGCCGCGTCACCACCGCAAGATCGTCAACACCGCGTCGGTGGTGGCGTTCACCGGCAACCCGGGGCAGTGGAACTACACGGCCGCCAAGGGCGCGATCGTGTCGGCGACCAAGACCCTGGCCCGCGAGCTCGGGCCGTTCCGCATCAACGTCAACGCCGTCGCGCCCGGCTTCGTCGAGACCCGCCTCACCCAGCCCAAGGAGACCGCGTCGGCGGAGGGTGAGGGCGTCGTCTACGGCATCCCCGAGCAGCAGCGGCAGGCCAGCCTGGCGATGATCGCCCTCGGCCGCCTCGGGCGGCCGGAGGACGTCGCGAACGTCACCGCGTTCCTCGTGTCGCCGGACGCGGACTTCGTCTCGGGCGTCACGGTCCCCGTCACCGGCGGGCAGTTCGGAGGGATGGGCTGATGGGCGTCAACGCGGGCTTCGCCGGGCGGGAGTACCCGCCGGACGAGGTGTACGAGGTGGGCCGCGAGAAGATCCGGGAGTTCGCCGAGGCGGTGGGGGAGCGGCACCCCGCGCACACCGACCCGGCCGCGGCCCGCGCCCTCGGGTACCCCGACGTCATCGCGCCGCCGACCTTCGCCGTCATCGTCGCGCAGCGCAGCGACGCCCGGCTGGTGCGCGACCCGGAGGCCGGCATCGACTTCTCGCGCGTCGTCCACGGCGAGCAGAAGTTCGTCCACCACCGGCCGATCGCGGCGGGTGACCGGCTCGTCGCGACGCTGCACGTGGACGGCGTCCGCGTGGCCGGCGGGCACGCGATGGTGACGACGCGCAGCGAGATCGCCACCGAGACAGGCGAACGGGTCTGCACCGCGACGTCGACGCTCGTCGTGCGGGGGGAGGAGGCGTGATGGCCGACGTGCAGGTGGGCGACGAGATCGGCCGCGCCCAGTACCCGGTGCGCCGGGACGACCTGGTGCGCTACGCGGGCGCCAGCGGGGACTTCAACCCGATCCACTGGAACGAGCGGTTCGCCCGCGAGGTGGGGCTGCCCGACGTCATCGCCCACGGCATGTTCACGATGGCCACCGCGGTGCGGCTCGTCGTCGACTGGTGCGGCGACCCGGGTGCGGTCGTCGAGTACGGCGTCCGGTTCACCAAGCCCGTCGTCGTGCCCGACGACGGCGGCGCGGTCGTCGACGTCGTCGGCGCCGTCGGCGCGGTGGACGACGAGGCCGGCACGGTGCGGGTCGACCTCACGGCGACCTGCGCGGGCGTCGGGGTGCTGGGCAAGGCCCGCGCCGTCGTCCGGCGGCGGCCCTGACCACGACCGCCGCGACGACCGAGGCCACCCGCGCCCGCACCGCCGTCGCGGTCGTGTTCGCCCTCAACGGCCTGGGCTTCGCCACCTGGGCGTCGCGCATCCCCGAGGCGCAGGCGCTGCTCGGCCTGACCCCCGGCCGGCTTGGGCTGCTGCTGCTCACGCTCGCCGGCGGGGCGGTGCTCGCCCTGCCGACCGCGGGCGCGGTCACGGCGCGGCTCGGCCCGGGCCGGACGGTCGCCGGCGGCACCGTGGTCGCCGCCGCCGGGCTGGCCCTGGCCGGGGTGGGGGTCGAGGCGCTCGGCGGGGTCGTCGTCACGGGCCTCGGCTTGTTCCTGCTCGGTCTCGGCTCCGGAACCTGGGACGTCGCGATGAACGTCGAGGGCGCCGCCGTCGAGCGTCGCCTGGGCCGCACGATCATGCCGCGGTTCCACGCCGCGTTCAGCCTCGGCACCGTGGCCGGGGCGCTGCTCGGGGCGGGCGCGGCGCAGGCCGGCGTCGGGCACGCCGTGCACCTGCCCCTCGTGGCGGCCGCCGCCCTGGCCGTCTCGCTCGTCTCGGTGCGCTCGTTCCTGCCCGTCGCCCGGGAGCCAGGGGAGACCGGCCGACCGCGGGGCCGGGCGCTCGCCGCGTGGGCCGAGCCGCGCACCCTGCTGATCGGCGTCCTCGTGCTGGCGTTCGCCTTCACCGAGGGGACCGCGAACGACTGGCTCGCCGTCGCCCTCGTCGACGGCTACGGCGTGAGCGCCACCGTCGGCGCGCTCGGCTTCGGCGCGTTCGTCGCCGCGATGACCGCGGGCCGCGTGTGGGGCACGCTCGTGCTCGACCGCTGGGGGCGGGTGCCGGTGCTGTACGCGACGGGCGCCCTGGCCGCGGTCGGCGTCGCCGTCGTCGTCCTCGCCGGCTCCCCGTGGCTGTCGTTCGTCGGGATCGCGCTGTGGGGGCTCGGGGTGTCCCTCGGCTTCCCCGTCGGCATGAGCGCGGCCGCGGACGACGAGGAGCACGCCGCCGAGCGGGTCGCGGTCGTCGCGACCGTCGGGTACACCGCGTTCCTCGCCGGCCCGCCGCTGCTCGGCTTCCTCGGCGACACGTTCGGCGTGCTGCAGGCCCTGCTCGTGGTCTCGGTGCTGCTCGTGCCGGCGATGGCCGTCGTCCCCGCGGCCCGGCCCGCCCGTTAGCCTCCGGTGCCCGTGAGCTGCCCCCCGCTGAGCGCGCTGACCACCCTGAGGGTGGGCGGGCCCGCGCGGGCCTGCGTGGAGGCGACCACCGCCGACGAGGTCGTCGAGGCGGTCCGGTCGGCGGACGCCGCCGCCGAGCCGGTGCTGCTCGTCGCCGGCGGCTCCAACCTGCTGGTCGCCGACGAGGGCTTCGACGGCACCGTCGTGCTCGTCCGTACCCGCGGGGTCGAGGTCCTCTCCGGGGACTGGTGCGGCGGTGTCACCGTGCGCGTCGCGGCCGGCGAGAGCTGGGACGCCCTGGTGGAGCGCGCCGTGGCGAGCGGCTGGTCGGGCGTCGAGGCGCTCTCGGGCATCCCCGGGTCGACCGGCGCCACGCCGGTGCAGAACGTGGGCGCGTACGGGCAGGAGGTCGCCGACACCATCGCGTCGGTGCGCACCTGGGACCGCGCCGAGCAGCGCGTGCGCACCTTCGCCGTCGCCGAGTGCGGCTTCGCCTACCGCTGGTCGCGGTTCAAGGCCGCCCCCCACCGCTGGGTCGTCCTCGACGTCACGTTCCAGCTGCCGATCGCGGACCTGTCGGCGCCGGTCCGCTACGCCGAGCTGGCCCGTACCCTCGGCGTGGAGGTCGGGCAGCGGGCCCCGCTGGACGACGTCCGGCAGGCGGTGCTCGGCCTGCGGCGCGGCAAGGGGATGGTGCTCGACCCGGCCGACCACGACACGTGGAGCGCCGGGTCGTTCTTCACCAACCCGGTGCTGGACGCCGCCGACGTGCCCGAGGGCGCGCCCCGGTTCGACGCCGGCGACGGTCGCGTCAAGACCAGCGCCGCCTGGCTCATCGAGCACGCCGGGTTCGGCAAGGGGCACGGGCTGCCCGGCCCGGCGGCCCTGTCGACGAAGCACACCCTCGCGCTGACGAACCGCGGCGGGGCAACGGCCGCCGAGCTGGTCGCCCTGGCGCGGGAGGTCCGGGACGGCGTGCGCGCCCGCTACGGCATCGAGCTGGTCAGCGAGCCGGTGCTCGTCGGCTGCTCGCTGTGACCGCGGCGGCGTAGCGGTCCAGGACGACGTCGACGACCCGGGCGTCGGGGGCCCCCGGCAGGCACAGCGGCGCCGTCACGGCGTCGGCGCCCGCGTCGCCGAGCCGGTCGTGGAAGTGGCCGGGCGCCAGCAGGTAGGCCGCGACCGCGACCCGGCGCGCCCCACCGGCCCGCAGGGCGGCCACCGCGTCGGCGACCGACGGCTCCGCGCTCGCCCCGTAGCCGGCCACGACGGGCCCGTCCCAGCGCTCCGCGAGCAGCCCGGCCACCTCCTGCGTCGCCGCGGCGGACCGGGGGTCGGAGGAGCCGGCCGCGGCCAGCACCACGCCGTCCCCGGCGCGGGCGCCGGCCGCGTCCAGGCGCTCGGCGAGCAGGTCGGCCAGCCGCGGGTCCGGGCCGAGCGGTGCGGCCGCGACGGCCCCGGGGACCGGCGCGACGGCCGCGGCGACGTCCACGTGCACGTGGTAGCCCGCCGACAGCAGCAGCGGCACGACGACGCAGTCGCGGCCCCGGTCGGCCAGCCGGGCCACGACGTCCGCGACGGTCGGCGGCTGGACGTCGACGAACGCGGCCTCGACGTCGACGTCCAGGCGGCGCTCGCGCACCGCGAGCAGCAGCTCGGCGACGGTGCGCCGCCCGGCCGCCCCCCGCGTGCCGTGCGCGCACCCCACGAGGACCGGTGGCCTCACCCGGCGACCCCCAGCCGGTAACCGCGCTTGACGACGGTGGAGACGAGGTCGCGGCAGCCGGCGGCGTCCCGCAGTCGCGCGACGGCCACCTCGACGGCGTGCGGGTCGTCCGAGCCGCCGGGCAGCACGTCGAGCAGCGCGCCGCGCGGCACCACCGCCCCCTCGTCGGCGGCCAGGCGCCGCAGCACCGCCAGCCCGCCGGGCGACAGCGGCAGCACCCGGCCGTCGAGGACGGCGGCGCCGCGACGCAGGTGCAGCGTGCCCGCGGCCGTGGCGATGCCGGGCCGCTCGGCGAAGTGGGAGACCAGGGTCCGCAGCAGCGCGCCGAGCCGGCCCCGCTCGGGCACCAGCGGCACCATGCCGGCCTCGGCGAGCGGGACGGCGGTCACCGGGCCGACCGCGGCCGCCACGAGCTCGCCGGCGGCGCAGGCGTGGGCGAGGTCGTCGAGGCGCCCCGCCCGCCGCGCCGCCGTCAGCCAGGCCGCGGCGCCGGGCGCCGAGGTGAACACGACGGCGTCCACCTCGCCGTCCGCCGTCGCGTGCACCGAGGCGGTGAGCGCGGCCGGGTCCGGCGGGGGACCCCACCGGTAGACGACGACGGGCGTGACGCGCGCCCCGGCCGCCCTCAGCGCCTCGTCGACGCCGTCCGAGCCGGCGCCGTGGTGCTGGACCGCGACGTGCAGGCCGTCGACGCCCTCGGTGAGCAGCCACTGCGTGACCTCGGCGGCCGTCTCGGACTCGGCCACCCAGTCGGCCTGCAGGCCGGCGGCCTGGATCGCGCCGCGCGCCTTCGGGCCCCGCGCCACGAGTCGCGCCCGACCCAGGGCGGCGAGCAGGTCGGTGGCGAGCCCGGCGGCGTCGGCGGCCTCGACCCAGCCGCGGAACCCGATGCCGGTGGTCGCCACGACGACGTCCGGGGGGTCGGCGAGCAGGCGGCGGGTCGCCACGAGCAGGGCCTCGTCGTCGACGTGCGGCACGATGCTGAGCGCCGGGGCGTGCAGCACCTGGGCACCGCGACGCTGCAGGGCGGACGTGATCTCGGCCGAGCGGCGGTCGGCGGTGACCAGCACGGTGCAACCCGCCATGCTCGAGGCGCTCACGTCCCCATTGTGGCGCTCGCCGCGACGAGCACCTCGTCGCCGACCACCCGCACGCCGAACGTGGCGAGCGCCAGGCTCGGGTCGTCCAGGCACTGCCCGGTGCGCAGGTCGTAGACCTGCTTGTGCAGCGGCGAGGCCACGGTCGGCACCGCGCCGCGCGTGCCGACGATGCCGCGGGCCATGACGTTCGCCCCGGTCGCGGGATCGCGGTGCTGGACGGCGACGACCTCGCCGTCCGCGAGGCGGAACAGCGCCACCTGGACGCCGTCCACCAGGGCCGCGGCCCCGCGCTCCGGCACGAGGTCGTCGACCCGGCACACCGGCACCCAGGCGGTCATGAGCGCACCGCCAGGGTCGGGCCGGCGACGAGCACGGCCTCGCGCTCGGCGGCCGTGGCGGGCCGCCGCTGGCCGCGCTCGCTGACGTACGCGAGGTCCGGGTCGGGGGTGTCCGGGGCGTTGACGAAGGCCGCGAACCGGCGCAGCTTCTCCGGGTCCTCCAGCGTCGCGCGCCACTCGTCGGCGTAGGAGTCGACGTGCGCCGCCATCGCGGCGTCCAGGTCGGCGGCGATGCCGAGGCTGTCGTCCAGGACGACGGACCGCACGTGGTCGAGCCCGCCCTCGACCTCCTCCAGCCACGCGGCGGTGCGCTGGAGCCGGTCGGCGGTGCGCACGTAGTA
>JBKHXE010000159.1:0-25294 GCA_046566185.1 Actinomycetes bacterium | reverse complement strand
AGACGGTCGTGCTAAGCATCCTCAATCACGACACCGCCGTCGCCACGGCCGCCGCCCGCATGGTCGCCGCCGCCGACGGGCGCCCGCTCGCCGAGATGGGGTCGCGCCGCACGGGCGAGGAGGCCGCCGTCGCCGCCGCCCGCGCCGCCTACATCGCGGGCTTCAGCGCGACCTCGAACCTCGAGGCCGGGCGGCGCTGGGGCATTCCCACGATGGGCACCGCGGCGCACTCGTTCACCCTGCTGCACGACACCGAGGAGGACGCCTTCCGCGCCCAGGTCGACTCGCTCGGGGCCGGCACAACCCTTCTGGTCGACACCTACGACGTGCGCGCGGCGATCGAGACGGCCGTGCGCGTCGCGGGGCCGACCCTCGGAGCGGTGCGCCTCGACTCCGGCGACCTGCCCGCGCTCGTGCGCGAGGTGCGCGCGCAGCTCGACGCGCTCGGCGCGACGGGCACGCGCATCACCGTCACGAACGACCTCGACGAGCACACGATCGCCGCCCTCCGCGGCGCGCCCGTCGACAGCTTCGGCGTCGGCACGGCCGTCGTCACCGGGTCCGGCTCCCCCGCCGCCGGCTTCGTCTACAAGCTCGTCGCGCATCGCGCCGACGCCTCCGAGTCGTGGATGCCCGTGGCGAAGAAGAGCGCCGACAAGGTGTCGCTCGGCGGCGCGAAACGGGGCGAGCGGCTGCTGCACGACGGGCGGGCCCTCGCCGAACACATCCTGGTCGACGACGACCGCGACGGCGTGCCCGAGGAGGACGCGTCTTCCGCGGTGGAGGGCGCCCACGGCGGGACGGTGCGCCCGCTCACGGTCGCGCTCATCCGCGACGGCGAGGCCGACGAGCGCTGGATCGGCGCCGAGGGCGTGCGGCGGGCGCGCGTGCACCACGCCGCCGCGGTCGCCGAGCTGCCCCTCGAGGCGTTCCGTCTCGGCCGAGGCGAGCCCGTGCTGCCGACCGTCGTGCGCTGACGACGGCCGGCAGCCGGGCCGCCGACTCGCTCAGTCCTTCTCGTCTCCGCCGCGCTGCCGACCCCATCGACCACGCCGCACGGGTTCGTCGGGCTCTGGCGGGATCACGAGCTGCGACGTCGTGATGTCGGTCGGGCGGTCGCCCGGCTCCCACATCCGGTTCACCGCCGCGGAGACGGAGGTGTCCGCCGCGAGCGCCGCCTCGAGCGCTCTCTCCATGCGGCTCTGCCGGCGGCGCAACCACAGGCCGATCGCGATGAGGAGGATGAGCGCGACGTAGCAGGTGGCGGCGAACGGTCGGGTGAACAGCGACGTCAGATCGCCCTGATTGAGCTGGAGCGATCGCCGCAGCTGCGCCTCGCCCATCGGCCCCAGGATGAGGCCGACGACGAGCGGGGCGATCGGGTACCCGTAGCGGCGCAGGAAGAATCCGAGCACGCCGATGAGCAGGAGGATCACGATGTCCGTCGTCGCGAAGTTGACCGCGAACGCGCCGAGGACGGCGAAGGTGAGGATTCCCGCGTACAGGTACGGGCGCGGGATCTGCAGGAGCTTCACCCAGATCCCGACGAGCGGCAGGTTGAGCACGAGGAGCAGAACGTTGCCGATGTAGAGGCTCGCGATGAGCGCCCACACCAGGTCGGACTCGCTCTGGAACAGCAGGGGCCCGGGGCGGATGCCGTAGCTCTGGAACGCGGCGATGATGATGGCCGCGGTGGCGGACGTCGGCAGGCCGAGCGTGAGCAGCGGCACGAGAACGCCTGCGGCAGCGGCGTTGTTGGCCGCCTCCGGTCCCGCGACGCCCTCGATGGCCCCCTTGCCGAACTCGTCCTTGCGCTTGGAGAGCCGGCGTTCCAGCCAGTACGACAGGAACGTCGAGACGTCCGCCCCGCCGGCCGGGATCGTGCCGACCGGGAACCCCACGGCCGTGCCCCGCAGCCACGGCCTCCACGACCGGCGGAAGTCCTCGCCCGACATCCAGCGACCGCTCACCGGCACCAGCGGGATCGGGCCGCGTCGCATGCGCGAGGCGACGTACAGCGCCTCCCCCACGGCGAAGACCCCGACGGCCACGACGACGACGTCGATGCCGTCGGCGAGCGTCGCCAGGCCGAACGTGTACCGCTGCTGGCCCGTGAGGGTGTCGGTGCCGACGAGTCCGAGGAACAGCCCGACGGCGAGCGAGGCGATGCCACGGGACGGCGACGACCCGAGCATCGCGGCCACGGTGAGGAAGGCCAGCACCATGAGCGCGACGTAGTCCTGCGGCCCCAGCCGGACGGCGAGGTCGGCGACGGTGGGGGCGACGAGGGTCAGGACGGCGGTCGCGAGGGTCCCGGCGACGAACGAGCCGATCGCCGCGGTGGCGAGCGCGGCCGCGCCGCGGCCGGCGCGGGCCATGGCGTTGCCCTCGAGGGCCGTGACGATCGACGCCGACTCCCCGGGCGTGTTGAGCAGGATCGACGTCGTCGACCCGCCGTACATGCCGCCGTAGTAGATGCCCGCGAACATGATGAAGGCCGCGGTCGGCTCGAGCGTGTAGGTCAGCGGCAGCAGTAGCGCGACGGTCATGGCCGGGCCGATGCCCGGCAGCACGCCGACGGCCGTGCCGAGCGTGACGCCGACCAGCGCGTACAGCAGGTAGAGGGGTTGCAGGGCGGTGGCGAACCCGTCGAGCAGCGCGCCGAGGTCACCCAAGGAAGAGCACCCCCTCCAGCGGACCTGCCGGCAGGTAGACGCCCAGCACCTGGGTGAAGAGCACCTGGGTGAGCAGCGCCAGCACGGCACCCAGCAGTGCGACGCGCCACCACGGGCGCGCGCCGAGCGACCAGGCGGCGCCCGCGAACAGCACCGTGGCGGCGACCGGCCAGCCGAGGGGCTCGACGAGCACGACGAGGGCGGCGAACGACCCGGTGAGCTTGGCGACGGTGAGCCAGTCGGTGCCGACGCCCGCGTCGACGTCCTCGCCGACCTCGGCCTCCCCCCGGTGACCGCGCAGGATGCCGACGAGCAGCGCGAGGGCCGACCCGACCGTGAGGAGCCCGACCGCGTACGGGAACGCGCGCGGGCCCACGGTGTTGCTGGAGACGGGGTCGTTGATGCCCGCGGCCTGGACGACGGTCAGGACGCCGAGGGCGAGCAGCGCGACCGGGAACGCCAGCTCGGCCCAGGGCCACCCCCGCGACGCCTGCGCGTCGCGGGGGTGGACCGGCGCCGGGCTCCGGCTCACTGCACCAGGCCGATGTCCTCGAGGACGCCGCGCACCCGCTCCTGCTCCTCGGCGAGGAACGCCTCGAACTCGTCACCCGACAGGTACGTGTCCTCCCAGCCGTTCGTCTCGACCTGCTCCTGCCACGCCTCCGACCCGTGCACGGCGTCCACGAGGTCGATGAGCTTCTGCCGCGCCTCGTCCGACAGGTCCGGCGGGCCGACGACGCCGCGCCAGTTGCTCAGCTCGACGTCGATCCCCGCCTCGGTGAGCGTCGGGGCGTCGATGCCCTCGACCGGCTCGGCGCCCGACACCGCGAGCGCGCGGAGCTTCCCTGCCTCGACCTGCTCGGCGTACTCCCCGACACCGGAGATGCCGGCGGACACCTGGCCGCCGAGCAGCGCGGCCAGCGACTCCCCGCCGCCCGAGAAGGCGACGTAGTTGAGGTCCTCCACCGGCACGTCGCTGGCCTGCGCGATGAGCGCGGCCAGGATGTGGTCGGTGCCACCGGCGGACCCGCCGGCGATGGACACCGCGCGGCCGTTCGCCTGCAGGTCGGCGACGAGGTCGTCGATCGTCTGGTACGGCGAGTCCGCCGGCACGACGACGATCTCGTCCTCCGCGGTGAGGCGGGCGATCGGCGTGGTGTCCTCGAGCGTCGCCTGCGAGGCGTTCGTCTCGATGGCCCCGACCATCACCAGGCCCATCACCATGAGGAAGTCCTCGCTGCGCTCGTTGGCGAGCTCGGCCAGCCCGACGGTGCCACCCGCGCCGCCGACGTTGCTCACCTGCACGCTCCGCGCGAGGCCCTCCTCCTCGAAGGAGGCGGCGAGCGCGCGGGCGGTCTGGTCCCAGCCCCCGCCCGGGTCGGCGGGGGCCATCACCTGGAGCCGGGCGACCGGCTCGGCAGCGCCGTCCGCGGCCGACGAGCCGGCCTCGGCGCCGGAGCCCGAGCCGGAGCAGCCGGCGGTGACGAGCGCGAGCGCGGCCGCGGCCGCCGTTGCGGCGACCCGCCGGCGACCGGCGCCGCGGGGCGGGTGGGCAGAAAGGAACATCGGTCCTCCTCGACGTCGGGCCCGGCGGGCCCTGGCGAGCAGGACGCTAGGAAGCGCGACCGGCACGGGGAACCCTGCGTTCGTAGCGGTCTTTTCGGTCGTTACGGTCGCGCTCGCGGGTCCGGCACACTGGCCGGGTGCGCCGGTCCCTGCCCCTCGGGATGCACCTGCTGCTCCTGCAGGTCGGCATCGTCCTCCTCACGGTCACCGTGGCGGGGCTGCTCGCCGTGCGCCTGCAGCAGGACCAGATCCGCGACGCCTACCGCGCGCAGGTGCTCACCGTCGCCACGAGCACCGCCCGCCTGCCCAGCGTCGTGGAGGCCTACGACGACGCCGACCCGAGCGCCACGCTGCAGCCGCTCGCCGAGCTGATCCGCCAGGCCTCCGGCATGACGTTCGTCGTCATCACGGACGCCGAGGGCATCCGGTACTCGCACCCCAACCCGGACCGCATCGGGGAGCGCGTGTCGACGGACCCCACGCAGACCCTCGAGGGGGAGGTCTTCGTCGGCACCGAGACCGGCACGCTGGGGACCTCGCTGCGCGCCAAGGTGCCGGTGCGCGACGAGTCCGGTGACGTCATCGGGGCGGCGTCGGTCGGCATCCTCGAGAGCGAGCTCGCCGAGGACTTCCGCGAGGACGTCCCCCTCGTCGTCCTCTGGCTGGCAGCCGCGGCGCTGCTCGGGTCGATCGGGTCGCTGCTGGTCGCGCGGACGGTACGGCGCCGCATCTTCGGCCTGGAGCCCGAGGAGATCGCCCGGCTGCTGGACACGCGTGAGGCGATGCTCCACGGCATCCGCGAGGGTGTCGTCGCGGTCGACGAGGAGGGTCGCGTTGCTCTCGTCAACGACGAGGCGATGCGGCTGCTCGGCCTGCAGGAGAACGCGATCGGGCGACGCGCCGAGGAGGTGCTGGACGCCGCGATGCTGCCGCTGGTGCGCGGCGAGCGTCCGGTGGTCGACGAGCTCGTGCTCGCCGGCGAGCGCATGCTCGTCGCGAACCGCACCCCCGCCACGGTCGACGGCCGGCGGGTCGCCGAGGTGCTCACCCTGCGCGACCGCACCGAGCTGTTCAGCGCCATGCGCGAGCTCGACGGTCAGCGCAGCCTCGCCAACACCCTGCGGGCGCAGGCCCACGAGTTCAGCAACCGGCTGCACGTCGTCCAGGGCCTCATCGAGCTCGGCCGCCACGAGGAGGCGGTGTCGTTCATCGAGCGGGTGGGGGGCGGCGGCAAGGTGCTGGACGGCGCACCGCTGTCGGTGGTGCACGACCCGACGGTCGCGGCGCTGCTGCTCGCCAAGGCCTCGGTGGCCCGCGAGCGCGGCCTGACGCTGACGCTGGACGCCGACAGCGACGTAGCACCCGGGGCCGGGGACGACGTCGTGACGGTGCTCGGCAACCTCGTCGACAACGCGCTGGACGCCGTGGGCCACGGCGGCCAGGTCGTCGTCCACGTGCGCACCCGGGACGACGGTGGCGTGACGGTGCGGGTGGACGACGACGGCCCGGGCATCGCCGAGGCCGACCGGGCCCGGGTCTTCGACGCGGGCGTCACGACCAAGACCGGGCCCCGCTCCGGCGACACCCACGGCCGTGGCATCGGCCTCGCGCTCGTGGCGAGGATCGCCGCTCGGCGCGGCGGCCGCGCGGTCGCCTCCGCGTCCCCGCTGGGCGGCGCCCGTGTCGAGGTGCACCTGGCCCCGGCGGGGGTGAGGGCGTGAGCGCACCCGTGCGGGTCCTCGTCGTCGATGACGACTTCGCCGTCGCGGCGGTGCACCGCGGGTACGTCGAGTCGGTGCCGGGCTACGTCGTCGTGGGGCAGGCGCACACCGGGGCGGAGGCGATCCGGGCGGTCGAGGCGCTGCGACCCGACCTCGTGCTGCTGGACATCTACCTGCCGGACGTCTCGGGCCTCGACGTGCTGCGCACGCTGCGCGCCGCACCCGGCCCGCAGCCCGACGTCATCGTCATCAGCGCGGCCCGCGAGCTGGAGTCGGTGCGCGAGGCCATGGTGAGCGGTGTCGTCCACTACCTGGTGAAGCCGTTCTCCCTGGCGACGCTGCGCGAGCGTCTGGAGGCCTACGCCTCGCACCGTGCCGACGTGCTGCGGCGCACCGCCCGGCCGCGGGGCGAGCTCGACCAGGGCGAGGTCGACCGGCTGCTGCAGGCGCGGCACCGCTCGCTGACCGCGGCGCCGCTGCCGAAGGGCCTGTCGTCCCGGACGCTCGAGCTGGTGGCCTCCACGCTGCGCCACAGCGACGAGGACGACCTGTCGGCCGCCGAGGTCGCGGACCGCTGCGGCATGGCCCGCGTCAGCGCCCGCCGCTACCTCGAGCACCTGGCCACCGTCGGGCTGGCCGACGTCCGGCCGCGCTACGGAGCCGCCGGGCGGCCGGAGAACGGCTACCGCTGGGCGGGGTGAGCGCCCGGGCCCGACGCGCCGGCTGCCCCACGAGGGACCACTCATCTGATATGCCTTCGGTCGAGGTGCTGACCGAGGAGGACGGATGCCCGCGCGACGACTGCGCAGCCAGGCCTGGTTCGACAACGCGGACGACCCGGCGATGACCGCCCTGTACCTGGAGCGGTACCTCAACTGGGGCCTCACGCGCGAGGAGCTGCAGTCCGGCCGGCCGGTCATCGGCATCGCGCAGACCGGGTCCGACCTGTCCCCGTGCAACCGGCACCACCTGGAGCTCGCGCAGCGCGTCCGCGAAGGCATCCGGGACGCCGGCGGCGTGCCCCTGGAGTTCCCGGTGCACCCGATCCAGGAGACCGGCCGGCGGCCGACCGCAGCGCTCGACCGCAACCTCGCCTACCTCGGGCTCGTCGAGGTGCTGCACGGGTACCCGCTCGACGGCGTCGTCCTGACCACCGGCTGCGACAAGACCACCCCGGCATGCCTGATGGCTGCCGCGACCGTGGACCTGCCCGCCATCGTGCTGTCCGGCGGGCCGATGCTCAACGGCTGGTTCGACGGCGAGCGCACCGGCTCCGGGACGATCGTGTGGCGGGCCCGCGAGATGCTCGCCGCGGGGCAGCTGGACGCGGCGGAGCTCGTCGAGCTCGTGGCGTCGTCCGCGCCGTCCCCGGGGCACTGCAACACCATGGGCACCGCCTCGACGATGAACGCCCTGGCCGAGGTGCTCGGCATGTCGCTGCCGGGCTGCGCCGCGATCCCGGCGCCCCACCGCGACCGCGGCCGGATGGCCTACCTCACCGGACGGCGGGCCGTCGAGATCGTGCACGAGGAGCTGCGCCCGTCCCACGTCCTGACGCGCGAGGCGTTCGAGAACGCGATCGTCGTGTGCTCCGCCATCGGCGGCTCGACGAACGCGCCCGTCCACCTCGGCGCCGTCGCCCGGCACGCGGGCGTGCCGCTCTCGATCGACGACTGGCAGGCGATCGGGCTCCGCGTGCCGCTGCTGGTCGACGTGCAGCCCGCCGGGCGGTTCCTGGGAGAGGAGTTCCACCGCGCCGGCGGCGTCCCGGCGGTGGTCGCCGAGCTGATCCGCCACGGGCTCGTCCACGAGGATGCCCTCACCGTCAACGGCCGCACCCTCGGCGAGAACTGTCGCGCGGTGGAGGCCACCGACCGGGAGGTCATCCGCACCGTCGACGACCCCCTGGCCGACGACGCGGGCTTCCTCGTGCTGCACGGCAACCTCTTCGACAACGCGATCATGAAGACCAGCGTCATCTCCGAGGAGTTCCGCGAGCGGTACCTGAGCGACCCCGGCCGGCCCGGCGTCCTCGAGGGTCGCGCCGTCGTCTTCGACGGGCCGGAGGACTACCGTGCCCGGATCGACGACCCGGCGCTCGAGGTCGACGAGGACTGCCTGCTCTTCATGCGCGGGGCGGGCCCACTCGGCTACCCCGGCAGCGCGGAGGTGGTCAACATGCGGCCGCCCGCCGACCTCGTCCGGCGCGGCGTCCATGCCCTGCCGTGCGTCGGGGACGGGCGACAGTCCGGCACCTCGGGGTCGCCGTCGATCCTCAACGCGTCGCCGGAGGCCGCCGCCGGCGGAGGGCTGGCGCTGCTGCGCACGGGCGACCGCGTCCGCATCGACCTGGCGGCCGGGACGGCCGACATGCTGGTGGACGACGACGAGCTGGCCGCCCGGCGTCGGGAGCTGGAGGCGGCCGGGGGCTACCCGGTCCCGCCGCCGCAGACGCCGTGGCAGGAGATCCAGCGCGGGCTGGTGGACCAGCTCGGGGACGGGATGGTGCTGCGGCCGGCGGTCGCGTACCGGCGCGTCGCCGACGTGAGCCCCGTTCCCCGCGACAACCACTGACGAGACGACCCCCGACGAGGAGGAGCCGCATGGCGTCCGGCACCCGCCCCACCGTCCGCGGCGTGGTGGCGATCGTGCGCCTCCGAGCGCACGAGCCGCCCGACGAGCTCGTCGCGGCCCTCGTGGCCGGTGGCGTCACCACGGTCGAGGTGACCGCGCCGACCCCGGGGGCGCTGGCCGCCGTCGGTCGCTGGACCCGCGAGCCGGGGGTCACGGTGGGCGTCGGCACCGTGCGCTCGGCCGCGCAGGCCCGTGCGGCCCTCGACGCAGGCGCCGCCTTCCTCGTCACCCCGACGACCGCGGAGGACGTCCTGCGCGAGATCCGGGTGCCGGTCCTGGCCGGCGCCACCACCCCGACCGAGATCGAGCGGGCCTGGCGGCTCGGGGCCGCAGCCGTCAAGGTGTTCCCCGTCGGCGCGCTCGGCGGCCCCGCCTACGTCCGGGCAGTCCGCGAGCCGCTGGACGACGTCCCGCTCGTGCCCACGGGCGGCGTGCGCGTCGAGGACGTCGCCGCCTACCGCCGAGCCGGCTGCACCGGGGTGGGCGTGGGCAGTGCCCTGGTCTCGGACGACGTCGTGGCTGGCGGCGACTGGGGCGGCCTGGCCGCACGCGCGCGGCAGCTGGCCGACGCCTGGGGCGACCCCGGTGACTGAGGTCGTCACGGCGGGCGAGGCGATGGGGCTCGTTCGCGCGGACGGCCTCGTCCGGCACGGCGGCGCCGCCCGGTTGAGCATCGCCGGGGCCGAGTCCAACGTCGCCATCGGCCTGGCCCGCCTGGGGCACACCGCCCGGTGGGTCGGAGTCGTGGGTGCGGACCAGCTGGGCGCCCTCGTCGTCCGGACGCTGCGAGCCGAGGGCGTCGACGTGTCGCACGTGCGGACCGGCACCGGCGCCACCGGCGTCCTCGTCCGCGAGGACCGCCTGGCGGGCGTGGCCCACGTCGACTACCACCGGCGGGGATCGGCGGGCGGCGAGCTGCGGCCGGACGACGTGGCCACCGCGCTGACCGACGGCACGCGGCTGGTGCACGTCAGCGGGGTGACGCCGGCGCTCGGGCCGACCTGTGCGGCGGCCGTGCTCGAGCTCGTCCGCCGGGCCCGCGAGCGCGGCGCCGCCGTGTGCCTCGACGTCAACTACCGCAGCCGCCTCTGGTCCGCGGCCGAGGCCGCCCGCACCCTGAGGACCCTCCTGCCGCACGTCGACGTCGTCGCCGCGTCCGACGACGAGATCGGCCTGCTCACCGACGCCGCCGACGCCGCGGCCGGCGCGGCGGCGCTGGTCGACGCGGGCGTGCGCGAGGTCGTCGTCACCCTGGGGTCGGCGGGCGCCCTCGTCCGCACCGGCGACGGGACGACGACCGTCCCCGCCCGTCCGGTGCGAGCCGTGGACCTCGTCGGCGCGGGTGACGCCTTCGTCGCCGGCTACCTCTCGGCCCTCCTCGACGGGCTCGCGGTACCGGACCGGCTGGACCGTGGAGCGGCGGTGGCCGCGTTCGCCGTCGGCGCGGCCGGCGACTGGGAGGGCCTGCCGACTCGCGGCGAGCTGGCCCTGCTGGACGTCCCGCCCGAGGGGGTTGTCCGCTGATCGGCCCGCGTCCCCCCTTGACATCAGAGGAGTGGGCCGCCAAGGTTCCGATGGTTCAGTTGTCAGAACGCCGTTCAGCATGCTGGACCCGACCGCTCTGCCGATCAAGGGAGATCGACCGTGCAGCTGATGCGCCTGGGGCACCCCGGTGCCGAGCGCCCGGCCGCGCTGGGTGACGACGGCACCGCGTACGACCTGACGCCGCTGACCGCTGACATCGACGGCCACTTCCTCTCCGAGGACGGCGTGGCGCGGGCCCGGGACGCCGTGGACCGCGGCGCGCTGCCGCCGCTCGACCACCGGGGCCTGCGCACCGGTGCGCCGGTGGCGCGGCCGGGAGCCGTGCTGTGCATCGGCATGAACTACGCGGCGCACGCCGCCGAGACCGGCGCCGCACCCCCGACCGTCCCGGTGATGTTCTTCAAGCACCCGAACACCGTGGTCGGACCGGACGACGACGTCCTCGTCCCCCCGCGGGCGACGACGGTCGACTGGGAGGTCGAGCTGGCCGTCGTCATCGGGCGTCGTGCGCGCTACCTCGAGTCACCGGCCGACGCACGAGAGCACGTCGCCGGCTACGCCGTGTCGAACGACGTCTCCGAGCGCACCTTCCAGCTCGAGGAGTCCGGCGGTCAGTGGTCGAAGGGCAAGTGCTGCGAGACCTTCAACCCGCTCGGGCCGTGGCTGGTGCCGGCCGACGAGGTGGACGACGTCCAGGCGCTGCGGCTGCGGTCGTGGGTCAACGACGCCCCGCGGCAGGACTCGACGACCGCGGACATGGTCTTCGGCGTCGACTACCTCGTCTGGCACCTCTCCCAGTACCTCGTCCTCGAGCCCGGCGACGTCATCAACACCGGGACACCCCAGGGCGTCGCCCTGTCCGGCGCCCACCCCTACCTGCGACCCGGCGACGTCATGACCCTCGAGATCGACGGTCTGGGTCGCCAGCAGCAGCGCCTGCGGCAGGCCCGACGCGACGAGCCGCACCGCCAGGTCGTTGACGCTCATCAGACAAGTGGACATGATGCGCGTCACATCAGATGAGTTCCCACCACCTCAGAGGGGGCAGCGTGACCACCACGGCTGACGCCACCGACCGGACCGACCCGTATCTCCTCACCCCGGAGGGGATCAAGGAACCCCCCGTGGGCTGGAGAGGCAGCCTGCGCTACCTCGGCCCCGGCCTCATCCTCAGCGCGTCGATCGTGGGCTCCGGCGAGCTCATCGCGACGACGACGCTCGGCGCGCAGGCGGGCTTCGTCCTGCTGTGGCTCGTCATCTTCAGCACGCTCGTGAAGGTTGCCGTCCAGGTGGAGCTGGCCCGGTGGACCATCGCCACGGGACAGCCCGCCCTGACCGGCTACAACAAGGTGCCGCCCAAACTCGGGCGGGTCGGCTGGGTGAACTACCTCTGGCTGCTCCTCGCGCTGAGCAAGCTCCTCCAGCTGGGGGGCATCATCGGCGGCGTCGCGGTCGCGTTCAGCATCATGTTCCCCATCGGGGGCGACCCGCTCGGCTTCACGTCGCTGCTGGCGTGGACGTCGTTCATCGCCGTCGGCAGCATCGCGATGCTCTACTCGAACAAGTACTCGCTCATCGAGCGCGGCGCCGTCCTCATGGTCGTCGTCTTCTCGTTCGTCACCATCCTCATCGCCCTGGGCCTGCCGCTGACGCCCTTCTCCTACGACGCCGGCGACGTCGCCGGAGGCCTCACCTTCCTCATCCCCGCCGGTGCCCTCGGCGCGGCGCTCGCCATGTTCGGCATCACCGGGGTCGGCGCCGACGAGATCACCTTCTACACGTACTGGTGCGTCGAGAAGGGGTACGCCCGCTGGGTGGGCCCCAACGACGGCAGCGACGCCTGGGTCCGTCGCGCCAACGGCTGGATCCGTGTGATGTACAAGGACGCGCTGGTCTCCTGGGTGATCTACACGTTCGGCACCCTGGCCTTCTACATCATGGGCGCCGCCGTCCTGAAGCCGCAGAACCTCGTGCCCGAGGGCAACGAGATGATCACCACGCTCTCGCGCATCTACACCGACACCCTGGGCGAGTGGGCGAGCATCATCTTCCTCGTCGGCGCGATCGCGGTGCTCGGCTCGACGATGTGGGCGTCCATCCCCAGCTGGTCTCGGATGTACGTGAACCTGCTGGCGACGATGGGCGTCGTCGACTGGCACGACCCGGTCGCCCGGCTGCGGTGGATCCGGGTCTTCACGGTCGCCCTCCCGCTGATCTGGGCCGTCGCCTACCTCGCGATCCAGTCGCCGGTGATCATGGTGCAGATCGGTGGTGTGATGACCGGCATCTTCCTCGTCGCGGTCGTCATCGCGGTCTGGTACCTGCGCCGGACGGAGACGGACCCGCGCCTGTACGGCGGCCGCGGGTTCACCGTGGCCCTGGCGGTCAGCAGCATCGCCATCGGCCTGCTCGGGATCTACACGATGCTCAAGGTCTTCGGGCTCCAGCTCGGGGCCTGACTCGCGGAGCCCGGGCGGGCGGGGGGCCGGAGGGGAGGTCGGCACGACCTCCCCTCCCGCACGTCCGGGTCAGGCCGGTTCGGCGTCCGTCGCGTACTCCGGGCCCAGGTACCGCTCGAAGTCGCCCTCGGTCTGCAGCAGGTGCGCCCGCATCGCCTCGCCCGCGCCGCCGACGTCCCCCTCCTCGACGGCACCGAGGACGGCGGCGTGGGCGTCGATGGCGTGCTCCCGCATCGCCGCCACCGAGGAGGTCTCCCGGCGGGCGGCGAGCAGCACCGACGACAGCGGTTCGAACAGGGCCGAGAGGAAGACGTTGTCGGCGGCCTCGAACAGCAGGCTGTGGAACTCCAGGTCCGCCTCCGCGACCGCCGGCACGTCCCCTCGGTCGTGCGCCGCGACCATGGCCTCGTGGGCGGCGGTGAGCCGGTCCAGGTGGTCGGTCGTCCGCCGCTCGGCGGCGAGCTCGGCGATGGCCACCTCGACGACCCTGCGGGCCTCGAGGAGGCGCCGCGGCAGCAGCAGCGCGTCGCCCTCCGCCCGACCGCGGGCGGCCAGGAGCCGCCCGTCCAGCGGGGACCACCGGCGCGGCGCGTTGACGACGCTGGAGCGGCCCTGCTGCACGTGGATCACCCGCGTGGACGCCAGCGACCGGATCGCCTCGCGGACGGTCAGCCGACTGACCCCGAACCGGGTGGCCAGCTCGGCCTCGCTCGGGAGCGGCTCACCCACGGGGAACGTCCCGTCGAGCACGAGCGCCAGCAGCTGTTCCGCCACGGCATCGGCTCGACCCTGTCTCACGCGGGTCAGGGTAACCGGCAGTCCCCACCCTTGACGTCGGCGCCGGCTCTCGACAACATATCTGACATCTGATTTCCGGCGACGGAAGGCCCCCTGTGCCCGCGGACCCCCACCTCGTGACGCCCCCGCCGCCCCTGCGGCTGGACGACGCGCGGCAGCGGATCCGGTCCGAGCGCGCCCGGACCGGCCGCCGCACGGTGGTGCTGGACGACGACCCCACCGGGTCGCAGAGCGTCCACGGCGTGGAGGTCGTCCTCGACCTGGCGCCCGAGCAGCTGCGGCGGGCCCTGGAGGGCCCGGGGTCGTGCTGCTTCGCGCTGACGAACAGCCGGAGCCTCCCGCCGGTCGACGCGTCCCGCCTCACCGGCTCGGTGACGCGCGCCGCGCTGGACGTCGTCGCATCGCTCGCCGTGAGCTCCGGCACCCCGCCGGCCGTCGACCTCGTCAGCCGCAGCGACTCGACGCTGCGGGGCCACGTCGTCGAGGAGGTCGAGGCGATGGCCGCCGCGCTGCGCGAGCACACCGGCCGCGGGCCGGACGGCGTGCTCTTCGTGCCCGCCTTCCCCGAGGCCGGACGGTTCACGTCCGGCGACGTCCACCACGCCGTGCTCGACGGCGTGCCGGTGCCCATCGCGGAGACCGAGTTCGCCCGCGACGCGACGTTCGGGTTCCGCACGTCGAACCTGCGCGAGCTGCTCGCCGAGCGCAGCGGCGGCCGGGTTCCCGCCGAGACGGTCCGCAGCATCTCCCTGGAGGACATCCGGGCCGGCGGTCCGGACCGGGTCGCGACGCTGCTCGGCGAGGTGACCGGCGGCGACTGGGTCGTCGTCAACGCCGTCGACCACGCCGACCTCGAGGTCGTCGTCCTCGGCCTGCTCGAGGCGCAGCGCGCCGGTCGGACCTTCCTGCACCGCACCGGCCCGTCCTTCGTCCGCGCCCTCACGGGCATCGAGCCCCGGCCCCCGCTCACCCCGGACGACGTGTGGCCCCACGGCCGCCCGGCCGGGCACGGCCTCGTCGTCGTGGGGTCCCACGTCGGCCTCACGAGCGCGCAGGTCGAGCACCTCACCGGCGGTCGTGACGTCGAGAGGGTCGAGCTGTCGGTTGCCGCGGTCACCGACCGGCGGCGACACCGGGAGCACGTCGAGGAGGTCGGCCGGAACGTCGCCCGCGCTCTGCGCCAGCGCGACGTCGTGCTGGTGACGAGCCGCACCCTGGTCCGGGCCGAGGACGGCGAGGCCAGCCTGGCGATCGCGCGGGCGGTCTCCGAGGCCCTCACCCAGGTGGTGCGCGCGGCGGTCGCGGCCCGGCCGGCCTGGGTGGTCGCCAAGGGCGGCATCACGTCCCACGACGTCGCCGTCCACGGGCTGGGGATCCGTCGGGCGGCCGTCGTCGGTCAGTTCCTCCCGGGCATGGTCGGCCTGCTGCGGCCGCTGGACGCCGACCCGGGCGCGGTCGGCACGCCCTACGTGGTCTTCGCCGGCAACGTCGGCGACGAGCGGACGCTGCACGACGTGGTGCAGGTGGTCGCAGGAGACAGCGCCGGGGACGGCGCAGGGACGAGCACGGGAGGCGGCGCGTGACGACGGTCGGGTGGGTCGGGCTGGGGGCGATGGGCAGGCCGATGGCCGCCCGGGTGGCGGGCGCCGGGTTCGCGCTGACGGTGCACGACGTCGACCCGAGCGCCGCTCGGGCGCTCGGCCGCGACGTGACGGTGGCGGGCTCGTCGGCCCAGGCCGCGAAGGACGCCGACGTGCTGGTGGCGATGGTCGCCACCCCCGCGCAGCTGGACGACGCGCTCTTCGGCGACGACGGTGCGGCGCCGGCCCTGCGACGTGGCTCCGTCGTCCTCGTGATGTCCACCGTCGGCCCGGCCGCCGTGGAGGCGGTGGCCGAGCGCCTGGCGGGACAGGACGTCGGCGTGGTCGACGCGCCCGTCTCGGGCGGGGTCTCGCGAGCGGCCGCGGGCGAGCTCCTCGTCATGGTCGGCGGCGCCGGCGCCGCCGTCGCCGCGGTGCGGCCGCTCCTCGACGTCCTGGCGACCCGGGCGCCGGTCGTCGGCCCGGCTCCCGGAGACGGGCAGAAGGTCAAGCTCGTCAACCAGCTGCTGTGCGGCGTGCACATCGCGGCGGCCGCCGAGGGGCTGGCGTTCGCGGAGGCGCTCGGCCTGGATGCAGCCCAGTGCCGGGAGGTCCTGCGACACGGCGCGGCCGCCTCGTTCATGCTCGAGGACCGCGGTGAGCGGATGGTCCACGGCGCCGGGGACGAGGTGCGCAGCGCCCTCGACATCTTCGTCAAGGACCTCGGCCTCGTGCTCGGGGCCGCACGCGACCACGCCTATCCCGCGCCGCTGGCGTCGGCTGCGGAGCAGCTGTACCTGGCCGGCCGGCGCGCCGGGCTCGGGGCCGTGGACGACTCCCGCCTCATCGACGTCCTGCGCGGACGGCGGTAGCGCCCGCGGTCAGCGGTGGTAGGCGGGGGCAGCCCCGCGCAGCCGCGCCCACACGGCGTCGCACGCCTCCTCGGCGTCGGGGGGCAGCGCCGGGCCCTGGGCGGCGTCGAGGTTCGCCGCCAGCTGCTCCGGGCTCGAGGCGCCGAGCAGCACGCCGCCGACGACCGGCCGCGCGAGCAGCCACCGGATCGCCAGCTCGACCATCGTCACGCCGGCCCCGGCCGCCACCTCCCGCAGTGCCTCGACCGCCCCGAGCTGCGCGGCGTTCCAGTAGCGCTCGCGGTAGAGCTCGCCGAGGTCCTCGGTGAAGCGGGTTCCGGACGCCGGGCGCGCCGGGTCGGTGTGCTTGCCGGTCAGCAGGCCGCCCGCGAGCGGGTTGTAGACGATGTTGAAGATCTCGTACCGGCGAGAGAAGGCCTCGTACTCGCCCTCGATCCGGCGGGCGAGCAGGTTGTACACCGGCTGGCAGACGTGCACCGGCGGCCACCCTCGTCGCTCCTGCACGCTCCGGGCCTCGGCCACCTGCCAGGACGCGAAGTTCGAGAGGGCGACGTGCCGCACCTTGCCGGCGTCCACCGCGTCCTGGACCGCCTCGAGCGACTCCTCGACCGGCGTGTCCGGGTCGGGGAAGTGCAGGTAGTACACGTCGACGTGGTCGGTGCCGAGCCGCCGTAGCGACGCGTCGAGGGCCTTGGCCACGGCCGCGCGGCCCAGACCGCGGTCGTCCGGCCCGGGACCCGTCGGCTTGAAGACCTTGGTCGCCACGAGCACCTCGTCACGGAACGGGGCGACCACCTCGCCGAGGATCCGCTCTGACTCGCCGTCGTTGTAGGAGTTCGCCGTGTCGAACATCGTCACGCCGGCCTCACGGGCCTGACCGACCATCCGCGCGGCGGTGGGGCGGTCCACCTGGGCGCCGAAGGTCATGGTGCCCAGCACGAGCGGCGAGATCGAGAGGTCCGTGCCCGGCACCGGGCGGGGGGTGAGGTCCACGCGGTCTCCTCTCAGAAGGTCAGCTGCCCGCCGTTGACCTCGAGCATCACATGACCGCCCCGAGGTGCCACGGCACGAACTCCTCCTGGCCGAACCCGAGCTGCTCGCTGCGCGTCTTCTGCCCGGACGCCGTCGCCAGGATCAGCTCGAAGAGCTGCTGGCCCACCTCCTGGACCGTCGCGGCGCCGTCCACGATGACGCCGCAGTTGAGGTCCATGTCCTCGGACATCCGCTGGTACATCTCGGTGTTCGTCGCGAGCTTGAGGGTCGGCGTGGGTTTCGTGCCCAGCACAGAGCCGCGACCCGTCGTGAAGCACATGACCGTCGCTCCGCCCGCGACGATGCCGGTGACGGAGACGGGGTCGTAGCCGGGGGTGTCCATGAAGGTGAACCCCTTGGCCGTGACCTTCTCGGCGTAGCGGTAGACGTCGGTGAGGTTCGTCGTCCCGCCCTTCGCGACGGCGCCGAGGGACTTCTCGAGGATCGTCGTCAGGCCGCCGGCCTTGTTGCCGGGCGAGGGGTTGTTGTCCATGGAACCGCCGTTGTCGGCGGTGTACTTCTCCCACCAGCGGATGAGGTCGACGAGCTTGTCGCCGACCTCGCGGCTGACCGCCCGCCGCGTGAGCAGGTGCTCGGCGCCGTAGATCTCCGGGGTTTCACCGAGCACGGCGGTACCACCGTGCCGCACGAGGATGTCGACCGCGGCGCCGAGGGCCGGGTTCGCGGTGATGCCGGAGTACGCGTCGGAGCCGCCGCAGTTGAGCCCGAGCACCAGCTCGCTCGCCGGGACCGTGGTCCGCGAGACCCGGTCGGCGACCGGCAGCATGCTCGTGATGACCTCGACGCCCCTGCGGACGGTGGCCGCCGTGCCGCCGTGCTCCTGGATGGTCATCGTCTCGACGAGCTTGGAGCTGTCGAGCACCCAGCGCTCGGAGAGGCCCGAGATCTGGTTCACCTCGCAGCCCAGCCCGAGCATGAGGAAGCCGGCGAAGTTCGGGTGCTCGGCGTAGCCGGTGAGCGTGCGCTGCAGCACCTCGAACCCCTCGCCGCTGTCGGCCATGCCGCAGCCGGCGCCGTGCGCCAGGGCCACCACGCCGTCCACGTTCGGGAAGTCGTCGAGGATCCCTGGCGAGCGGAACTGGTCGGCGATGAGCTTGGCCGTGGTGGCCGAGCAGTTCACCGAGGTGAGGATGCCGATGTAGTTGCGCGTCGCCACCCTGCCGTCGGGTCGGACGATGCCCTGGAAGGTCGCCCGCTGCTCCTGCGGCACCGCCTCGGTCGGCCGCACGTCGACGCCGAAGGCGTAGTCGCGCTCGAACGCCCGGAACTCCACGTTGTGGGTGTGCACGTGGTCGCCGGGCTCGATCGGCTCGGTGGCGAAGCCGATGACCTGGTCGTACTTGCGCACCGGCTCGCCGACGGCCATCGGCGCGACGGCGACCTTGTGACCGCGGGGGACGGCGCTCCGCAGCGTCAGGCCGCCGACGGTCCGGCCGGCCTCGAGGTCGCCGGAGGCCACCACGACGGTGTCCGACGGGTGGAGCAGCACGCCCAGCTCGGCGTACGCAGTGGTCGCGGTCATGTGGTGGTCTCTCCTTCGCGGCGGACGACGCCGTGTCTCCTCAGCCCCACGGCTGGAGGGTCCCCTCGGCGTCGAAGGTCATCTCGACCGGCGGGCCGGTCTGCTCCAGCCGGGGGTGCTCCTCGACCTGCTGCCGGAGGGACTCCGACACGAGGAGGTGCTCGAGGTCCAGGGTGCTGCGCACCCGCACCAGCTCCACCCGCTCGAGGTCCGCCCGGCCGCAGGTGAGGATCGCCGCCGCGACCGCGCTGCGGTCGGTGGCCATCGCCATCGGGATCTGGCCCCGCTGGGGACCGCCCAGGCCCGCCGTCATGGCGTTGATGTACGTCGTCCTGAGGTCGAGCTTCTGCAGGACGCGGAAGGGCACGAAGTCGGCGAGCCCGATGCCGACGGCGTTGCCGTGCGACACGTCGCTGATGTCCAGGACGGCGATGTTGGCGATGCGGGGGCGCTCGAACTCCGGGGTTCCCCGGATCATCATCCGGCCGATGACGTTGGTGTCCATGCCCGCGCCGGACACGTTCTTGCCCATGACGTCCACCACCGCCACGTCGAGCCGGTCGAAGGGCAGGGTGCCCATCAGCGCCTTCGCCTCGACGAGCAGCGCCGCCTCGGCCTCACCCCCGATGCCCTCGGGCTCGACGAGGGCGATGCGCGCCGCCCGGTCGTAGGCGTTCTCCACGATGGCGAGTCCACCCAGCACCTTGCCGGTGTCGAGGATGCGCCGCGCGACGCGCGGGATCCACACGCCGAGGTTGGCCGGCCCGAAGCGGTGGATGCCCTCGGCCCCGCGTTGCTTGCCGAGCCCGATGGCCACGATCTTCGCCAGACCGCTCTCGATCTCGCCCTTGAAGTCGGTGTGGGCCTTGACGCGGTTCACGGCGATGATCCCGTCCGCCTTGGCGGCGTTGGCGTCGAGGTGCACCGCGGGTCCGCCGGGAAGCCGGTCGAGCTCGACGGTCTCCATCGTGGCCCGGATCGGCATGCCCAGGGCCGCCTCGGACATCCCGAGGTCCGCCAGCATCTGCGCCTGCCCCTCGGCGGTGGCACCACCGTGGGACCCCATCGCCGGGACGACGAAGGGCTCGGCCCCGACGGACCGCAGCCACTCCCCCGCCGCCCTGAGGACGGCCGGCTTGTCGTGGATCCCGCGGCTGCCGGCGGTGAGCGCGACGGCCATCCCGGGGCGCACCCGGGCACGCAGAGGCTCCAGCGCCTGCCGGGTGGCGGCCGCGACGTCGTCGACGGCCCGGGCGTCGAGGTGCTGGCGCACGGGCAGCAGGCGCGGGAAGGGGGCGTCGAGCTCCAGCCCGCGCACGGCCTCGAAGGGTCCGAGCCCCTGGCCGGTCACGACGCGCCTCCGGACGCCGCGGCCTCCAGGCGGGCCCGGGCCATCGAGGCCCCCACGGTGACCGCCTCGACGAGGCTGTCGTGGCTGGCCCGGCCCGTGCCCGCGATGTCGAACGCCGTGCCGTGGTCGACGCTGGTGCGCACGATCGGCAGGCCGATGGTGGCGTTGACGCCCGTCTCGAAGCCGAGGACCTTGACCGCGATGTGGCCCTGGTCGTGGAACATCGCGACGGTGACGTCGAAGTCCCCGGCCACGGCTCGGCCGAACAGGGTGTCCGCCGGCCACGGACCGGTGGCGTCGATCCCCTCGGCGCGCGCCTGCTCCACCGCCGGGGCGATCACCCGGATCTCCTCGTCGCCGAACAGGCCGCCCTCACCGGCGTGCGGGTTGAGGCCCGCGACCCCGACGCTCGGGCTGCGGAAACCCATGTCGCGCAAGGCGTCGTGCGCCAGCCGGATCGTCGTGAGCACTCGCTCGGTGGTGACCTTCTCGAGCATCTGCCGGATGCCGACGTGCGTCGTCACGTGCACGACGCGGAGCTTCAGCGCGGTGAGCATCATCGCGAAGTCCCGCGTGCCGGTGAGCTCCGCGAGGATCTCGGTGTGGCCCGGGTACGGGTGCCCGGCCAGTGCGATGGCCTCCTTGTTGAGCGGGGCCGTGACGATGCCGTCGATGTCGCCGGCGAGCGCGAGTCCCACCGCCTTCTCCACGGAGTCGTAGGCGATGCGGCCGGCCTCCGCGGACAGCCTGCCGAGCTCCACCGGCCCCCGCGACGGGACGGGCAGCACGTCGAGCGTGCCCGGCTCGAAGCGCGCCTCGGAGGGGTGGCCCACCTCTCGTAACGCGGGTGGGTCGGCCACCACCGTCGCGGCCTCGCGCAGCGACTCGGTGCTGCCGATGGCGAGCAGCCGGGCCACGCGGCTGCGCGGGTCCTGCGCTGCCTTGAGGGTGATCTCCGGGCCGATCCCGGCGGGGTCGCCGACGGTGAGGCCGAGCAGGGGCGCGGTCATGTGTGCTCCTCCAGGACGGCGGCGGCATCGAGCAGGCACTCCGGGACGCCGAACCCGCCGGACTTGGTGACCACCGGGACGCGGCGGTCAGCAGTGACGAGCTCCCCGAGAGGCAGGCCGACGGCGACCTCGCCGAGCAGCCGCAGCTCGTGGGCGCCCAGGGCCCGGGCGACGGCGAGAGCGGTCGCGCCTCCGGTGAGCACGAGCCCGGTCGGCCGCGTCGTCGCGTCGAGCGCCGCCACCGCGGCGGTGGCGAGCGCACCGGCGGCGAGCACCGCCTCGGGGCTGTCGGCGGCGGGGACGCCGCCCGGCTCGGGGGCGAGGACGACGCGTCGTCCGTGGTCGAGCGCCGCCGCTGCAGCAGCGACGTCCGCGTCGCCGTCCACGGTGGCGCCCAGCACGAGGGCCCCGGCCTCGGCGAGCCGGTCCACCTGCTCCACCGTGGCGGGGTGCGGGCTCCCGGCGACGACGAGGACGCCGTTCCCGGACGCCCGCCGGTCGGGCCGCTCCGGCGGCTCCGGTACCAGCACCTCCGCGAGCGCGCGGGCCAGCCCGCCGGAGCCGACCGCGACGCGGCCCTCGTCGACGACGGCCCGGGCGGCGGCCAGCAGGTCGGCGTGCGAGACGGCGTCCAGCACCTCGACCCCGTCGGGGAAGCGGTCGGCGACCCGGCCGGGGTGCGGCGTCCCGTGGACGGCGAGCCTGCCGTCGGCGACCGTCCTGCCCTGGTCGGGGAACGCCGGCGTGGCGACGGCCGGCGCGTCGGGCGACCACGCCGCCAGCGCGGTCGCGACGTCGTCGCGCACCCGGCCGCGGAGCGTGGAGTCAATCTTGACGAAGAGCAGGTCCGGTCCCCAGGCCCGGGCGAGCGCCACCGCGTCGAGCATCCGCTGCCGGGCCGCCTCCGGCGTCCGCCAGCGGTTGTCGGTGACCAGGCCGACGACCTGCGCCCCCGGCCGCGGCGGCCCGTCGAGCGCGACCGACACGTCCAGTCCCCGGTGGGCGAAGGGAGCCGCGGCGTCGGCCGCGCCCGACAGGTCGTCCGCGACGACGGCCACGCGGCAGCGGGTGGCGTCGGCGGCGGGCATCGGCTCCGAGGCTAGGGACGTGGTCGTCGGCATGTCAACGACTCATCAGACATCAGCCAGGCGGTCGGCTGCCACGTAGGGAATGGTCTGCGGGCCCTCCGGTAGCACGCACACCCGAGCCTCGGGCCCGGCGGCCGCGAGCAGCTCCCTCACGGTGGCGCCGATGTCGGCGGTCTGCTCCAGGTGCGCCTCGGCCAGGGCCTCGTCGGAGAGGTACGAGGTGTGCATGACGACCCGCGCCCTCGTCTGGATCTTCGCCTGCACCTGCACCTGCCACTGGTCCGGCACGGTCCGTGGGCGGCTCTCGATGGCCTCGAGCAGCGCCTGCGGCGACTCGGCCGACGACAGCACCTCCCGGAACGAGCCGTGGTCGGGGAAGCCGTCGCGGCACTCGGCGGCGCAGACGATCGTGCCGCCGTCCTTGACGACGAGCGCCGCCGCCGAGATGCCCTTGACGGCCTGGTAGAGGTTCTGGTCCAGCGGGTACCCGGAGTTGGTCGTCACGACGACGTCGAACAGCTGCGGCACCGGCCGCATCGCGAGCTCCCGAGCGGCCTCCCGCGCGGCGGCGTGCATGGCGAAGAGCTCGCCGGCGAACGCGCCGACGACCTGCTGCTCACGGTTCAGCGTCACGTCGACGGCGAAGTCGACCCCGCCGGCGGCCGCGACGACGGCGCGGATGTCGTCGTGCACCGGGTTGCCCTCGCAGACGCCCCAGGTGGCCTGCGGCGAGCCGATCCGGGTCGCGTCGTGCAGCGTCAGCACCGTCTCCAGCCCGGCGAGTCCGGGGACGGCCAGCTTCGGGCCGCCGCTGAACCCCGCGAAGAAGTGCGGCTCGACGAAGCCCGTCGTCACGCGGACGTCGGCCTCCACCCAGTGCCGGTCGAGCCACACCGGGACCCCGTTGCCGTGCACCCCCCGCCAGACGAGGGAGTCGTCGTCGCGCGCGTCGTGGTTGAGGACCCGGTAGCGGTCGACGACCTCGTCGCCGAGCATCTCCCGCAGCTCCTGGTGCGTGTTGCCGCGGTGGGTGCCGGTGGCGACGAGGACGACGACGTCGTGCGGGTCGACGACGCCCTCGAGCTCCTCGAGCACCGCGGGGACCATCAGCCGGCGCGGCTGCGCTCGCGTCCCGTCGCAGACCGCCAGGGCCACCGTCTGCCCGGGCCGCACGAGGTCCCGCAGCCGCGGCCCGGCGACCGGGTTCCGCAGCGCCTGCCGCAGGACGGCCGCGGGGTCGGCCGCGCCGGGCACGTACACCGGCTCCACCACCGTGGTCCGGTCGTCGGGCAGATCGACCTCGAGCCCGCTCTCGCCGTAGGCGAGTCGCACTCTCACGACGCACCTGCCGGCTGTGCGGCGGCGGGCAGCCGGAGGCCGGTGAGGCCCCCGTCCACGGTGAGCGCGGTGCCCGTCGTCGCGCCGGACGTCGGGCTCGCCAGGTACGCGATCGCCCCGGCCACCTCGTCGGCCGACACCAGGCGACCGGTCGGCTGCCTGGCCTCCAGCGCCGCCCGCTCCCGCTCCGGGGACTCCGCGCCGTCGAGGAGCCGGTGCACCCAGGGCGTGTCCACGGTGCCCGGGTTGACGCAGCACACGCGGATGCCGTCGGCGAGGTGATCGGCCGCCATCGCCCGCGTGAGGGCGAGGACGGCGCCCTTCGTCGCCGAGTACAGCGCCCGCCGGGGCAGGCCCACCGTGGCCGCCACCGAGCAGGTGCTGACGATCGCCGCGGACCCTGAGCGGCGCAGGTGGGGCAGCGCCGCCCGCGTGGCGTGGACGATGCCGAGCACGTTGACGTCCCAGACGCGCCGCCACTCGTCCGGCCCGTTCTCCTCCACGGTGCCCACCGCCCCGACGCCGGCGTTGTTGACCAGCAGGTCCAGCCCGCCCGAGGCCTCGGCGGCGGCGTCGACGGCGCGGCGGACGGCGTCGACGTCCGTGACGTCGGCGCGCAGGTGGTGCACGCCGTCCGGACGGCGGTCGGGCTCCTCGCGGTCGAGCGCGTGGACGACGGCGCCGCGCCGTGCGAGCAGCTCGGCGGTAGCCGCACCGATGCCGGACGCGCCGCCGGTGACGACCGCGACCAGGCCGGCGAAGTCGCCCGTCACCGTCGGACGTCACCGCTCGTGAGGACGCCGTCGACGCGGCGCACGACGCCGTCCGGGTTGGCGTCCCGGAGCACCGGCGGCAGCAGGTCCTGGGGGCAGTCCTGGTAGGTGACCGGACGCTGGAAGCGCCGGATCGCCGTCATGCCGACCGACGTGTGCAGGGGCGCCGTCGTCGCCGGGTACGGCCCCCCGTGGTGCATCGCCCAGCTCACGGCCACGCCCGTCGGCCAGCCGTTCCAGACCAGCCGCCCGGCCTTGTCGCGGAGCACCCGCAGCAGCGGCGCCGCGAAGCCGGTCTCGTCGGCCTCGGCGTGCACGGTCGCCGTGAGGTTGCCCTCCAGCGACCGCGCGGCGTCCAGCGTCTGCTCCGGGCTGTCGTACTCGACGACCACGGAGGTCGGGCCGAAGCACTCCGTGGTCAGGCCCTGCCGCTCGGCGAGGAGCGTCGGCACGTCGGTGCGCAGCAGCGTCGCCCCGGTGAGGACTCCGGCGTCAGAGTCGGTGGGCACCTCGGCGAGCGCCTGCATGCCGGGCAGTCCGGCCAGCACGGCGCGCGTCGTGTCGTGGCCGCCGCGGATGCGCTCGTGCAGCATGCGGGCGGGCACGGTCGCGCCGACCGCCTCGACGAGCGCGCGCTCCAACCCGTGACCGCGGGGCAGGAACAGCAGGCCCGGCTTGGTGCAGAACTGTCCGACGCCGAGGGTGAAGGAGCCGACGAAGCCGTCGACGACCGCCTGACCGCGCGCCGCCACGGCACCGGGCGACACGAAGGCGGGGTTGAGACTGCCCATCTCGCCGTAGAAGGGGATGGGCACGGGCCGGGCAGCCGCGATGTCGAACAGCGCCCGGCCACCCGTCACCGACCCGGTGAACCCGGCGGCCGCGATCCGCGGGTCGCGCAGGGCGTCCACGCCGGCCCGCTCACCGGTCACCAGGGCGAACGAGCCGGCGGGCATGCCCGCTGCCTCCCAGGCGCGGGCGACGACCTCGGCGGTGCGCACCGACGTCCGGGGGTGACCGGGGTGCGCCTTGACGACGACCGGGCACCCCGCGGCGAGCGCCGACGCCGTGTCGCCCCCGGCGACGCTGAACGCGAAGGGGAAGTTGCTCGCCGCGAAGACGAGGACCGGCCCGAGGGCCACGGTGGTCCGGCGCAGGTCGGGACGGGGGACGGGCTGGGCCTCCGGGTCGGCGGTGTCGATGACGACGTCGAGCACCGACCCGTCGTCCAGGCCGTCGGCGAACATCCGCAGCTGGCCGCTGGTCCGCCGCACCTCGCCGACGAGCCGGGCCGACGGCAGGGCCGTCT
>JBKHXE010000158.1:0-28508 GCA_046566185.1 Actinomycetes bacterium | reverse complement strand
TCGCAGGACGAACGCCCGGTCCAGCGGGTCCGCATCCTTGATCCACGCGACAAAGTCGAACCCCGGGTCACTCGGCGGCGGCGTATCGCTCATAGGTCCCCCAGGTTGAGCCGTCGGGCCTCCTCGGCGGCCCGCTCGGACGCCCGCGCCCTCGTGTACCGGGCGAGCATGTCCGGCCGCTCCCAGCCCGCCACCGCCATCAGCCCGCCCTCCGAGCCGCCCGCGGCGAGCCAGCGGTGCGCGGCGGTGTGCCGGAGCTTATGGGGGGTGAAGCCCTCGATGCCGGCGGCCGCGGCGCGGGCCTTCAGCGCGGCGTGCAGCCCGTCGTAGGAGAACGGCTTCCCGCGGTCCCCGACCCACAGCGCCGGGGTGGCGGCGAGCCGGTGCGCGGCGCGCTGGCGCAGGTAGCGGGCCAGCGCGGAGCCGGTCTGCGGCCCGAACGGCACCACCCGGCCCTTGCCGCCCTTCCCGCGGCGCACGACGGCGCGCTGCTCGCGCAGGTCGACGTCGGCCACCTCCAGGG
This sequence comes from Actinomycetes bacterium, assembly GCA_046566185.1. Taxonomy (GTDB): domain Bacteria; phylum Actinomycetota; class Actinomycetes; order Actinomycetales; family SCSIO-59966; genus SCSIO-59966. Next base: position 27,985 of record JBKHXE010000158.1, on the reverse strand, counting down.
CGACCACCTCCCCGGCGCGGGCGCCGGTCTCCAGCATGAACCGCACGAGGGCCTCGTCCCGGACGTCGCGGAACTCCCGGCCCTTGCAGGCGGCGATCAGCGCCCGCAGCTGGTCCTCGGACAGCGGGTGCACCACCTTGGCGTCCAGCCGGGGCGGCTTGGACCCGGCCAGCGGGTCGACGGGCAACTCGCCCTCCTCGACGAGCCACGCGGCGAACCGGCGCAGCGCCAGGTGCCGGGATCGGGCGGTGGTCGCCTCGGCGCCGCCGTCCATCAGATCGGCGACGAACGCGGCCACGGTGCGCCGGTCCAGGGTGGGCGGCACCCCGGTCCGGGCGGCCCAGGCGAGGAAGCGGCGCACGCCGTCGCCGTAGGACTTCACCGTCATCGGGGACTTGCGCTCGGCGCGCAGGTGCAACTCCCAGTGCTCCAGGAGCATCGGCAGGTCGAGCGCGGGCGCGGCGCGACGGGCCATGCGGACAGCCTAGCCGATATCTTGACTAGTAGCGCTGTGCTGCCCTAGTATCCCGTCTCGTCAGGCCCCGGAACCGGGCCTGACCAGCGGAAACGCCAGCCAGGCCCGGTGGACGTCAGTCCAGGTAGTCGCGCAGCACCTGGGAGCGCGACGGGTGCCGCAGCTTCGACATCGTCTTGGACTCGATCTGGCGGATCCGCTCCCGGGTGACGCCGTAGACCTTGCCGATCTCGTCGAGGGTCTTCGGCTGCCCGTCGGTGAGCCCGAACCGCATCGAGACGACTCCGGCCTCGCGCTCGGACAGGGTGTCGAGCACCGAGTGCAGCTGCTCCTGCAGGAGCGTGAAGCTCACGGCGTCCGCCGGGACGACGGCCTCGGAGTCCTCGATGAGGTCGCCGAACTCGCTGTCGCCGTCCTCACCGAGCGGGGTGTGCAGGGAGATCGGCTCGCGGCCGTACTTCTGGACCTCGACGACCTTCTCGGGGGTCATGTCGAGCTCCTTGGCGAGCTCCTCCGGGGTCGGCTCGCGCCCGAGGTCCTGCAGCATCTGCCGCTGGACCCGGGCGAGCTTGTTGATGACCTCGACCATGTGCACCGGGATCCGGATGGTGCGGGCCTGGTCGGCCATCGCGCGGGTGATCGCCTGCCGGATCCACCACGTGGCGTACGTGGAGAACTTGTAGCCCTTGGTGTAGTCGAACTTCTCGACCGCGCGGATCAGGCCGAGGTTCCCCTCCTGGATGAGGTCCAGGAACAGCATGCCGCGGCCGGTGTACCGCTTGGCCAGGGAGACCACGAGCCGCAGGTTCGCCTCGAGCAGGTGGTTCTTGGCGCGGCGCCCGTCGTGGGCGATCCACTCCAGCTCGCGGCGGGTCCTGGCGTCGAGCTTCTCGCCCGAGTTCAGCTTCTCCTCGGCGAACAGGCCGGCCTCGATGCGCTTGGCGAGCTCGACCTCCTGCTCGGCGTTGAGCAGAGCGACCTTGCCGATCTGCTTGAGGTAGTCCTTCACCGGGTCCGCGGTGGCGCCGGCCGAGACCACCTGCTGTGCCGGCGCGTCGTCGTCGTCCGCGTCGGAGAGGACGATCTCCTCCCCGCCGTCCTCGGGCGTCGGAGCGTCCTCGGCCGCGGTCTCCTCCAGCGAGGTCGCCGTGTCCTTCGCCGGCGACGCCTCGGCGCCGTCACCGGCGGGGGCCGTCGCCGCGGCGGCCGTGGCCTTCGTGCCGGTCGCCTTCGTGGCGGTCACCTTCGTGGCCGCGGCCTTCTTGGTGGCCGCCTTCTTCGCCGGAGCCTTCGCGGTGGCCTTCTTCGCGGCGGCCTTCTTCGCGGACGCCGGGGCCGCCTCGTCGGAGCCCTCCGCGGTCCCGGCGGCCTTCGTGGCCGCGGCCTTCTTCGTGGTCGCCTTCTTCGCGGCCGCCTTCTTGGCCGGGGGCGCCTCGTCGTCCACGGACTCCGTCACGTTGCCGCTCCGCGTCCGGGCCGCCGCGGCGACCCGCTTGGTCGCGGGCTGCTCGACGACCACGTCGATCGCGTGGTCACCCAGGGTCCGCAGCACGGCCTTCATGCGCTTCATCGGGACGTCGGCCTGCTCGCAGGCGGCCCGGACGGCGTCCGCCGGCACGGAGCCCCGCGAGGCACCGTGACGCAGCAGGTCCTGCAGCGCGGGGTGGCCGAACTCGGGGGGAAGCGGGCGGGAGGTCTGAACAGACGACACAGACTGCCTTTCCTCGTCTGACGTGCGGGTCTGACGTGCGGTGCGCGGGTGGGTGCGGACGGCGGCGGGTTCATCTCGAGCCGCCAGAGTGCTCAACAACGGCGACCCCCCACCGCATGCCCGGTTTCAGGGCGTGCGAGAGCAGGGACTATTTCAAGTCCCCCATTGTGGCACGCCCGCGACCGCCGGACGTCACCGGTCCGCCACGCGGCGTTCAGGGGCCTGCTGCGGCCTTCTTCGCCGCCTTGAGCCTGCGCTTGGTCTCCCGCACGGCGGCCAGCGTCGCGGCGTCCCGCACGTCGGCCACCGACCGGGTCGCGTCGTCCGGGCCGTACTCCTCAGCGGCCTCGCGCCAGCCGGCCGGTCGCACGCCCAGCTGCTTGCCGAGCAGCGCGACGAAGATCTTCGCCTTCTGCGCCCCGAAGCCGGGCAGGGCCTCGAGGCGCCGCCGCAGGTCCGCTCCGTCGGCCGCCTCGACCCAGAGCCGCTCGACGTCCCCGCGGTAGTGCTCCACCACGTACGCGGCGAGCGCCTGCACCCGCGAGCCCATGCTGGCGTGGTAGCGGTGCACCGCGGGCGGGCCGGCCATCATCGCGGCGAACCGCTCCGGCGGGACGGCGGCGACCTCGGCGGGGTCGAGCCGGTCGGCGCCCAGCCGCTGGGCGAGCACCCACGGGCCGGTGAACGCCTTCTCCATCGGCACCTGCTGGTCGAGCAGCATGCCGACGACGAGCGCGAACGGGTCGCGCGAGAGCAGGGCGTCGGCGTCCGGGTGCTGCGCGAGGCGCAGCCCGGGCCCGGCGGCCGGACGGTCGCCCATTCGGGTCAGTCGGCGGCCTTGACGGCCAGCACGGCGCACGGCGCGTCGAGCAGGATCCGCTGGGCGTTCGACCCGAGGATCAGCTTGCCGACCGGGGTGCGGCGGCGCAGGCCGATGACGATCATCTGGGCGCCGACCTCCTCGGCGACCGCGATGAGGTCCTCGGCCGGCTCCAGGCCCCGCACCAGCTGTCGGACCTCGTGCTCGATGCCGTCGTCGTCCAGCTGCCGGCGGACGGCGGTGAGCTCGTCCTCGTAGCGGCGCGCCTCGTCGGCGTCCAGGTCCCGCCCCCCGCGGTTGCTGTTGATGACGACGAGCTTGGCGTTGCGCAGCCTCGCCTCGGACGCCGCGGTGGCCAGGGCCGCCCGGCCCTCCTTGGTGGGGACGTAGCCGACGACGATCGCCATCGATGAGCCTCCTTGCTCCCGCTGGGTGAACCCGAGGTGACGCTACCCGATGACCGCGCCCCGCACCGCCACGGACGCGGCTCTCGGGTGCCGGTGGACGTAGCGTGGGCACCGTGGGCAGCGGTGACGGCAACGGCTGGGTCGACTGCCGCTGCGGCCATCGGCACTGGGGCCGCTTCGGCGCCGCCGGCCTGATGCTCCTGCGCGACGGGGCCGGACCGGTCGAGGTGCTGCTCCAGCTGCGGGCCGAGTGGACGCACCTGGGCGGCACGTGGGGCCTTCCGGGCGGCGCGACCGACAGCCACGAGGACGCCGAGGCGGCGGCGCTGCGCGAGGCCTGGGAGGAGACCGGCGTGCACCCGACGGCGGTGGACGTGCTGTCCACCACTGTGAGCGCCGACCACGGGGACTGGCGCTACACCGTGGTCATCGGCCGGGCGCTGGACGGTGCGGCGCCGCACGCGGCGAACGCCGAGACCAGCGCCGTGCGCTGGGTCGAGAGCGCGGACGTCGCCGCGTTGCCGCTGCACCCCGGCCTGGCCCGCAGCTGGCCGGGTCTGGCGTACGTGGTGGGACGCCTGGCGGACGCCGGTCGCCTGCGCGGCTGACGCGCTCGGCACGCGGGATCAGCCGGCGCGGACGCGGACCTCGACCGGGGTGGCCAGCAGGTCACGGACCAGCGCCCCGACGGCGGCGGTCTCCAGGAGGAAGCCGTCGTGCCCGTACGGGGACTGCAGCACGGTGAGCTCGGCGCGCCCCGGCAGGTGCTCGACGATCTCGGCGGACAGCCGCACCGGGTAGAGGCGGTCGGAGTCGATCGCGGCGACCGCGGTGCGGGCGGTCACCCGGGCCAACGCCGCGGCGAGACCACCCCGGCCCCGCCCCACGTCGTGCGAGCTCATCGCCTCGGTGAGCACGACGTAGGAGTTCGCGTCGAACCGGTGCACGAGCTTGTCCGCGTGGTGGTCGAGGTAGGACTCCACCGCGTACCGGCCGCCGCCGCCGAGGGGCTGCTCGCCGGGCTGCGCGGCGCGACCGAAGCGCGTGTCGAGCTCCAGCGCCGAGCGGTACGTGGTGTGGGCGATGCGGCGGGCGATGCCCAGCCCGGTGTGCGGGCCCTGCCCGGGCTCGGCGTCGTAGTAGTCACCGCCCCGGAAGCCGGGGTCGGAGCGGATGGCGGCCAGCTGGGCCGAGCACCAGGCGATCTGGTCGGCGGTGGCGGCGGCCCCCGCCGCCAGCACGACGGCGCGCTGCACGCGGTCGGGCTCCGTGACGGCCCACTCGAGCACGCGCATGGCCCCCATCGAGCCGCCCAGCACCAGGGCCCAGGTGTCGATCCCGAGCGCGTCGGCCAGCCGGGCCTCCGCCGCGACCTGGTCGCGGACGGTGAGGAACGGGAACCGGCTGCCCCACGGGCGGCCGTCCGGGGCGGTCGAGGCGGGACCGGTGGTGCCCTGGCAGCCCCCGAGGACGTTGGGCGCGACGACGAACCAGCGGTCGGTGTCGAGCGGCCGGCCCGGCCCGACCAGGCCCTCCCACCAGCCCGGCGACGGGTGGCCCTCACCGGGCGGGCCGACCACGTGGCTGTCGCCGGTGAGGGCGTGCAGCACGAGGACGGCGTTGTCGCGCGCCGGCGACAGCCGTCCCCAGGTCTCGTAGGCGACGCGGACGTCGGGGAGGTTGCCCCCGGTCTCCGTCGTGAGGTCGCCCACGTCGACGAAGCGGCGGCCGCCGACCGGGTCGCCCTCCCGCCACGCCCCGGTGACCGGCGCGGGCGGGGCGGCGGGCGCGGACGGTGAGGTCATGCCAGGCCCTTCGCGGCCGTGAAGCCGAGCTCGAGGTCGGCGACGATGTCGTCCACGTGCTCGATGCCGACGGCGAGCCGCACCAGGCCGGGTGTCACGCCCGCCGCCCGCTGCTCGGCCTCGCTGAGCTGGCTGTGCGTGGTGGACGCGCGCGCTCCGGTCGCGGAGTCCGCGCTCTGCCCGGCGTGGACCTGACGGGTCTCGAACGACCATCCGTCGCTCACTGGTGCCTCCTGGGCTGCTGTGGGACGCGGACGACGCCGGCCGTGGCGTCCGCCGCGCGGGCGGGAACGGGTCGGGACGCGACGCCGCCGGGCCGGCGGCCACAGGGCCTCGGGGACGTCGCAGATCGCGCTGCGAGCGGATGCTCGGAGCGCTCAGCGACACATTCGGTGGTTCACGGCGTCGGCCTCCTGGGTCGAGGGGCCCGGCGCGGGCCCGCGCTTGCCGACCGCCCCTGCGGCCGACCCGGTCATCACCCGGGGCACCCCACCGCGGAGGAGGGTTGCCGGCCAGCGAGCCGGGGCTTGACGCTGGCGCTCATGACCTGCCCAGGATGCTAGGACGATCTCACCGCAGGCCGGCACCCAGTCTCAGCATGCGGGACGCGGGAGGGGGTCGTGGCACGCCCACGGTGGCGGGACGCGTCCGTCCACCGCGGTCCGCAGCAGCGCCGCGAGCGAGTGACCTGGATCGGCCGCCTCGACGCGGGTGAGCAGGACGTCGGCGCGCGCTCCCTGGCCGGTCCACCAGGCCAGCCACGCCATCACGGCGAGCGACCTGGCCTGCCGCCGGCCTCGTGTCGCCCGGGCGAGGCGACGCAGCAGCGCCTCGACCCGCAGCGCCAAATCCCGGTCCGGGGTGACGGTCGCGCCGGCACCGCCCGGGCAGCCGAAGACGCCGTCGAGCGCGTCGACCACCACGTCGGCCAGCGGCCCGGCGCCCGACGGCCGGCGGACCAGCAGCTCGGCCGCGTGCCCGCCGCCGGGCCCCGCGGTGCGGATCACGGCGTCCCGCAGCGGGTGGTCGCTCAGCGCGGCGACGAGGTGGCCCGCATCGGTGGCGGTGACCTCCTCGACGGGCCGGCCCAGCGCGCCGTCCCAGCGCCGGAGGGCCTCGGTTCGCCGACTCGTCCGCTCGGCGGGGCCGGCGGCGTCCCACCGCCGCTCCGCCTCCGACGCGACCCGGGCGACCTCGCGCCGGAACGCGCGGCCCAGCGGGGACAGGTCCCCCGCCAGCGCCTCGCGGTCGGCCAGCAGCGCGCAGCCCTGCAGCACCATCTCGGCGCCGACCCGGCTCGACTCGAGCTCGCCGACCGGCCAGCCCTCCTCCGGGCAGCACGGGCCGTCGCAGGTGAGGCAGCGGTAGCGGGCCGACCCGACCGCGAAGGCGTCGAGGAGCCGCGCGCCGAGCGCGCCGAGGTGGTCCTCCACGGCGTCGAGCAGCCAGGAGGGCACGTCCTCGTCGGTGAACGCGACGACGACGACGGAGCGTGCGCGCGCCTGCGCCGCGACCGAGCCGACGACGGCCGCCACGTCGCGCGCGACCCGCGGCTCGAGCGGCGGCAGGTCGAACCGTGCGACGGGGCCGACGACCCGGTTACGGTCGCCGAGGCAGACGACGACGAGGCTGTTGCGGGGCCGGAACCCCAGCGTGTAGAGCGCGTAGGCGAGCAGGTCGCGGGGCTCGCTGGCCCGCAGCACGGTGGTGGTCACGGACTCACCGTGGTGGTCGGGCGCCGGTGCCCGCCGGCGCCGCGACAAGGATGTGGACGGTGGGACGACCAGCCCCTCCTGTGGAGGGACGGTCAGGTCAGGAGACGACCTCGCCCGGTACGACGTCCGGGTCGCCGGCGGCCCCCGTGGGGCCCTGCTCCCAGTCCAGGAAGGCGTCGACCTCGCTCAGCAGGGTGCCGGCCAGCCAGGCGACCACGACCGCGTCGTCGGTGAGCCCGACGAGCATGAGCGCGGCCTCGGGCAGCAGGTCGACCGGCGAGAGGACGTACAGCAGCCCCAGCACCAGGAGGCCGAGCCGGCCGCGGGTCAGTCCCGGGTAGCGGCCGGACAGGGCCATCGCCACCATCCGGGGCGTGGCGGCGAGCTGCTCCCGCACGCTGCGCCCCGACGGGGAGCGGCGGCGGGAGACCGCGGTCCAGAGGGCCTTGAGCGCAGCGGCTCTCTTCAGGGTCCGCACAGCCACCTCCGAGTCAGCGTCCGGTCCGGCACCGATCGTCAACGTCGCGCCGCCGTCCGCTGTTCCGCGGTCCGCAAGACCTCAGAAGTCGCGGAAGCACGGACCGCCCGACACGGCGGCCAGCCCGCGCAGGTCACCGTCGGCGAAGTCGACGACGAGCGGGGTGGTCGACGGGTACATCAGCTGGCCCGGGTCGTCGACGTGGTCGAGTCCCAGCAGGTGCGCCAGCTCGTGCAGGAGGACGGCGCGGGCGCGGGCCAGCCCGGCCGGGCCGGCCACCATCTCGGCCAGCTGGGGGCCGTCGACCACGAGCTGACCGGTGACGTACCGGCGGCTGCCCGGCTGCGCGCCGTCCACCGCCTGCGGCCCGGCGTACGCGGCGACGTCCCCGGCCAGCGCCGGGTGGGTCGCCGGGTCCGACCAGGTGACGAGCACCGGCGCCCAGCGGTCGCCGTAGCGGTCGGGCTGGTAGGGCAGCCGGTCGTCGGCGGCGACCTCGTCGGTCGGGCCGTCCGGCTGGAACCTCAGCCCGGTCAGGCGGCCGACCTCACCGAGGGCGTCGGCGAGCAGGTAGTCCCCGCCCGGCGGGGCGGTGCGGGCGTCGACGACGTAGCGCACCGGCCGGCACGGGTCCCAGGCCACCGCGCGGTCGCCGTCGGTCCCCAGGAGGGCGTACCCGCCCTCGCCCTCGGGAGGCGGCGCCGGCGTGCCGAGCGGGATGTCGGAGAGCCCGGCAGGGAGCGCGGGGCGCCCCGGCGCCGAGTCCGAGCCGCGGAGCGGCATCGCCAGCAGGACCTCGGGACGCAGCAGGAGCAGCGCGGCCACGAGGCCGGCGCCGGCCGCGGCCGCGAGCGCTCCGAGGGTCCTGTCCCGCACCGATCGGTCATCGGCAGCACCGGCGGCCGGGTTGACCCGGTCAGGCGGTCGGCGCGAACTCCTTGCGCGCGGCGTCCGCGATGCGCCGCAGCAGGTAGGCGTCGAGCGCACCCCCGATCGCGCCGCCGGCGAACGGGACGGCACGCCCGAGCCGCGCCAGCCCGCGGCGTCCGAGCTGGGTGAGGAGGCGGAACGCCACGCCCTTGTTGACCATCATCAGCGCCGAGGCGGGCAGCCGCCGCAGCGCGAACCGCGTCGCGTACCCGCCCGGCGCCGCGAACCCCGCCTTGGCCAGCAGGTCGTCGGCGTCGGCGCCCACGAGGGCGAGCAGCACGGCCGTGCGCACCTCGGGCTGCGCGAGGTCGTACCCCCGCAGGTGCGCGGTCGCGGCGACCATGCGGGTCGCCGTGACGTAGAAGCCGACGACGTTGACCGGCAGCGACACCGGCATGGTGACGAACCCGCCGATGCCGGTGACGAACCCACCGGCCGCCGCCAGCCGCGTGTGGGAGGCGACGACGAGGTCGATCGCCGCCTCCGCGTCCTGGGACGACGCGCGGGCCCGCTCGGCGACCACCCGCGCCGGGTCCAGCGGACCCACGCCGTCGATCCCCGCGTCGACCAGCCGCTCCACCGCCTCCGCGACCATCCGCTCGGTCCGCGACAGCCTGCCCTCGTCTCGCGCCATGGGGTGATCCTGCCGATGATGGCGCCGTGCTGCTCGCCGAGGTGGCCGACGCGGTGGCGGCGGTGACGGCCACCACCTCCCGCCGGGAGAAGACCGCCCGCCTGGCCGCCGCGCTCTCCCACGCCTCCCCCACCGACCTGCCGGTCGTCGTCCGCTACCTGGCGGGCGAGCTGCCGCAGCGGCGCACCGGCCTCGGCTGGCGGGCCCTGCAGGGTGCCCCGTCACCCGCCGACGCGCCGAGCCTCACCGTCGCCGAGGCCGACGCGGCCTTCGCGGCCGCGCAGGACGACGCCGGGCCGGGCAGCCAGCGTCGACGCCGCGACCGGCTGCACGGCCTGCTCGCCCGCGCCACGCCGGCCGAGCAGCGCCTCCTCGGCGGACTGGTCACCGGGGAGCTGCGGCAGGGCGCCCAGCGCGGCGTGCTCACCGACGCCGTGGCGGTCGCGGCGGGCCTGCCGGTCGAGCGTGTGCGCCGGGCGGTGACCCTGTCCGGCGACCTGGCCGAGACGGCCGTCGCGGCGCTGGCCGGCGGCGCCGGTGGCCTGTCGTCGTTCGGCCTGCAGGTCGGCCGGCCGCTGTCGCCGATGCTCGCGCAGTCCGCGCCAGACCTCGCCGACGCCCTGGACCGCACCGGCCCGGCGGGCGTGGAGTGGAAGCTCGACGGCGTCCGCGTGCAGATGCACCGGGACGGCGACGACGTGGCGCTGTTCACCCGTAGCCTCGACGACATCACGCCCCGTCTCCCCGAGGTGGTGGAGGCGGTCCGGGCGCTGCCGGTGCGCTCGCTCGTGGCGGACGGCGAGGTGCTGGCCCTGGCGGCGGACGGGCGGCCGCTGCCCTTCCAGCAGACGGCCGCGCGGGTGGCCTCGCAGGGCGGCGTCCCGCTGTCCACGGTGCTCTTCGACGTCCTGCACGTCGACGGCGAGGACGTGCTCGACGAGCCCGGGGTACGGCGCCGGGCCGCCCTGGTCGAGGTCGCACCGGCACTGGCGGTGCCGCGCACGGACGTCATCGACCCGGCGGACGCCGAGACGCTGGCCAGGGCCGAGGCCTTCATGGCCGAGGCGCTGTCGCGCGGGCACGAGGGCGTGGTCGTGAAGTCGCTGGAGGCGCCCTACGCCATGGGACGCCGCGGCGCGGCGTGGGTGAAGGTCAAGCCGCGCGTGACGTTCGACCTCGTCGTCCTGGCCGCCGAGTGGGGGCACGGACGGCGAACGGGCCACCTGTCCAACCTGCACCTGGGGGCGCGCGACCCGGAGGGCCGGTACGGCGAGCCCGGCGGCTTCGTCATGCTCGGCAAGACCTTCAAGGGCCTCACCGACGCCATGCTCGCGTGGCAGACCCGGCACCTGCTCGGGCTCGCGGTGCGCCGCACCTCCTGGCGCGTCGACGTCCGTCCCGAGCTCGTCGTCGAGATCGCCGTCGACGGCGTCCAGACCTCGCCGCGGTACCCCGCCGGGATGGCGCTGCGGTTCGCCCGCGTCCTGCGGCACCGCCCCGACAAGGCCGCGAACGAGGCCGACACCGTCGAGCAGGTGGCCGCCCTGCACGTGCCGGGCCGAGGGGTGTCGTCGGCCGCTGGCAGGGTGTCGCCGTGACCGCCTCCCCGCGCGACCGGCTCGAGACCCGAGACAACCGTCTCGTCGCCTCCTCCCAGGCCCCGCGGTTCCTGGCCGGTTGAGGCCGGTGCCCGAACGGGTGGTCTCGACGTCCGACGCGCTCGAGGCACTGGCGGTCGCCGGGCCCGGGGAGCCGGTGGCGCTCGTCGTCGCGCCGGCCGGCGTCGCCCTCGCCTCCGCCGCCGGCGACGCGGTACTGCCCGGCGACGACCCGGCCGGGCTGCTGGCGTCGCTGGACGGTGCGCTCCGCCCGCGCTGGGTCTGGTGGTCGGCCCGGTCGGCGGTCGGCGCGCTGCTCGCCGGCCGGCCGGGTCTGCGCCTGGCCCGCTGCTGGGACCTCGCCGCGGTCCACCGCCTGCTGCACGGCGGTGCCGCCGACGACCCCGGGCGGGTGTGGGCCGCCGCCCACGGCCTCGACGTCGAGGCGCTGCCGGCCGACGGCCAGCTCGACCTGCACGGAGTCCTCGATGACGACGGCACCGACCCCGACGGGCCGGTTCGCGCCGACGGCCACCTGGCGGCCGACTGGAGCGCCGGCGGGTGGACCGTCGACCCCGAGCGGGCCCGCCGGTGGGCCCGGCTCGCGCTGGAGGCGCAGCGGCATCAGGAGGACGCTCTGCGCGGGCTGCGCGCCGGAGGGGACGCCCTGACCACCGCGTGGTCGGAGTCGGCCGCCGCGCTCCTCGCCGAGGAGCTCGGCGCCGGTGGCCTGCCGCTCGACGTCGCCGAGGCCGAGCGGGTCGTCGCGCGGCACGTCGGGCCGCGCCCGGCCGACGCGGTCCACGAGGCACGGCTGCGGCGGGACCGCGACGAGGCCGTGCTCGGGCTCGTGCCGGGGTCCGAGGGCGTCGACCTGCGCAGCCCCGCGCAGGTCCGCGCCCTGCTGGCCTCGGTCGGGCTCGACCTCCCCGACACGCGCTCGTGGCGGCTGGAGCGGCTTCGCGAGGCCCACCCGGTGGTGCCCGCGCTGCTCGCGTGGCGCGAGGCCGACCGGTACGCGACGACCTACGGCTACCGCTGGCTCGACGAGCACGTCACGGGTGGGCGGCTGCGCGGCCGGTGGGCGGCCAGCGACGGCGGCGCCGGGCGGATGACCGCGCAGGCCGGCCTGCACAGCCTGCCCGCCCCGCTGCGCACCGCGGTCCGCGCCGAGCCGGGCCACGTGCTGGTCCGGGCCGACCTCGGCCAGGTGGAGCCGCGCGTGCTGGCCGCGGTCTCCGGGGACCGTGCGCTGGCCAGGGCGGCCGACCAGCCGGACCTGTACGCCCCGGTCGCCGCCCGGCTCGGCTGCGACCGGGCCGTCGCGAAGGTGGCCGTGCTGGCGGCCATGTACGGCCAGACCTCGGGCGCCGCCGGCCGGGCGCTGGACGGGATGCGGCGCGAGTACCCGGTCGCGATGGCCTACCTCGAGGCTGCGCACGAGGCGGGCCGCCGGGGACAGGCGGTGCGCACCCACGGCGGGCGCCGTGTCGCGATGTGGACGCTGCCCGGCGGCGACACCGTCCCCGTCGAGGCGTCCCCTGCCGAGCAGGCAGCCCACCGCGCGGCGGTGGCCGCCCGCGGTCGCTTCGCCCGCAACGCCGTCGTCCAGGGATCCGCCGCCGAGCTGTTCAAGGCGTGGGCCGCGACGGTGCGGCTGCGGCTGGCCCGCGACGGCGGCGAGGTGGTGCTGTGCCTGCACGACGAGTTGCTGCTTCAGGTGCCGCGGGGGCGTGCCCAGGACGCCGTGCGGCACGTCGAGGAGGCGCTGACCGAGACCGCCCACCGGTGGTGCCGCGCGGAGCCCGTGCGGTTCGTCGCCGAGGTCGCCGTGGTCGGCCGGTGGGCCGACGCGACGGAGATAGCCGGGAATTAGGGTAGCCTTGCCTGCGTGTTCGTGTGTCACTGCGCCGTCGTGACCGACCGGGACGTCATCGAGTCGGTCGCCAACGGGGCCTCCTGCGTCGCCGACGTCGCCCGGGACACCGGGGCCGGCCGAAGCTGCGGACGGTGCGTCCCCACCCTGCGGGACCTCGTCTGTCAGCATTGCCCTGCCGCACTGCGTCGCACCGAGGAGGCCGCCCGTGCAACCCGTTGACCCACGCGTCGTGGAGCTGCTCAACGACGCCCTGACGTTCGAGCTCACCGTCACGAACACGTACTTCCTGCACGCCCGCATGCTCGACAGCTGGGGGATGACCCGGCTCGGCAAGGTCTTCTACGACCTGTCGATCGACGAGATGCGCGACGCGGACGACCTCATCCAGCGCATCCTGCTGTTCGACGGCCATCCCAACGTGCAGCGTCTCGGCGCCATCACGGTCGGCGAGAGCCCCGAGGAGATGCTGGTCCTCGCCCTCGACAGCGAGAAGCGCGCCGTCGCCCAGTTCAACGCCGCCGCCCGCGAGTGCCACGACCTCGGCGACCACGCCACGGCCGCGGTGTTCGAGGAGATGGTCCGCGACGAGGAGCGCCACGTCGACTGGTTCGAGGCCCAGCTCGGGGCCATCGAGCGCGTCGGCGCGCAGCAGTACCTCGCCCAGCAGCTCTCTCCCGGCGAGGCCCCGTCCTGATCCGGGCGGGTCAGCCGCGGTAGGCCTTGTGCTCCGGCCAGGGCGCGTCGGCCGGCCGCAAGGCCTGCCACCCGGCGTCCCGTGCGGCACAGGCCGCGAGCACCCCGACGACCGTCGTCGGGTTGTGCAGGCGGCCGGCGAGCACGGCGTCGCGGGCCTCGTCGAGCGGCAGCCACGCGGCGACCATGCCGGCCTCCTCGTGCTCCCTCTCGTGGCGCGCGCCCTCGGGCACGTCCGTCAGGTCGCGCGCGAGGAAGACGCGGATCGCCTCGTCCATGCCGCCCGGGGAGTTGAACCAGTCGACGAGCACGTCCCAGCGCGCAGCCCGCAGGTCGGCCTCCTCGGCGAGCTCACGGCGCGCGGCCTCCACGGGCGGTTCGCCGTCCACGTCGAGCAGCCCGGCCGGCAGCTCCCACAGGTCGTGCTGCACGGGGTGCCGGTACTGCCGCACCAGCAGCACCCGGTCCTGCTCGTCCAGGGCGAGGACGCCGACGGCACCGGGGTGCCGCACGAACTCGCGGCGGACGACGCCCGCCTCGCCGAGGTCGACGGTGTCGCGGACGACGTCCCACACCAGTCCGTCGTGCACGACCTCCGACGCGACGACCGGTCGGGGCGCGAGGACGTCGCGGACCTCCGGGCTCTCCGTCACGGGCTGACCGCGGCCGGCGCGTCGACCTCGATGAGGCGCTCGGCACGCTGCCGGTCCACGGCCGCCTCCACCAGGCCCCGGAACAGCGGGTGCGCCCGGGTGGGCCGGGACCGGAACTCGGGGTGTGCCTGGGTGGCCACGTAGTACAGGTGCACCTCGCGCGGCAGCTCCACGAACTCGACGAGCTCGCGACCCGGTGACGTTCCCGAGAACACCAGGCCGGCCGCCTCGAGCTGCTCCCGGTAGGCGTTGTTGACCTCGTAGCGGTGCCGGTGCCGCTCGTCGATGCGGGTCGCCCCGTACGTCTCCGCGACGACCGAGCCGGGTGTGAGCACCGCCGGGTACAGGCCGAGCCGCATGGTGCCGCCGAGGTCGCCCTCACCCTGCACGATCGCCTTCTGCTCGTCCATCGTCGCGATCACCGGGTGCTCGCAGTCGGGCTCGAACTCGGTCGACGACGCACCCTCCAGCCCCACGACGTCCCGCGCGTACTCGATGACCATGCACTGCAGGCCCAGGCAGAGGCCGAGCGTCGGCACGCCGTGCTGGCGGGACCAGCGCAGCGCGCCGAGCTTGCCCTCGATGCCCCGGACGCCGAACCCGCCCGGCACGCACACGGCGTCCACACCGTCCAGCATCCGGCGGGCTCCCTCGGGGGTGTCGCACGTGTCGGAGGCGACCCACCGGATGTCGACCTTCGCGTCGGCCGCGAACCCCCCTGCCCGCAGCGCCTCGGTGACCGACAGGTAGGCGTCCGGCAGGTCGATGTACTTGCCGACGAGGGCGATCTCGACGCGGTGCGCGGGCCGGTGCACGCGGCGCAGCAGGTCGTCCCACCTGGTCCAGTCGACGTCCCGGAACGGCAGCGCGAGCCGGCGGATGACGTAGGCGTCGAGTCCCTCGCCGTGCAGCACCTTGGGGATGTCGTAGATGGACGGCGCGTCCACGGCCGCCACCACGGCCTCCTCGTCGACGTCGCACATCAGCGCGATCTTGCGCTTCGTGGGGTCGGGGACGTCGCGGTCGCAGCGCAGCACGATGGCGTCGGGCTGGATGCCGATGCTGCGCAGCGAGGCCACCGAGTGCTGCGTCGGCTTCGTCTTCAGCTCACCGCTCGGCCCGATGTAGGGCACGAGCGACACGTGCAGGAAGAAGACGTTGTCGCGGCCGACCTCCTGGCGCACCTGCCGGGCGGCCTCGAGGAACGGCAGCGACTCGATGTCGCCGACCGTGCCGCCGACCTCGGTGATGATGACGTCCGGGGCGCTGCCGTCCGTGCCGGGCACGGCCTGGGCGCGCATCCGGGCCTTGATCTCGGTGGTGATGTGCGGGATGACCTGCACCGTGTCGCCGAGGTACTCGCCGCGCCGTTCGCGGGCGATCACGGCCGAGTAGACCTGGCCGGTGGTGACGTTCGCCGCCGCGTCGAAGTCGACGTCGAGGAAGCGCTCGTAGTGCCCGATGTCGAGGTCGGTCTCCGCGCCGTCGTCGGTGACGAACACCTCTCCGTGCTGGAACGGGTTCATCGTCCCGGGGTCGACGTTGAGGTAGGGGTCGAGCTTCTGCATCGACACGCGAAGCCCGCGGGCCCGCAGCAGGTGGCCGAGGCTGGACGCCGTCAGGCCCTTGCCGAGAGAGCTCGCCACGCCACCGGTGACGAAGATGTGCCGGGTGACAGGGGAACCCGTTGCTGCGCCTGACCTCGAGGACCCCACCCGGGGGTACGTCCGCTCCGCCACGGGTTACCAGGCTAACAGCCGGCGGTACTCGGCCGCCCACTGCGACACGACCTCCGGCTCGGTCGGCAGCTGCGCGAACCGCTCGACGCCCGCGCGCCCGAGACGCTCCCGCTCGGCGGGGTCGTCGAGGAGCCGCCCCACCGCGTCCGCGAGCGCCGCCGCGTCACCGGGCGGCACGAGCACCCCGGCGTCGCCGACGAGCTCGGGCAGCCCGCCGACCGCGGTCGTCACCACCGGCGTCCCCGCGGCCAGCGCCTCCTGGACGACGAGCGCCCGGGCCTCCCAGTCGCTGGCCAGCACGAAGGCGTCGGCGAGGGCCATCAGCCGCGTCACGTCGCGCCGGGCGCCGAGGAACCGCACCGGCGCCCCGGTGGCCCGCGCCTGCTCGTCCAGACGGGCCTGCAGCCCGGCGTCCCCCTCGCCGACCACCAACCAGGCCAGGCCCGGCCGCTCGCGCAGCCGGGCGGCGGCGTCCACGAGGACGGGCAGGTTCTTCTGCGGGGCCACGCGCGACACCGTGAGCAGCCAGGGACCGCCCGGGTCGAGGCCGAGCTCGCGGGCCAGCGCGGCCCGCTCGGCCGCGCGGTCGCCGGCCCACCCGCCGGCGTCCGGGGCCGCGACCGGGGCCAGTCGCGCCCGAGCGGCCCCGAGGTCGCGGGCGCGCTCGACGAGGTCGTCCGACGCTCCGGTGAGCAGGTCCGCGCGACGCGCCTGCACCGCCTCGAGGACGGCGCGGGCGCGACGCCCCGCGCCGGCCCCCAGGACCGCGTTGTGCCAGGAGACGACCACCGGCGGCCGGGGACGGACCGAGCCCGCCACCAGCACGGCGAGCAGGCCGGCCTGGTGCCCGTGCGCGTGGACGACGTCCGCGCTCGTGACCAGCGACCGCAGGCGCCGCAGCGCCCCGGGGGTGTCCGACCCTGCCGGCCAGGAGCGCACCACGTCGGCGTCGCCGAAGTCGAAGCGCGCAGCGGTGACGGGGCTGGTGGCGACGACCGGCGTCCAGCCCTGCGACGGCAGGCCTCGCGCGAGGCTGGCCACGTGGCCGCCGATTCCTCCGGTGCTGTGACCGACGACGAGCAGCACGCGGGGGGTCACGGCACGGCCTGCCGTCGGCGCAGCATGCTCGTCGCCTGCCGGATGGTCGCCCGGTCCCCCGCCGTCACGGCCGCACCCAGCACGGCCAGCACGACCAGGGCCGCGGCCGCGCCGGCGACGACCGCGCGTCCTGCGCCCGGCGCGCCGCCGAGCAGCGCGTCGGCGGCCAGGCGGCCCGCGCCCGCTGCGACGACCGCCGTGACGGTCGACACGGCGAGCGTGCGGGGCACCCCGGCGAGGCTGGCCGCCCCGGCGGCCGACACCAGCGCCGCGAGCAGCAGCGCCCCGGCGAGCAGCATCCCGGCGCTGTTGGCGGCCGCGAGCACCACGACGGTCGTCGCCGGCGACGCGGCCCCGAGCACCCCGGCGACCGCGACGACCACGACGCCCGCCCAGCCGGCCGCGGTGGCCAGCGCCGCCGCCCGCGCGCGGTGCAGCGCGTTGAGCGCCCGGCCCACGTGCGCGACGAGCGCGAAGCCCACCAGGCCCGGCGCGATGGCGGCGAGCGCGGGGGTCATCACCGACACGTCGGCCCGGTCGAGCGCCGCGAAGACCGCGGTGACCGCCGGCGCCGCACCGGCCAGTGCCGCCGCACCGGCCGCGGAGACCAGCAGCACGGCGCGCGTGGTGGACGACGCGGTCGTCGCGAACGCCTCCCGGTCGCCGGTGGCGGCGTGCTCGGCCAGACGGGGGAAGGCGACGGTGGCCAGCGGCACGGCGAGCACCGCGTACGGCAGCAGGTACACGGCCTGCACGTACTGGAACACCGGCCAGGCCCCGCCGTCCCCGCGGGCGTTCGCGAGCGTCATCGTCACGACGACCGCCGCCTGCTGGGCGAGCAGAGCCAGCACGCCGGCTCCGGCCAGCGAGGCGGCGCGCCGCGCGACGCCGGGGGGGAAGGTCAGGGTCGGCCGCAGCCGCGTGCCGCCGCGGACCACGGGCACCAGCAGCGGCAGGGTGAGCGCGGCCACGCCGGCGGTCGTGCCCCAGGCCAGCACCGCCTCGGCGCCGGCGGGCAGCGCGGCCGCGTCGTCCTGGCTGCCCTGGGCGAGCTCGGCGAACAGGCCGTAGGCGGCGATCACGACGAGGCTGGAGAGCAGCGGCGCCAGGGCCGGCCACAGGAAGCGGCGGTGCGCCTGCAGCACACCGGTGAGCACGACGCCGATGCCGTAGAGCACGACCTGCGGTGCGAACACGAGGAGCATCCGGGTGGCGAGCGCGGCCTGGCCGCCGCAGTCCTCGCCGGCGAGCAGCGCGGTGGCCAGCGGCCGGGACGCGAGCGCCAGCAGCGCCGACGCGGGGAGCAGCGCGACCACGGTCCAGGTGAGCAGCGCCGACGCGGTGCGGTCGACCTCGGCGCGGTCGCCCCGGGCCAGGGGTCCGGCCAGCAGCGGCACGACCGCGGCGGCGAGCGCTCCCCCGGCGACGACCTCGTACAGCACGTTCGGCAGCTGGTTGGCCGTCGCGTAGGCGGTGCCGACGCACTCGGCGTTGACGGTGCCGGAGAAGACGAGCCAGCGCCCGAAGCCGACGACCCGCGCCGCCAGCGTCACGGCCGCCACCAGCGCTGCTCCGCCGAGCAGGGTGCCGGCCAGGGCGCGGCGGCTCACCGGCGTCGTCCGAGGGCGTCCAGCTCGCGCAGCAGCGGCGTCCGCTCGATCACCCGGGTGAACGACACCCGCTCGCTGGCGAGGGTGAGCCCCACCAGCGCGGCGAGGGCGCCGGCACGGGCGGCGGCACCGCGACGTCCCGACCCCGCGGTGGCGGCGACGACGGCGCAGCCCAGCAGGGCGCCCGCGGCGTTCGCGCCGCTGTCGCCGAGCATCGACCGCTCGTCCAGGTCCTCACCGAGCAGCGTTGCCGACGCGCCGGCCCCGGCCGCCAGCAGCGGCGCTGCGGGGCCACCCGCCAGCGCCAGCGGGACGGGCAGCAGCACCGTCTTGAGCGCGCGGCCTGGCCGCAGGTCGAGCAGGTTCAGCAGGTTGGCCGTGCCCGCGACCACGCCGCCGGCGACCACGGTGTCCGCGACGGCCGCGGCGGCTCCACGGCGGCGGCCCCCGAGCAGCAGGGCGGCCGCGAGGACCCCGGTCGCACCGATGCCGAGCACCTTGACGGCACCGGTGGTGACCCGGCCCCGCGCGAGCGCGCCGAGGTGTCCCCGCAGCCCCTTGTCCTCGCTGGTGCCCAGGAGGTCGTCCACCCCGCCGAGGACGCTGGACGCCGCGACGGCCAGCGCCGCGCCGGCTCGGGCCCGCGGCGGCAGTCCCGGGGCGGCGAGCACGCCGACGGCGGCCCCGGCGGCCCACGCCGGCCCCTCGAGCAGGGTGACCGGCTCGCCGCGGTGGTTGGTCCGGGCCCAGCGGGCGGCTCCACCCGGCGGCGCGGCGGCCAACGCCGAGCGGGCCACCCGCGCCGCCCCGGCCGCGAGCAGGCCGGGCAGCAGCGCCCGGATCACTGGTCCGACGGCGCCGCGACGTCGGGCAGCAGCGCCTGCGCCCCCTCGCCGAAGCCGTAGTGCCCGGCGTCCCCGGCCAGCTGCTCCCGCAACGCCCAGACGGCGACCACCCGGCCGGCGGGAGTGTCCGCGGCGTCCGTCGTCGAGGTGCCCTCCGCGGTCTCGTCGGCGCGCAGCAGGGTGAGCAGCCCGCCGGGTGCGGCGGCCTCGAGCGGACCGGCGACGACGGTGCCCGCGGCCCGCTGGTCGAGGGCGTCCACGAGGGGCAGCCAGGCCGCGGACGCCTCCTCGGCGGCGGCGACCGCGTCGTCGTCCGCCGGCTGCTCCGGCGCCCCGGTGACCACCAGCGCGAGGGTGGCGCGCTGCGTGACGTCGCCGTCGACGGTGATGAGGTTGCCACCTCGCAGGCCCTCGACGACGGTCGCGGCGTTCGGGTCCTCCTCCTCGGCGGCGCCGACGTCGGGTGCCGAGATCGCCCAGGCCAGGACGGCCGCCAGGTCGCCGCCGGCGCCACCCCCCACGTCCGGCGGCGTCTCGAGGTAGGGCACGAGCTGACCGGCCAGGCTGCGGCGGAACTCCTGCTGCTCGGGGTCGGCCCAGGCCGCCGTGACGTTGACCCGGCCGGTCACCTCGGCCCCGGCGGCGCGCACCTGGTCGGTGAGCAGGTCGACGGCCTCGCGGCCGGCGTCCGGCGTCGTGACGACGACCACGGTCCGCCCGCCGAGCTGCTCGGCGACGATCTCCGGGGCGACGGCGGAGATGAACTGGTCGCGCTGCCGGATCTGCTCGTCGCGGTTGCCGACGGCCAGCTGCAGGTTCTCCTTGTCCTGCCGCAGCGCGTCGACCTGGTTCGTCAGCGTGTCACCGATGGACTCCCGCAGCGGGCCGGCACCCAGGACGACGCCGATCGCGAGCGCGATGAACACCGAGACGAGCGAGACGAGGTGGTACCTGAAGTCGATCACGTCTGTCCTGTCACCTGTTCCTGTGCCGCGCCGCCGAGCAGGCCGGAGAACCAGTCGGCGACCACGGTCACCGCGTCGTTCACCCAGCCCCACGCGATCGCGTAGAAGGCCTGGCCCGCGCTCGTGGACGCCAGCGCGACCCCGAGCGCCAGCAGGCCGGCGAGCACGAGCACCGCCACCTGCAGGTTGGAGATCCGCTGGCGGTAGAGCCGGGAGACGCCCTTGGCGTCCACGAGCTTGCCCCCGACGCGCAGGCGGGTCAGGAAGGTGCTGGCCATCCCGGACCGTCCATTGTCGAGGAACTCCACCAGCGTCGCGTGGGTCCCCACGGCCACGATGAGCGAGGCCCCCTTGTCGTCGGCCAGCAGCATCGCCACGTCCTCGCTGGTGCCCGTCGCCGGGAACACGACCGGCTCGACCCCGAGCCGCCGCACCCGCTCCAGACCGGGTGCGCGACCGTCGCGGTACGCGTGGACGACGATCTCCGCGCCGGAGGTGAGGGCCTTGTCCGACACCGAGTCCATGTCGCCGACGATCATGTCCGGGGTGTAGCCGGCGGCCAGCACCGCGTCGGCGCCCCCGTCGACCCCGATGATGACCGGCCGGTACTCCCGGATGTACGGCCTCAGGGTGACCAGGTCCTCCCTGTAGTGGTAGCCCCGGACGACGATGAGCACCTGCCGCCCGTCGAGCCGCGTGCGGATCTCGGGCACGCCGACGCCGTCCAGGAGCAGCTCGCGCTCCTTGCGCAGGTACTCCATGGTGTTGGCGGCGAAGGACTCCAGCTGAGCCGACAGGCCGGCCCGCGCCTCCTCCATGGCGGCGTCCACGGTCTCGTGGGTCTGGACCGTGCCCCGGGCCACCTCGCGCTCCACCTTGCCGTCGCGCAGCAGCACCCGCCCGCCGTCCACCCGCGCGCGGCGACCCTCGACGAGCTGGGACATCACGGCCGGCCCGGCGTCGTCCACGAGCGGGATGCCGGCGTCCACGATGATCCCCGGCCCGAGGTTGGGGTAGCGGCCGGACGTGCTCGGCGCCGCGTTGACGACCGCGGCCGGACGGCACGCCACGAGCGCCTCGGCGGAGACCTTGTCGATGTCCAGGTGGTCGATGACCGCGATCTCGCCCGGCTGCAGGCGCTTGGTGAGGTCCTTCGTGCGCGGGTCGACGCGGACCACTCCGACGACACCGGGCTCGGGCTCCGGACGGGGCCGGCGCTGCAGCAGGTTCCTCATGACGGGGGCGATCGTCCCACGTCGGACGCTCGCGGCCCGAACCCCCACGCCGCCCGGGATCACCCCGCGGCGGAGGCGGCGGCGTCCTGCCGCGCCGCGTCCAGCAGCTCCTCGGCGTGGGTGCGGGCGGCGTCCGACTGCTCCTGACCCGCGAGCATCCGGGCCAGTTCCCGGACACGGTCGCCGTCCTCGAGCCGGACGACGTCGCTGGCGGTGACGTGGCCGTCGTCGCTCTTGCTCACCACCAGGTGCCGGTCGGCGAAGGCCGCGACCTGCGGCAGGTGGGTGACGACGATCACCTGGGCGGTGCGCGCCAGCCGTGCGAGTCGGCGGCCGATCTCGACGGCGGCCCGCCCGCCGACGCCCGCGTCGACCTCGTCGAAGACGAAGGTGGGCACCGGGTCCGATCCCGCCAGCACCACCTCGAGCGCCAGCATGACGCGGGACAGCTCGCCCCCCGACGCGCCCTTGGCCACCGGACGGGGACCGGCCCCCGTGTGTGGCGCCAGCAGCAGGGTCACGTCGTCCGCACCGGTCGGGCCGAGCTGATCGCGGCGCCTGACCTGCACCGACAGCCGTGCGTTGGCCATCGCCAGCTGACCCAGCTCGGCGGTGACCGCATCCGCCAGCCGCTGGCCGGCTGCCTCGCGGGCGTCGTGGAGGCGGTCCGCGAGCGCCTCCAGTCGCGCCTCGAGACCCGACAGCTCCGCACGCAGGGCGTCGAGCCGGTCGTCGTCGCCCTGCAGCTCGGCGTGCCGGACCGCCGCCCGCTGCGCCCAGGCGAGGACGGCGTCCACGTCGTCGCCGTACTTGCGGGTCAGCGCGGCCAGCACGGCGCGACGCTCCTCCACGGCCGCCAGGCGCGCCGGGTCGGCCTCGACCGACTCGGTGTACGCCGAGAGCTCGGTGGCGACGTCGGCGACGAGGTAGCCGATCTCGGCCAGCCGGTCGGCGAGCACGGCCAGCTCGTGGTCGTGCTCGCGCACGCCGTCCAGCCGGCGGCGGGCGTCGTCGACGAGTCCGCTGACGTCGGGCGCGGAGTCCGGGAGGGTGGGGTCGCCGAGGAGCGCGGCGTGAGCGCCGGCGGACGCGGTCCGCAGGTCCTCGGCGTGCGAGAGGCGATCCCACTCCGCGCGCAGCGCCCGGTCCTCCCCCGGCTGGGGGTCGGCCCGCTCGACCTCCTCGAGACCGAGCCGCAGGAGGTCCGCCTCCTGGGCGCGCTCCCGGGCCCGCGTGGTGATCTCCTCCAGCTCGGCGCGCACCCGCTGGGCACGCTCGTAGGCCGCCACGTACTCGCGCAGCGGCTCGTCGACCGCCGCGCCGGCGAACCGGTCGACGACCTCCCGCTGCCGGGCGGGTGAGCGCAGCAGCACCTGCTCGGACTGCCCGTGCACGGCGACCAGCTCGTCCGCCAGCTCGGCGAGCACCCCCACCGGCGCGGACCGCCCGCCCAGGTGGGCACGGCTCCGGCCGCCCGCCGCGACCGTGCGCGCGACGATGAGAGCACCCTCGTCCAGCTCGGCGCCCGCCTCACGCGCCCGGGCCGCGACCGTGCCGTCGGCGTCCACGGCGAAGCGGCCCTCGACGACGGCGGCCCGGTCCCCCGAGCGGACGGCGCCCGCGTCGGCCCGCTCGCCCAGCAGCAGGCCCAGGGCCGTGACGACCATGGTCTTGCCCGCGCCGGTCTCCCCGGTCACCACGGTCAGGCCCGGCCCGAGCTCCAGCACCGCGTCCTCGATGACGCCGAGGGAGCGGATCCGCACCTCCTCCAGCACGGGCTACCCCCTCCCCGCGGGTCCACGCCATCCGGTGACGGGCAGCTGGAACTTCGCGACGAGCCGGTTGGTGAACGGGCCGGTGATGAGCCGGGCGAGGCGCACCGGCCGCTCGCCGCGACGGACCTCGATGCGGGCACCGGGCGGCAGGTCGACCGTGCGACGCCCGTCGCACCACAGCACCCCGCCGGCGCGCGTCCGGTTCAGCACCTCCACCGCGAGCACGGAGGTGGGCGCGACAACGAGCGGCCGGGCGAACAGCGCGTGCGCCGAGATGGGGACCATGAGCAGCGCCTCGACCTCGGGCCAGACGACCGGTCCCCCGGCGGAGAACGCGTACGCGGTCGAGCCCGTCGGGCTCGCCATCACCACGCCGTCCGCCCCGAACGTCGACACCGGCCGCCCGTCGACCTCGGTGGCGAGCTCGATCATCCGCTCCCGGTTCGCCTTCTCGACGGACGCCTCGTTGATCGCCCAGGACCGGCCGAGGACCTCGTCGCGCAGCCGCACCGTCACGTCGAGCGTCATCCGCTCCTCGACGGAGTAGGAGCGGTCGGCGATGCGCTGCACCATGTCGGCGAGGTCGTCGGGCTCGATCTCGGCGAGGAAGCCGACGTGCCCCAGGTTGACGCCCAGCAGCGGCACGGGGTGGTCGCGCACGGTCTCGGCGGCCCGCAGCACGGTCCCGTCGCCGCCGAGGACGACGGCCAGCTCGGCGCCCACGACGGCGTCGAACGTGTCCGCCGTCGCGACGGCCGGCAGCCCGGGTACCTCCGTCGCCTCGTGCGCGAGCATCACCGGCTCGAGGCCGGCGTCACTGAGGCGCCCGACGAGCTCGACCGTGGCTCGCACCGCCTCGTCGCGGCCGGTGTGCGTCAGCACGAGCACCCGGCGGGTAGGGCTCACTGCTCGGCCCCCGACGGGCCCTCGTCCACCGCACGGTCCACCAGCTGCGCCACCCTGGCCGCCTCGTCGTCGGTCCAGGACAGGTCCGTGCTGCGGCGCAGCCACAGGAAGTACTCGACGTTGCCGCTCGGTCCCGGCAGCGGGCTGGCGACCACCCCCTGCACCCGCAGCCCCACGTCGGCCGCCGCGCGGGCGACGTCCCGCACGGCCCCGGCCCGCAGGGCGGGATCGCGGACGACGCCGCCGGCGCCGAGCCGCTCACGGCCGACCTCGAACTGCGGCTTGACCATCAGCAGCCAGTCCGCCTCGAAGGCCGCGCACCCCGCCAGCGCAGGCAGCACCAGTCGCAGGGAGATGAAGGACAGGTCTGCGACGACGAGCTCCGGGGCCGGCGCGACCTGGCCGGAGGCCAGCTCCCGCACGTTCGTGCGGTCCAGCACGGTGACCCGCTCGTCCTGCTGCAGCGACCAGGCGAGCTGGCCGTAGCCGACGTCCACGCAGACGACGTGCGCGGCGCCGCGGCGCAGCAGGACGTCGGTGAAGCCGCCGGTGGAGGCGCCGGCGTCCAGGCACCGGCGGCCCGCGACGGCCACCTCGGGGAACGCGTCGAGCGCGCCGGCGAGCTTGTGGGCGCCGCGGCTGACGTAGTCCGGACCGGCCAGCGGCTCCGCGACCTCGATCGCCGCCCCGAGCTCGACCTGGGACGCCACCTTGGTCGCGGGCCGGCCGCCCACCGCCACCCGGCCGGCCGCCACCAGCTCGCCGGCGTGCTGCCGCGAGCGGGCCAGGCCGCGACGCACCAGCTCGGCGTCCAGCCGCTGACGTCGGACCATCGTCACTCCGCGGCGGCGGCCAGGCGCTGCTGCAGGGCCTCGTGGACGTCGCTCAGCACCGGCAGGTGCTCGCCGGGGGCCCCGTCGGGGTCGACTGCGCGCAGGGCGGCGAGTGCCGCGTCGACGGCGTCGTCGCCGGTCTCCACCACGTCCCCGGTCTCCGGATCGCGCCGGAACGCCTCCTCGGTCACTGACGTCGCTCCTGGTGTCGTCGCCGGGCTGCCCTGGTCGGAGGTCACGCTACCGCCGGGCCGCGACATCGGGCCGCAGCGCGTGCACAGCGTCGTCGGGGACGGTCCACGCCGTCCCGGCGTCGCTGGCCTGCCAGGCCGCGGCGCACGCGGCACGCAGCGCGTCCAGGCCGGTGCCGTCCACGCGCAGCTCGCCCGACACCAGGCGGGCTCGGGCGTCACCGCACGTCCAGCCGTCGGCGGTCTCGCGCGGCGCCGTGTGCGGCTCCGCCAGGCCGGACAGGTCGGCCGCCACCATCCGCGGCCGCTCCTCGGCCACGGCACGCAGGAGGTCCGCGGGCGCGGTCACCCCGGTCAGCACGAGCAGCGAGGGCATGCCGGCCGCGTTGGCCGCCCCGATGTCGGTGTCGAGGCGGTCGCCGACCACCAACGGCGACCGGGCGCCCTCGGCTGCGAGGCGGAAGAGGACGGGCTCCGGCTTGCCGGCGACCACGGGCTCGGCTCCGGTCGCGGTCCGGACGACGGCGACGAGGGAGCCGTTGCCGGGCGCCAGGCCCCGCGGGGTCGGCAGCGTCGTGTCGAGGTTGGTGGCCACCCACAGCGCGCCGGCCTGGACGGCGAAGCTCGCCTCGGCCAGCTGGCGCCAGCCGACGTCCGGGCCGTACCCCTGGACGACCGCCGCGGGTCCGTCCTCGGCGGAGGTCACGACCGTCAGTCCCTCCGCCTCGAGGGCGGCGGTCACGCCCGGGCCGCCGACCGCCAGCACCGGAGCGCCTGGACCGACGGCGCCGACGGCGAGCCGGGCGGCGGCCTGCGAGGCGGTCACCACCTCGTCGTCGCCGCCCGGAAGACCGAGCTCCCGCAGGTGGCGGGCGACCTCGGCCGGCGTCCGCGAGGCGTTGTTCGTCACGTACCGCAGCACCAGGCCCCGCTCGTGCGCGCCGGTCAGCGCCTCGACCGCGCCCGGTACGGCCGCCGGGCCGACGTAGACGACACCGTCGAGGTCGAGCAGCAGGCGGTCGTGGACGTCGAGGGGCGCGGCGCAGTCCAGCAGGACGCTCACGGGGTCCCCGGCTCCCGGCGGGCGGCCAGGGTGGCGCGCACCTGCCGCAGGCGGGTCACGTACTCCTCACGGTCCGGCCGCATCGCCACCGCGAGAGCCAGCTGCTCGGCCGCCTCCTCGAACCGGCCGACCCTGCTGAGCGCCACGCCGAGGCCGAAGCGGGCGTAGTCGGCGTCCGGGGAGAGCTCCACGAGGCGGCCGAAGGTGCTGGCTGCCTCCGCCGCCTGGCCGGAGTCGTACTGCGCCCGCCCGAGCGCCTCGAGGACGCTGGCGGACCGCGGCTCCCGCTCGGCCGCGTGGCGCAGCAACGTCGCGGCGGCGGCGGCGTCCCCGCGGTCCAGCAGCTCCGTCCCCCGGCGCAGCCACTCGTACGGACCCCCCTCGGGGGTCTCAGGCGTGGAGGTCATGCCGGGGACCGTACGACGCACGAGCGCGGGGCGCGACGGCAGGGGCGCTCAGGCGCGTTCCTGCCCGTCCCCGTCGTCGTCCAGGAGGTCGATGACCTCGTCCTCGGCTCCCGACTCACCGGTGAGCCGCTCGAAGGCACCGGTCTCGCCGCTGAGGTCGGCCGCCGCGGCGCGCTCGAGCCACTCGCGCGCCTCGGCGCGGCGTCCGGACGCCTCGAGGGCGTCCGAGAGCGCCGAGTAGACCCGCGCCCGCCACGGCGCGGAGGCCGGGGCCTTCTGGGCGGCCTGCCGCAGCAGCACCACCGCCGCCTCGGGGTTGCCCATGTCCATCCGCGCGCCCGCCGCGACGATCCGCATCTCGACCTGCCCGGCGCGGTCCAGCCGCTTGGCGTCGGCGGACGACGCCAGGGCCAGCGCCCGCTCCGGGCGGCCGAGGCCCCGTTCGCAGTCGGCCATCACCGGCAGGTGGACGTCGTTGCCGGTCAGTCGGCGAGCGGTGCGCAGCTCGCGCAGCGCCTCGTCGTAGTGCCCGGCGTGGTATGCGGCCAGCCCCACGGCCTCCCGGACGGCGCCCAGCCGACCGGCACGGCGGCGCGCCGCCTGCGCGTGCTGCCATGCCAGCTCCGGGTCGCTGTCGACGAGGCGCGCGACCATGACGAGGTGGCGTGCCACGGCGGACGCCCCCTCCTTGGAGAGCGACCGAAGGTCCGCTCGCACCTCCTGGTCCAGCTCGGCGCCGGTGACGTCGTCCGGAAGGGCCGGGTCGGGCACGCGGGGGCCGCGGTCGACGTGCTCGTCGCCCGCGTCGCGCCGGCGCGGCACGGCACCTCGGGATCCGGTTGGGCCGGCGCCGCGACCCTGCTGCGGGCGCCCCTGCTGCGGGCGGCGAGCCCCGTCACCGCGGCGCCCCCCGCTGACCGGCCGGTCCCGGCGGTCTCCGCCCGGGACACCTCCACTGCGTTCCTCGCCATCTGCCCCTCGACGACGGTCCTGCCGAGCAGGCCGGCCGACCGTGCCGCGATCCTCACGACCCGAGGTGCCCCGGTCGCTACGGCGGTCGCCCGGGCGGTCGCTGCGGCCTGGCTCGGGCTGTCCCTGCGACCTGCCGCCGGCGGTCGGCCCGCCGGACCGGCCAGGAGCGCCCGCGCGGCGCTGCCGTCCGCCGCGCTGGTCACCGTCCCGACGCCGCTCACCACGCTGGTCGTCCTCACGCCGCTCACCGCCGTCGTCGCGGCCACCGCTCGGGCGACCAGTCCCCGATCTGCCTTGCGGGGTGCCTCCACCGGAGGGACGGCGCCGTGGGCCGCCGCGGTTGTCGTCACGGCGAGGGCCGCGCGGTCCAGCTGGCATCTGGGAAGCCTTTCGAGGCGGTGCTGACGGGGACAAGTGGCCCGGAAATGGCGATGACGGCCACCCCGGGGTGTGGGGTGGCCGTCATCGTGTGGTTGTTGTCCGGCGGCGTCCTACTCTCCCACGCGGTCTCCCGCGCAGTACCATCGGCGCTGTTGGGCTTAGCTTCC
>JBKHXE010000157.1:0-31223 GCA_046566185.1 Actinomycetes bacterium | reverse complement strand
GGAGATCATTCCTCACATATGGTGAATCGTCACCCTGGTCCGGGTTTTCCGTCAGGAATCCGTCGCCTTGGGGGCCTTGGCGCCGCCCTTGCGGGCGGGGGCGGGAGCCGCGGCGGGCGGGGCGGCGGGGTCGGCCTCCTTGTCGAGGCGGGGGCCGACGCCGAGCTTCTCCTTGATCTTCTTTTCGATCTCGTCGGCGAGGTCCGGGTTGTCGCGGAGGAAGCCGCGGGCGTTCTCCTTGCCCTGACCCAGCTGGTCGCCGTCGTAGGTGTACCAGGCGCCGGACTTGCGCACGAAGCCCTGCTCCACACCCATGTCGATGAGGCCACCCTCGCGGGAGATGCCGACGCCGTAGAGGATGTCGAACTCCGCCTGCTTGAACGGGGGCGACATCTTGTTCTTGACGACCTTGATGCGGGTGCGGTTGCCGACCGGCTCGCTGCCGTCCTTGAGGGTCTCGATCCGCCGGACGTCCATGCGAATGGAGGCGTAGAACTTCAGCGCCTTGCCGCCGGTGGTGGTCTCTGGACTGTTGTGCACCATCACCCCGTCGACGAAGTAGTTGTGCGTGCCGCCCACCTCGATGTCGAACTTTCGCATCGACCGCGTGGGCGGCTTCACGTGGACGTCGAGCACGCGCGCCGGCACCGGACGGAGCCGCTGCTCGACGAACCGCGACTCCACCGCGAAGCGGCCGCGCAGCCGGGGCAGCAGCTTGTACTCCATCGACGGGTGGACGTACGGCGCGACGATCTCCTGGAAACGCGCCGATCCCTCGGTGCTCATCTGCAGCACGTGCTGCTGGCGTGCGCCGCGCTGGCGGACCGAGCACTCCACCCCGTGCTCGTCGGTCAGGTACTCCACCAGTCGCTGCCGGGACGCCGGGGACATCGCGTCGACGCAGATCTCGATGCGCCCACTGCCGCCCTCGGTCCGTGCCTGCAGCCCCTTGGACCGCACGGTGAAGCACCCGTCGTCCATGTACCAGATGGCCAGCGCGAGCGGGGTGAGCGCCTTGATGACGTCCTCGGTGAGGTGTTTCTTCCCGTCGCCCCAGTAGACCACCTCGCGCAGCTCGGCGAGCTCGGGCAGCGGGGTGAGGTCGATGTGCACCGCGCCGTTCGGCCGCTCTGAACGCGACTGCGGGATGTTGCCGAGCAGCGATGCCTTCCAGTCCAGGTAGTCGACCTGACGCGGCCCATGTCCCATGCGGAAGCGGACCCCGTGCCGACCGCGAGGGTTGGGGGACAGGTTGCCGTCCCCCATGAGCCCACCGAGGACCACCTGCCACTGCAGATCGCTCAGCCGGACCGGCTCACTGACCATCACCCGGTCGCCGGCGATGATCTCGCCCGCCTCGCGCCAGCCACCCGGAGTACGAATGAGGTGGTTCTCCGTGGCCGCGAACTGGGACTTCCCGTTGCCGCCCGACTTCTCCACGGTGAACTGCAGGAACCGCTCGGCGTTGCCGTTGTCGAACCAGTTCGTGATCCGCTTCGGGACGATCGCGTTCTGCTCCGGGTCGTAGGACAGCACCTCGACGTCCATCTTCTGGTTGACGATCTTGCCGATCTTCTCCTGGGTCCCGTCCGCCAGGGTCACGCGGGTGTTGTAGGAGAAGCAGCCGAAGAAGACACCGATCTTCTCGCGCAGCTGGTTGATGAAGATCGCCGTCGTCTTCGACTGACTCAGCGCACCGGTGATCTTCCGGAGCGCCTGGGACATCAGCCGCGCCTGCAGGCCGACGTGGCTGTCGCCCATCTCGCCCTCGATCTCGGCCCGCGGTACGAGGGCGGCCACCGAGTCGATGACGATGATGTCGAGCGCGCCGGAGCGGATCAGCATGTCCGCGATCTCCAGCGCCTGCTCCCCGGTGTCCGGCTGCGACACGAGCAGCGCGTCGGTGTCGACGCCGAGCTTCTTGGCGTACTCGGGGTCGAGGGCGTGCTCGGCGTCGATGAACGCGGCGATGCCACCCGCCTTCTGGGCGTTGGCTACCGCATGCAACGCAACGGTAGTTTTTCCACTGCTCTCGGGTCCGTAGATCTCCACCACCCGGCCGCGCGGCAGCCCCCCGATGCCGAGGGCCACGTCGAGGGCGATCGAGCCCGTGGGGATCACCTCGATGGGCGGACGCACGTCGTCGCCGAGGCGCATGACGGAGCCCTTGCCGAACTGTCGGTCGATCTGCGCGAGCGCGGTGTCGAGCGCCTTCTCACGGTCCGCTGGAGCTGGCATGGCCTCACCTCTGGTCGCCGGCGCCGGACGCCGGGGCTGTGTCTTCTTCATCGCCGGGAACGCTAGGGGCCGCCACCGACAACCACCGAGAGCCCCCGCCGAACCTGTGGACGGTGTGACGAACACCCTCGACCTGTGGACAGCGTAGACGTACACCTGTTCGACTCGCCGGTGCGACACGCCGGTCCCCTACCGTGTCGGCATGAGCATCGCCGTGCGACTCGACGACCTGGCGCAGGCCCTTGGCGACCGCGACTGGGCCTACCTCGTCACCGTGGGCGACGACGGCCGCGCCCACGTGGTCGCGGTGAGCCCCGTGCTCGTCGACGGCGGTCTCGTCGTCCGGGAGCCGGGACGGCGCACCCGCGCGAACGCGTCGGCACGCACCGCCGTGACCCTCGCCTTCCCGCCGCCGGACCCGGGCGGCTACACGCTCATCGTCGACGGGGAGGCGGTGCCGGACGACGAGTCGCTCACCGTGCGCCCGACGTCCGCCGTCCTGCACCGCCCGGCCGCACCCGGATCCGCCCCCGGGCCGACCGGCTGCGGCTCGGACTGCCACCCGGTCGACGTCTGACGCCGCGCCCGGGACCCGAGAGGCCTACGACAGCAGCAGCCGCTCCAGTCGCCGCGCCGCGACCACGAGACCAACCAGTCCCATCACGGCGAAGTACGCGACGTGTCCCAGGATCCCGACGGCGACCTCGCCGAGCATGAGGTCACGCACCATCGCGACGCCGTGGTACAGCGGCGTGACCCGGACGACCCACTGCAGCGAGTCGGGATAGGTGGACAGCGGGAAGAACGTGGCGGAGAACAGGAACATCGGCAGGATCGCCAGCTGCACGTAGTCGAAGTCCACCCAGCTGCGCATGTAGGTCGTGGCGGCCATGCCGACGGCGGCGAACGCGAACCCGATGAGCGTCGCGGCCGGCAGGGCCAGCACGGCCCACCACGACTCGACGAGCCCCGCGCCGACCGTGACGAGCAGGAACGCGACGGCGTACACCTGGCCGCGCAGCAGCGCCCAGGAGATCTCGCCGACGGCGACGTCGCGTGGTCCGAGCGGGGTCGAGAGCACCGAGTCGTAGAGCTTGGCGTACTTGAGCTTGAAGAACACGTTGAACGTCGAGTCGTAGACGGCGCCGTTCATGGCCGAGGTCGCCAGCAGCGCGGGGGCGACGAACGCCGCGTAGGGCACCGCCGCCCCCGAGTCGGTCGTCACCCGGCCGACGAGCGCCCCGAGCCCGACACCGAGCGAGAACAGGTAGAAGACGGGCTCGAAGAACCCGGACACCAGGGTCACCCACCCCCGGCGGAACGCCCGGAGGTTGCGCTCGACGAGGGTGCGCGCCAGCCCCGCTCCGGCCGGCAGGGGCAGCGCCCGGGCCAGGCGACCGGCGATCGTGGGTGTCGACAGGGTGCTCACGTCACACCACCAGCCGCGACCGGAACGAGCGCCGGGCCAGCCAGACGCCGCCCACGACCCACGCGAGCATGAAGGCGACGTGCCCGGCCACGGCGAGCGGCGTCGCCTCCCCCAGCGACAGCGAGCGCGCGGCCTCCACCCCGTGCCACAGGGGCGTGACCCATGCCACCGGGTGGAGGGCCGCCGGCAGCTGGCTGAGCGGGAAGAACGTGCCGGAGAAGAGGAACAACGGCATGACGACGAACCGGAACAGCACGTTGAAGCCGGCGTCGTTCTCGGTGCGCGCGGAGAAGGCGAAGACCGGGGCGGCGAAGGCCATGCCGCACACGACGGTGACCGGCAGGGCCAGCACCGCCCACCAGGACGCGAGCGCGCCGAGCGCGCCCGCCACGAGCAGGAACACCGCGCTCGTCACCGCCACCCGGAACGCCACGTAGACCAGGTGCCCGACGAGGACGTCGGTGACGCCCAGGGGGGCGGCGAGCATCGCGTGGTACTGCCGCTGCCACTTGATCGCACCCATCACCGGCCAGGTCGACTCGCCCACCGCGGTCTGCATCGCCGTCGCGACCAGGACGCCGGGCGCGACGAAGAGGAGGTAAGGCACGCCGAGCGCCTCGCCGTCCCGGTCGACGAGGGTCGACAGCCCGAAGCCCATCGAGGCCAGGAAGAACAGCGGGGAGAGGAACCCCGAGAACACCGAGCCCCGCCAGGTGCGCCGGTAGCTGAGCGCCCAGTAGGCCAGCGCCCGGTCCCACAGCCGCCCCTCGCGCGGTGGCGGCCCCGGCGCCGCCGCGACCGTCGACGCCGCCATCAGTCGACCAGGGTGCGGCCGGTGAGCCGCAGGAAGACGTCCTCGAGCGTGGAGCGCCGCACGAGGCTGGACAGCGGCTGGACGCCCCGCTGGTGGACGGCGGCGGTCGCGGCGTCCCCGTCGTCGGTGTACAGCAGCAGCCGGTCGGGCAGCACCTCGATGCGCTCGCCGAGGCCCTCGACCGAGCCCGCGAGCGGAGCGTGGTCGTCGACGGGGAAACGCAGCTCGAGCACCTCGCGGGTCGAGTAGCGCTCGATGAGGGAGCGTGGCGACCCCTCGGCGACGATCCGGCCGTGGTCCATCACGACGAGCCGGTCGCAGAGCTGCTCGGCCTCGTCCATGTAGTGCGTCGTCAGGACGAGCGTGACCCCGGAGCGCTTGAGCCGGAAGAGCCTGTCCCACAGCACGTGCCGGGCCTGCGGGTCCAGACCGGTCGTGGGCTCGTCGAGCAGCAGGATCTCCGGTGCGTTGACCAGCGACCGCGCGATCGTCAGCCGACGCTTCATGCCGCCCGACAGCGGCTCGACCTTCGCCGACGCCCGCTCGGTGAGCTGGGCGAAGGCGAGCAGCTCGGCCGCCCGCTCCCTGACCAGCCGTCGCGACAGCCCGAAGTAGCGCCCGTAGACGAGGATGTTCTCCTCGACGGTCAGCTCCTCGTCGAGGGTGTCCCGCTGCGGGACGACGCCGAGCCGGGCCCGGATCGCCGGTCCGTGGGTCCGCGGGTCCATGCCGAGGATCCGCAGCTCGCCTTCGGTCGGCGGGGACACGCAGCCGACCATCCGCATGGTCGAGGACTTGCCGGCCCCGTTCGGCCCGAGGAAGCCGAAGGCCTCACCGCGGTGCACCTGGACGTCGATGGCGTCGACCGCGGTGACGTCGCCGAACCTCTTGGTCAGGCCGCGCGCCTCGATCAGGACGTCCGAGTGCCTCACCGGCCCTCCCGTCTGACGTGCCTGCGGACGGGACCCGTCCGCCGTCTCCCCCGTGGCCTGTCGCACGTCACCCGACGCTAGTCCGCCCCACCGACGGGCCGCGAAGGGGTTGTGCTCCCGTCAAGGTTCCGTGAATGCCGGCCCCGGACGGTCGCGCACCGTCCCCAGGTGGTGGTAGGAGTGAGTCGACCGGCGGAGAGGCGGGAGAAGATGATCACGCGATCGATCGTGGTGGCGGTCCTGGCACCCGCGGCCCTGGGGATCGTCCTGGCACCCCCGGCTGCGGCCGCGCCCGCGCCGCAGCCGGCCTTCGGCCAGCACGTCTCCGAGTGCGCACGCACGACGGGGCTCGACGGGGACCACAACCCGGGCATGCACCGCGGCATCACCGGCTGGCACGCCCACTCCTGCTGAGTCGGGCCGGCCCCGACGTCGCCGCCCCGGGCGCCGCGCGACGCACGAGCAGGGCCTGCACGACCACCGGCACCAGCAGGGCACCGGCGCACCAGGTGAGCACCGTGAACCCTCCCCACGCCAGCACCGGCCCGGCGAGGGCGCCGGCGAGGGCGCCCGCCAGGCCCATCGTGAGGTCCGACGTTCCCTGCACGGCGGTCCGCACCTCGGGCGGCACCGACTCGGACAGCAGCGTCGACCCGCCCACCAGGGTGCCCGACCACCCCACGCCGAGGAGAAACAGCGACAAGCCCACGAGCGCGTGGTCCTGCGGTGGCGCCAGCGCACCGACGACGACGGACGCCGCGAGCACCCCGAGCCCGACGCCGATGGTGGCCACCCGGCCGGCGCGATCCGCCAGCCACCCCATCACCGGGCTCAGCGCGTACATGCCGGCGACGTGGAGGCTGATCACCACACCGACGACGGTGAGCGTCGCGCCGTGGTGACCGAGGTGGACCGGCGTCATCACCATCACGCCCACCATCACCGCGTGGCCGACGGTCACCGCGGCCAGCCCCAGCCGCGCCCGCGGGCGGGTGGCCACGGCGCGCAGGGTCTCCGCGAGCCGTGGCCGGGCCGGCCGGACGGCGCCCTCGCGCACGGCGTGCGCTGCGCGCACCGTCCGTAACGGGTCGGGACGCAGGAGCAACAGCACGGCCGTCGCGGCGGTGCCGAACGACACCACCGAGAACAGGAACGGCCCCGCGAGCGGCGGGACGCCGAGCGCGCGGCCCAGCGACCCGCCGAGACCCGAGAGGTTCGGCCCCGCGACGGCGCCCACCGTGGTCGCCCAGACGACCACCGACAGGGCGCGGCCGCGGGCCACCTCGGTCGCGGCGTCCGTGGCGGCGTACCGGGCCTGCAGGTTGGAGGCCGTCCCGCCGCCGAACAGCACCGTGGCCACGAGCAGCAGCCAGAACCAGGACAGCACCGCTGCGGTGACCGCGAGCACGGCCCCGGCCAGGCCGAGACCGTAGCCGAGCGCCAGCGCGCCGCGACGCCCCACGGCGTCCGCCACCCGGATGAGCGGCAGGGCGAGCAGCGCGGCGCCGAGCACGGTGCCGGTCTGGGCCAGGCCGGCGAGCGACGTGGAGCCGGACACCTGCTCGGCGAGCAGACCGCCGACGGCGATACCGCTCGCGACGCCGACCCCGCCCAGGACGTTGGACGCGACCAGCACCCGCACGGTCCGTCGCTGCACCGTCGCGAGCGACGACACCTCGGTGACGGTGCTCACGTCGTGGGGGCGACGCGGGCGAACGCCCCGCCCCGGAACGAGTCGACGAAGAGCCGGTGGTCGGTGCGCACCTGCTCGGCGTAGGCGTGGGCGAAGGTGCGCAGGTCCTCCACGAGCCCGTCGACGTCGTCCCCGACGCGCTCGGCGACCTCCATCTCGACGCTGACGTCGACGAGGTCGTGGTCGCTGTCGTCGTCCGCGACGCAGTGGATCTTGGCGGTCGCCCGGCCGAGCTGCTCGACGAGCAGGGCCATCTCGTCCGGCTCGTTGACGTCGCCCCAGTCGACGTCCAGCTCGTAGGGCGAGAACTCGCTGACGACGTACCCCACGTCGTCCACCTCGGTCCAGCCGAGGAAGCGGTCGGCGTGCGCCTGCAGCGAGCGCTCGGAGAGCACCGTGCGGTGGCCGTGGTGCCGGAAGAAGTCGTGGACCCGCTGGTCGGTGACCACCCGCCCGGGCGCGGCCGCGTTGCCCTGCTTCATGGTCAGGACGACGTCGTTGTCGAGCGCCTGGTTGAAGCCCTCGATGAGCACGTTGTAGGCCGGCAGCCCGGCGCTGCCGATGCCGAAGCCGGCCTTGCCGACGACGTCGAGGACGTCGAACATCACCGTCGTCGCCTTCTTCGACTCCGGGATCGTGTCGACGTAGGCGGCGAACGCCGCGAGCACCCGCTGGAGCTCGTCGTCCTCGAGGCGGCGCACACCCGCCCGTGAGGCGAAGGTGCGGCGGTAGTCGTCGACGACCGTGACCGACTCCAGCAGCCCGAACCGCGTGCTCAGCTTGGCGGCCTGCAGCGTCTCCAGCACGTGCCCGCGGGCGGTGTCGAGCGTCAGGGCCCACTCGGTGTCGTCGGCCGCCTCGACGTAGTGGTGCACGTGGTCGACGTAGGCGCGCACGTAGGTCGACACCATCTCGTCGATGACCTCGTCGGGCAGGGCCTTCTGCCAGCAGAGCAGCGCCAGGCTCGCCACGAAGCGACGCAGGTCCCAGGTCCAGGGCCCGACGTACGCCTCGTCGAAGTCGTTGACGTCGAACACCAGGCGCCCGTCGGAGTCGAGGTAGGTGCCGAAGTTCTCGCAGTGCAGGTCCCCCTGGATCCACACGCGGGACGCCGCGCCGCCCGCCCACCGCTCGTCCGACTCCCCGAAGGAGCCGCCGCCGGCGAGGTCGCGGTAGAACACCGACGCGCTGCCGCGGTAGAACGCGAACGGGTCCCGGGCCATCTTGCGGAACTTGGTGCGGAACGCGGCCGGGTCCGCCTCCATGAGGTCGCTGAACGCCTCCCGCAGGCAGTCGACCACGACGTCCGCGCGCTCGTCGCGCCGGCGGGTCCGGCGTCCGGTCATCCCCTGACCCGCCGTTTCGCCCCCGGGTCGATGCCCAGCCGCCGCTCGGGCGGCACGTGCATGTGGTCGCAGACCGCCACCCACACGTCGCGGGGCGGCACACCGGCCGCGAGCGCCTCGCTCGCCG
Source organism: Actinomycetes bacterium (assembly GCA_046566185.1). Classification (GTDB taxonomy): domain Bacteria; phylum Actinomycetota; class Actinomycetes; order Actinomycetales; family SCSIO-59966; genus SCSIO-59966. The sequence continues at coordinate 22,644 of JBKHXE010000157.1, read as the reverse complement.
TCCGGTCGCCGAGCGCGGAGATGACCTGGTCGCCCGCCAGGGTCCGCGCGTAGCCGGCGCCGAACTCGTCGTCCATCAGCCGCCAGAAGTCCGAGTGCCGCACGCCGGTCAGCATCGCACGCACGGCTGCCGCGGCGCGCCCCGACGCGGCACCTCCCGGCTCCGCCGCTAGGGTGCGGCGATGACCGCGGCAACGGGCGCCGGGTCGGCTTCCATCAAGGAGCCCGGCTACTGGTGGTACCGCGCGAGAGCCGGCCTGCTGCAGGCCGCGCTCGAGCGGTACGTCGGCGCCCCCGACCTGGTGCTCGACGTGGGCAGCGCCGACGGCCCGAGCGTCGGGTGGATGCGCCGGTACGGGCGGCACGTCAGCCTGGACGTCGACCGGCGGGGCCTTCGTGGGCAGGGCGTCTGCGGGTCCGCCCTAGCACTTCCCTTCGCGGACGCGACCTTCGACGTCGTGGCGGCCTTCGACGTCATCGAGCACTGCGAGCCGGAGAGCCGGGCCCTGCAGGAGCTGCGGCGCGTGCTCAAGCCGGGTGGCAGGCTCCTGCTCGCCGTCCCCGCCTACGAGTGGGCCTGGACGCGCTTCGACGACGTCAACGGCCACCACCGGCGCTACACGCGCCCCCGACTCGTGGCCGCAGTGACGGCGGCCGGTCTGCGGGTGAACCGGGCCACGTACGCCTTCACGGGAGTGTTCCCGTTCTTCGCGCTGGACCGGGTCCGCAGTCGTCTCGCCGAGCGGGCCGGCCGGGTCGACTCGAACCCCGTCGACGACGGGGTCGTGACGCTGCCGTCGGTGCCACCGCCGGTCGAGAGGGTCCTGCTGGCCCTCTGCCGAGTCGACCGGGCGCTGCTGAGCCGCCGCCGGGACCTGCCGTTCGGCTCGTCGGTCTTCCTCGCCGCGGAGCGGTGACGCCTCAGGCCGCGCCCGCCCGCCGGAACGAGAACCAGCGGTGCCCGAGGTAGCTCCCCACCACGGTCACGACCATGACCAGCGCCTGAGCGGGGACGACGGGGAGACCGGCCACCTCGACTGCCAGCGGCAGCATCGCCGCGTTGGCCGCGAGTGCCCCCACGTGGACGCTCGTGAAGCGGACGAGGTCGCCCCACACCCGTCCTCGGACGCGGAACACGAACGTCCGGTGCAGGACGAAACCGCAGAGGACGCCGAGGACGTAGGCGACGACCAGGGCCCCCATGTAGCCGATAGCTCGACCGAGCAGCTGGTAGGCCAGGGCGAACCAGACCAGCGAGAGCAGCGTGTTGCCGGCGCCGACCAGGACGAACGCGACCCGCTGGTCCCGGACCAGACGCAGGGCGCCGGAGAGGCCGACACTGCTCGGATCCACCGCAACCGGCTCCCGTCTGTCGTGCGCGTCGGCTGCCCCGGGCTCCACGGCCCCCGCACTATAGTCGCCGAGGTGACACCGGCTTCGGGATCGGCGGAGGCCCCCGTCCACAGCATCTCGGTGGTCGTCCCGGTGTACGGGGGCGAGCGAACGCTCGATGCCGTCGTCCGGGAGGTGCTGCCGCTGTGCGAGGTGTTCGAGACCCCCGCCGGTCACCTCGCCGCGGTCAGCGAGATCCTCCTCGTCCACGACCGCGGTCCCGATGCGTCCGACGAGGTCATCCGCCGCCTCGCCGGCGAGCTCACCGTCGTCCGCCCGGTATGGCTCAGCCGCAACTTCGGTCAGCACGCCGCGACCCTCGCCGGCATGGCGTCGTCCGGCGGTGACTGGGTGGTCACCATGGACGAGGACGGCCAGCACGACCCGGCGTTCGTCCCTGCCATGCTCGACGTGGCGATGGCCGGACGGGCCGACGTGGTGTACGCGCGACCCACGACCCCCGCCCCGCACGGCTGGTTCCGCAACGTCACGTCGCGGTTGTCCAAGAGGGTCATCGACCTGCTGGTCGGGGGCCGGACGGCAGCCGACTTCCACAGCTACCGGCTCGTGCTCGGCGAGCTCGCGCGCAGCGTGGCGGCCTACGCCGGCGCCGGTGTCTACCTCGACGTCGCGCTGAGCTGGGTCGCCGGAACCGTCGCCACCTGCCCTGTCGAGCTGCGAGCCGAGGGCGAGCGGCGGTCCGGGTACAGCACGAGGACGCTGCTGTCGCACTTCTGGCGGATGGTGCTGACGAGCGGGACGCGCCTGTTGCGCTACGTCAGCATCGTCGGCGCGGTGTTCGCGGTCGTCGGCCTGCTCGTGGCTCTCGTCCTCGTGGTCACCCGGGTCCTCGGCCTCGTGGTCATTCCCGGGTGGACGTCGACGATGGTCGTCGTCCTGCTCTCCACCGGGGTCATCCTCTTCGCGCTCGGCGTCGTGGCCGAGTACCTCGGGGTAGCGGTGAACATGGCGATGGGCAAGCCGCTGTACCTCATCGTCCAGGACCCGACCACGGGCCCGCTGGGGCGGCTCCCGGCTCGGCGGCAGGCCGACCGGGCCTCACGGTGACGAGCCCGGCACCGGCCTGGGTGATCGGGTCCGGAGGCCTCCTGGGTCGCCAGGTCGCGGCGCGGCTGGAGAGTGCCGGCCGACCGGTGCTGCGCAGCCGCGTGCCGTGGCACGACCCCGGGGCCGCCCGCGCGACCCTGCGCGAGGGCCTCGAACAGCTGGCCGACCTGGCCGCGGGCGGCCCGTGGGACGTGGCCTGGTGTGCCGGGGCGGGGGTGGTCGCCACCTCCCCGCAGCAGCTCGAGGGTGAGCTGGACGTCTTCACCGGGTTCCTCGCCGACCTCGCCGGGCACCGCCTCGACGGCGGAGCAGGAGCGTTCTTCCTCGCCTCGTCCGCGGGGGGGCTGTACGCCGGCTCGTCACCACCTCCGTTCGACGAGAGCACGGAACCGCGGCCACTGGGCACCTACGGCCACACCAAGCTCGCGATGGAGCAGCGGCTCGTCGAGGCGGCGCAGCGGACGGAGATGCCGGCGTTGCTCGGGCGGTTCGCCAACCTCTTCGGCCCGGGTCAGCGGCTCGACAAGGCGCAGGGTCTGGTGACCCAGGTGTGCCGCGCCGCCATCACCGGGCAGCCGATGTCGGTGTACGTGTCCCTGGACACCCGGCGCGACTACCTCGTGGTCACGGACGCCGCGGCGATGGCGACCACGGGTCTGGCCGGGCTCCGCGACCGGGCGCGCACCAGCGGCGAGCTGGTGACCGTCAAGGTGCTGGCCTCGGGGATCAGCCACACGATCGGCGACGTGCTCGCCCAGTCCCGTCGCATCCTTCGTCGCCGACCGCCCGTCCTGGTGGCGACGTCCGACCTGGCCCGGGTGCAGGCACGCGACCTGCGGTTGCGCTCGATGACGTGGCCCGAGCTGGACCACCTCGCCAGGACGCCCTTCGCCGTCGGTGTCGCGATGACCGCGCACGACCTGGAGGCGCGGATGCGTGCGCCACGACAGGAGGTCTCGTGAGGGTTCTCGTCACCGGTGGGGCGGGCTTCATCGGCAGCCACTACGTCCGGTCCGTGCTGGGCACGGCCTGGGGCCTGCAGGTGCCGGAGCAGGTGACCGTCCTCGACAAGCTCACCTACGCCGGCAACGTCGCCAACCTCGAGCCGGTGCGCGACGACACCCGGTTGCGGTTCGTCGAGGGCGACATCCTCGACCGGGCCCTGGTGGACGGGCTGATGGCGACGGTGGACACCGTCGTGCACTTCGCCGCGGAGAGCCACGTCGACCGGTCCATCCTCGGGGCCGCCGACTTCGTGGTGACCAACGTCGTCGGGACCCAGACCCTGCTGGACTCGGCGCTGCACCACGAGATCCGGCGGTTCGTCCACGTGTCCACCGACGAGGTGTACGGGTCGATCGCCGAGGGCAGCTGGTCGGAAGAACAGCCGTTGCAGCCGAACTCCCCGTACTCCGCCTCCAAGGCCTCCAGCGACCTCTTCGCCCGGGCCTACCACCGCACGCACGGCCTCGACGTCGTCGTCACGCGGTGCTCCAACAACTACGGCCCCTACCAGTTCCCCGAGAAGCTCATTCCGCTGTTCGTCACGAACCTCCTGGACGGTGGCACGGTCCCGCTCTACGGCGAGGGGGAGAACGTGCGCGACTGGCTGCACGTCGACGACCACTGCCGTGCCATCCACTGCGTGCTGACCGGGGGCCGCGCCGGAGAGGTCTACAACATCGGTGGTGGCACCGAGCTGACGAACCGCGAGCTGACGCGGCTGCTGCTGGAGGCGTGCGGTGCGGGCTGGGACCGCGTCCGCCGTGTCGCCGACCGCCCCGGGCACGATCTGCGCTACAGCGTGGACATCACCAAGATCAGCAACGAGCTGGGCTACGAGCCTCGCGTCGACTTCGCTTCCGGGCTGCGCGAGACGGTGCAGTGGTACGCCGACCACCGCGGCTGGTGGGAACCGTTGAAGGCGCGCGCGCAGCTGGCACGCCGCTGACGCCGTCCGACCGGACGACGCAGCTCAGGAGGGCGCCGTCAGACGCGGAGAGTCGAGGTCCGGGTTCTCGAGCAGCCCGAGCAGGTACCGCCCGTATCCGCTCGTCGTCAACCGGACCGCGCGTTCCCGCAGCTCGTCGTCGGTGAGGAAGCCTCGCCGCCACGCGATCTCCTCCGGCGCGCCGATCTTCAGTCCCTGCCGGTGCTCCACGGTGCGGATGAACGTGCCCGCGTCGTGCAGCGAGTCGAACGTGCCCGTGTCCAGCCACGCCGTCCCTCGTGCGAGGACCTGCACCGAGAGGCGGCCCTGCTCGAGATAGGTGCGGTTCACGTCGGTGATCTCGTACTCGCCCCGCGCCGAGGGGCGCAGCGACCGGGCGATCTCCACGACGTCGGAGTCGTAGAAGTAGAGGCCCGGGACGGCGTAGTTGCTGCGGGGACGGGACGGCTTCTCCTCCAGCGACAGCGCCTTGCGGTCGGCGTCGAACTCCACCACCCCGTAGCCGGTGGGGTCGGGCACCCAGTAGGCGAAGATCGCCGCCCCGTCGACGTCCTGGTACCGCTGCAGCTGCAGGCCCAGACCCTGCCCGTAGAAGATGTTGTCGCCGAGGATCAGCGCCGAGGTGTCCCCGGCGACGAAGTCCGCGCCGATGACGAACGCCTGGGCCAGCCCCTGCGGCTCCGGCTGCGGGGCGTACCGGATCGAGACACCGAACTGGGAGCCGTCCCCGAGCAGCCGGACGAAGGCCTCCGCCTCGTGCGGCGTGGTGATGACGAGGACGTCGCGGATGCCGGCGAGCAGCAGGGTCGACAGGGGGTAGTAGATCATCGGCTTGTCGTACACGGGCACCAGCTGCTTGCTGACCCCTTGCGTGATGGGGTGGAGCCGGGTGCCGGTGCCGCCGGCCAGGATGATGCCGCGCATGACCGGCGAGTATGGCGCAGCCGCTCGCCGGGCCGCCCGCGACGCCGGGGAGACCGAGAAGGCCGACGGGGCGCGGTTGTCGGACCCGCGGGTGACAATCGCGCTCGTGCCGGACGTCCTCGACCGCTTCTCCCCCGCGACCCGCGACTGGTTCCGCGGGGCGTTCGCCGCGCCCACCGCGGCCCAGCAGGGTGCCTGGGAGGCGGTCGCGGCGGGCGACCACGCGCTCGTCGTGGCCCCCACCGGCTCCGGCAAGACGCTGTCGGCGTTCCTGTGGGCGCTGGACCGCATCGCCACCGCGCCGCCGCCGCCGGACCGCGAGCACCGCTGCCGGGTGCTGTACGTCTCGCCGCTCAAGGCGCTCGCCTCCGACGTCGAGCGCAACCTGCGCTCGCCGCTGACCGGCATCCGCCGCGCCGCCACGCGCCTGGGCCACCAGGTGCCCGACGTCCGGGTCGCCGTCCGGTCCGGGGACACACCCGCCGACGAGCGCCGGCAGCTCACCCGCACCCCGCCCGACGTCCTCATCACCACACCGGAGTCGCTGTTCCTGCTGCTGACCTCTCGCGCGCGCGAGGTGCTCGCCGGGGTCGAGACGGTGATCGTCGACGAGGTGCACGCGCTGGCCGGCTCGAAGCGGGGGGCGCACATGGCGCTGTCGCTGGAGCGGCTCGACGCGCTGCTGGAGCGACCCGCGCAGCGCATCGGGCTGTCGGCGACGGTGCGCCCGGTCGAGGACGTCGCCAGGTTCCTCGCCGGCACGCGGGCACCGGGGGACGGCGGGCGGCAGGTGACGGTCGTGCAGCCGCCGTCGGAGAAGCGCATCGAGGTGCAGGTCGTCGTCCCGGTGCCCGACATGGGCGAGCTGGGCCAGGTGACCGACGACCTGACCGGCCTGGCGGCCGGCGCCGAGCGGCGGACGTCGATCTGGCCGCACGTCGAGGAGCGGGTCACCGATCTCGTCGCCCAGCACACCTCCACGCTGGTGTTCGCGAACTCGCGCCGGCTGGCCGAGCGCCTCACGGCCCGGCTGAACGAGGTGTGGGCCGAGCGGCAGGAGCAGCGGCTGCCCTCCCCCGGGGAGACCGCGCCGGCCCAGGTGATGGCGCAGGCCGGGGCCTCGACGGGCGCGCCTGCCGTGCTGGCGCGGGCGCACCACGGGTCGGTGAGCAAGGAGCAGCGGGCGCTCATCGAGGACGACCTGAAGTCGGGTCGCCTGCCCGCCGTGGTCGCGACGTCCAGCCTGGAGCTGGGCATCGACATGGGCGCCGTCGACCTCGTCGTGCAGGTCGAGTCGCCGCCCAGCGTGGCGAGCGGGCTGCAGCGGGTCGGGCGGGCCGGTCACCAGGTCGGGGCGGTCAGCCGCGGCGTCGTCTTCCCGAAGTACCGCGCCGACCTGGTGCAGACGGCCGTGGTCACCGAGCGGATGCGCGCCGCGCAGATCGAGGCCCTGCACGTGCCCGCCAACCCGCTGGACGTGCTCGCGCAGCAGGTGGTCGCGATGACGGCGATGGACGACTGGGACGTCGACGAGCTGCTCGAGACGGCCCGTCGGGCCGCTCCCTTCGCGACGCTCACCCGCGGCGTCCTGGAGTCGGTGCTCGACATGCTGTCGGGCCGCTACCCCAGCGACGAGTTCGCCGAGCTGCGGCCGCGGGTCGTGTGGGACCGGGTGACCGGCACGCTGTCCGGCCGCCCCGGCGCGCAGCGGCTCGCCGTGACCAGCGGCGGCACCATTCCCGACCGCGGCCTGTACGGGGTCTTCCTCGCCACCGGCGAGGGTCCGGGCCGGCGGGTCGGCGAGCTCGACGAGGAGATGGTCTACGAGTCGCGCGTCGGCGACGTCTTCACGCTGGGCGCCAGCACGTGGCGCATCGAGGACATCACGCACGACCGGGTGCTCGTCACACCCGCCCCGGGCCTGCCCGGCCGGCTGCCGTTCTGGCACGGTGACGCCCTGGGCCGGCCTGCCGAGCTGGGCCGCGCCGTCGGCGCCTTCGTGCGCGAGGTCGTGGCGATGGACGACGACGCGGCGCGCGCGCGGGTCCGGGAGGCCGGTCTGGACGAGTGGGCCGCCGACAACCTGCTCGCCTACCTGCGTGAGCAGGTCGAGGCGACGCGCCACGTGCCGGACGACCGGACGCTGGTCGTCGAGCGCTTCCGCGACGAGCTCGGTGACTGGCGGGTCGTCGTCCACTCGCCCTTCGGCGCGCAGCTGCACGCCCCCTGGGCGCTGGCCGTCGCCGCCCGCATGCAGGAGCGCTACGGCGTCGACGTGCAGGCCATGCCCGCCGACGACGGGCTGGTGCTGCGCCTGCCCGACCTCGAGCTCGACGGCGGCGCGGCGCCCGACGTCGCGGACACCATCGCCTTCGACCCCGAGGACGTCGAGCAGCTCGTCACCGACCAGCTCGGCGGGTCGGCGCTGTTCGCGGCGCGCTTCCGCGAGTGCGCCGCCCGCGCCCTCCTGCTGCCCCGACGCCGGCCCGACCGGCGACAGCCGCTGTGGCAGCAACGGCAGCGCGCCGCACAGCTGCTCGAGGTGGCGAGCCGGTACCCCTCGTTCCCGATCGTGCTGGAGACGGTGCGCGAGGTGCTGCAGGACGTGTTCGACGTCCCCGGTCTGGTGCAGCTGATGCGCGACCTCGCGTCCCGCCGGGTGCGGGTCGTCGAGGTGACCACCGAGCAGCCGTCCCCGTTCGCCCGCTCGCTGCTGTTCGGCTACGTCGCGCAGTTCCTCTACGAGGGCGACTCCCCGCTCGCCGAGCGGCGCGCGGCCGCCCTGACCCTCGACCCCTCGCTGCTCGCCGAGCTGCTCGGCCGCGGCGAGGGCGCGGCGCTGTCGGACCTGCTGGACCCCGAGGCGGTCGCGCGCACCCACGCCGAGCTGCAACGGCTCGCCGAGGGACGCCGTGCACGGGACGCCGAGGACGTCGCCGACCTGCTGCGCGTGCTCGGCCCGCTGTCGAGCGCCGAGGTCGGTGAGCGGTCGGTCGACGGGGCGGACGCCCCCGCGTGGCTGGTCGCGCTGGAGCAGGCGCGACGCGTGATCCGCGTGCGTGTCGCCGGCGGCGACCGGTGGGCGGCGATCGAGGACGCCGGCCGGCTGCGCGACGCGCTCGGCACGGCGCTGCCGGTGGGCGTCCCGGTGGCGTTCACCGCCCCGGTGCCGGACCCGGTCGGCGACCTCGTCGCGCGGTACGCCCGGACGCACGTGCCGTTCACCGCCGCGACGGTCGCCCACCGCCTCGGGCTCGGGGTCGCGGTGGTCACCGACGCGCTCAACCGGCTGGAGCGCGCCGGCCGGGTGGTCTCCGGCGACCTGCTGCCCCCGGAGTCGCGGCGTGCGCTCGACGAGCACGCCGGGGTGACCGACTGGTGCGACGCCGAGGTGCTGCGCGTCCTGCGGCGACGGTCGCTCGCCGCGCTGCGCGCCGAGGTGGAGCCGGTGCCGCCGCGGGACCTGGCGACGTTCCTGCCGTCGTGGCAGGGGGTCGGCGCCGCGCCGCGGAGCCGGCTGCGCGGCGTGGACGGCGTGCTGCGGGTGGTCGAGCAGCTCGCGGGGGCGGTGCTGCCCGCCAGCGGGCTGGAGTCCCTGGTGCTGCCCGTCCGCGTCGACGGCTACTCCCCCTCCCTGCTCGACGAGCTCACCGCGGCGGGCGAGGTCCTCTGGTGCGGGCACGGCGCGCTGCCCGGCGACGACGGCTGGGTGTCGCTGCACCTCGCCGACACCGCGCCGCTCACCCTGCCCGGGCCCGACCCGGCGTTCGAGCCGAACGAGCAGCACCGCGCCGTCCTCGACGCGCTCGCCGGCGGCGGCGCCTACTTCTTCCGCGCGCTCTCGGACGCCGTCGGCTCGACGGACGACGCCGCCCTCACCGAGACGCTGTGGGACCTGCTGTGGGCCGGGCACGTCAGCAACGACACCCTGGCGCCGCTGCGCGCCAGGCTCGCCGGGGGCCGCACCGCGCACCGCGCCCGCCGCGCCGCGCCGCGAACGCGTTACGCCCGGCCGCGGGCCGAGCTGCGCGCCGGGCTGCGCGCCGGGCGCCCGGCGCTGCCGTCCCGCCAGGGGCCCCCGGCGGCCGCGGGCCGCTGGTCGATGCTGCCCGCGACCGAGCCGGACGCCACCGTGCGCGCCCACGCCGTCGCCGAGGTGCTGCTCGACCGGTACGGGGTGGTCACCCGGGGCAGCGTCGCCGCCGAGCGCGTGCCGGGCGGTTTCGCCGCCGTGTACCGGGTGCTCGCCGCGATGGAGGAGGCGGGCCGGGTGCGTCGTGGGTACTTCGTCGAAGGTCTCGGTGCGTCGCAGTTCGCGACGCCGGGCGCCGTCGACCGGCTGCGGGCCACGAGCCGGCCCGTCGGCGACGACCGTCCGGCGCGCCGGGGACACGTGCGCAACCCCGAGGGGACAGGCACCGTGGTGCTCGCCGCGGCCGACCCCGCCAACCCTTACGGCGCCGCCCTCCCGTGGCCGGAGCGCGAGCAGCCCGGCTCGTCCGGGCACAGACCCGGGCGCAAGGCCGGCGCCCTCGTCGTCCTCGTGCACGGCGAGCTGGCGCTCTACGTCGAGCGCGGCGGCCGGTCGCTGCTGTCGTGGACCGACGACGAGGCCGTCCTGCAGGCCGCCGCCGACGCCCTCGCCCTGGCGGTTCGCGACGGTGCCCTCGGCCGGCTGACGGTGCAGCGCACCGACGGCGAGGGCGTCCTGCGCGGCGACCACCCGCTGGCCCGGGCGCTGGAGAGCGCCGGCTTCCACGCGACACCGCGCGGTCTGCGGCTGCGGGGGTGACGGGCGACCGGTCACCACGTCACACGACGGTCTTGTCCTCCATCGCCGCGATCCCGGGACGTCCGTTCTCCACGTAGCCGACGGCACGCGTGACCAGAGGCGCTCCGGGGGAGGTCACGTGAGGTACGACCAGGTAGTCGGTGCGGAGCTCGTCAGCCGTCACCGCGCACCGCTGGTAGCCACGGCGCTGGTTGTAGAAGCGCAGGTGCGGGTTCTCGGCGAGCTGTCGACGCGCACTCGGGGTGATGTCGGCGCCGTCGCCACCCGAGGAGATCGAGGTGCCGAGGAACTCGGCCCCGACGACCGGGGAGCTCTCGTCCTTGAACCGGGGTTTCAGGTCCGAGGCCGTGTTGCGGTGGGCGTCGCCCGACACGATGACGAGGTTGCCGATTCCGTGCTCGTGCACGGCATCGAAGAGTTCGGTGCGGGAGTGGGCGTAGCCGTCCCAGTTGTCGCTGCCGTAGCTCTCTCCGGGGCCTACCACGTTGTCGATCTCGGCGACCCTGCTCTGCTGTGCGACGACGTTCCAGGCCGCGGTCGAGGACACCATGCCGTCGACGAGCCACTGCTCCTGCCGCTCCCCGAGCAGCGTCCTGCTGGGGTCCCACCGCACCTCGTTGTTGTCCTGGTCCGCCTGGTCGCTGCGGTACTGCCGCGTGTCCAGGACGTGGAAGTCCACCAGGGCCCCGTAGCGGATCCGGCGGAACAGCTGCATGTCCGGTCCCTGCGGCATCGAGCTTCGACGCAGCGGCAGGTTCTCGTAGTAGGCCTGGAAGGCGGCGGCACGACGCTCGAGGAACACGGCCGGGTCCTGGTCCGGTTCGCCGTCCACCTGGGAGATCGACCCAGCCCAGTTGTTCTCGACCTCGTGGTCGTCGGGTACGACGACGAACGCCGCGGAGGCATGGGCGGCCTGCAGGTCCGGGTCGCTCTTGTACTGCCCGTAACGGATCCGGTAGTCCGCCAGCGAGAACGTCTCTGCTGCCGGAAGGTGACCGCGGCCGATCGTTCCCTGGTTGGCGTTCTCGTAGATGTAGTCGCCGAGGTGGAACACCAGGTCCAGATCGTCCTCGGCGAGGTGCCGCAGGGCGGTGTAGTGGCCGGCGACGTAGCTCTGGCAGCTCACGAAGGCGAAGGTCATCGCCGACACGCCGGCCCCGAGCGCCGGAGCGGTGCGCGTGCGACCCACCGGGCTCTCGGCGTTTCCGGCGCGGAAGCGGTACCAGTACACGCGATCGGGCGCCAGCCCGTCGACCTCCACGTGGACGGAGTGCCCGAGCTCGGGAGCCGCGTGGGCCACGCCGCGGCGCACGAGGCTGCGGGGCGCGAACGACGCGTCGTCGGCGAGCTCCCACTGGACCGGAATCCGCTGGTGCGGCTGGGGGACGCCGGCGAGGCCGTCCTCGGCCAGGGGGTCCGGAGCGATGCGGGTCCACAGCACCACGCCGTCCGGCGCCGGGTCGCCCGAGGCGACGCCCAGGGCGAACGGGTCGGACCCGAAGCGGGGTGCCGACCAGGCCGGTGCGGCCAGACTCGGCAGCGACGCGGCGACCACGCCTGTTCCTGCGAGGCCGAGGAAACCCCGGCGGGACAGAGCAGTGGGCCGCCGTGACGACATGAGCTCTCCTTGGTCGGTGGATGAACGCCGCTTGGCACTCGACATCCGACCGGCAGAAAGTGCTTCTCACCCGGCGACGACATGAACGCAAGGGGTCGACGTACTGACCGTTCGGCTCCGGTCACCGCCGTGGGTAGAGGAAGCGAGAGAACCAGCGCGTCATGCGCGGCATCGCCACCCAGGTCATCAGCACGGTGAACACCGCGCCGAAGGCCACCGTCCGCACCAGGAACGGCCACGTGTCGATGAGGGGCAGCAGGACGCTGTTGAGCAGCAGGGCGATGGGGACGACCGCCAGCACGGAGACGACCGCCATCTTCCAGCGCGGCGGGGCCGGGGCCGTCCGGCCCGGCATCTCGAACCAGGTCTCGAGGCCGGTCGTGCGCTGCTCGCGCTGGCTCTCGATCAGGTCGTCCGCCCGCCGCAGCAGGGCGGCGCGCTCCGGGGAGGTCTCCCAGGCGTGCAGGGACGCCGAGTCCGCGAAGCGGTACACGACATGCCAGTCGGCTCCAGCGGCGGGCGGGCACAGCACCCCGCCGCCGAGGTAGCCGGGGAACCGGGACGCCGCGCGCAGCGCGTCGTCCGCCCAGTCCTGGAACTCCTGCTCGTAGCCCGGCACCACGCGCCGGGCCACGGTGACCGTGACCGGCTCCTGCGACTGGTCCACCCTCACCTCGCCTCCGGGCCCACGGAGCGGGACAGTAGCCACAGCATGCCCGAGGGAGACGTCGTCTGGCGGACCGCGCGGCGCCTCGACCAGGCGCTGTCCGGTCATGAGCTGCTGCTCAGCGACCTGCGCTGGCCCTCCCTGGCCACGGTGGATCTCGCCGGGCGATGCGTCCTCGAGGTGGTGAGCGCCGGCAAGCACCTCCTCGTCCGGGTCGCGGCCGCCGGCGACGCCGCGGCGCTGACCCTGCACAGCCACCTGCGGATGGAGGGCTCGTGGCACGTGCACCGCACCGGCGAGCGCTGGGAGACCGCCCGGGCCGCCCACGGCGTCCGGGCGGTGCTGGCCAACGCCGCGTGGACGGCGGTGGGTCACCGGCTGGGGATGCTGGACGTCGTGCCGACCGCCCGGGAGCACGAGCTCGTCGGCCACCTGGGGCCCGACGTCCTGGGGCCGTCCTGGGACGCCGAGGTGGCGGTCACCAACCTGGTCGCGGAGCCCGACCGACCCGTGGGCGAGGCGCTGCTCGACCAGCGGGTCCTGGCGGGGGTGGGCACGTTCTTCATGTCCGAGGCGCTGTTCGTGCTCGGCATCACCCCGTGGACGCGGGTGCGCGACCTCGAGGACCCCCCGGCCGTCGTCGAGCGGGTCCGGGCGATGCTCGCCTTCAACGCCGGCTCCCCCGTGCAGACGACGACCGGGGACAGCCGGCCGGGGCGGCAGCAGTACGTGCACGCCAGGTCCGGGCGACCGTGCCGCCGGTGCGGCAACGCGGTGCGGGTGGCCGTGATCGGAGCACCGCCGCAGGACCGGACGGCGTTCTACTGCCCGGTCTGCCAGCCGGGGGCGGCGCCGACGGACGACGGGAGGCCGCAGCGTCCGCTCGGCTCCTCGCAACGCAGCCGCGGCGGGCGGTACCGGTAGGGGGTCAGACGGCGCCGGCGCCGACGAGGCCGCTGACGCCGTCGCTGTCCATGCCGTCCGGCCCGACCGCGTCGGCGAACTCCGGCGGCACGGTGTCGGGCACGGTCAGCGGCTGCAGGTCGACGCCCTCGGTGACCGCGACCCGCTCCGTCACCTCCCGCAGCACGATCGACATCGGCACGTCGAGCGCCCCGCAGATCGACGACAGCAGCTCCGACGAGGCCTCCTTCTGGCCGCGCTCGACCTCGGAGAGGTAGCCGAGGGATACCCGGGCGGCCGAGGACACCTCACGCAGCGTGCGTCCCTGGCGCTGACGGGCGCCCCGGAGGACGTCGCCGATCTCGCGGCGGAGCAGCACCACGGCGGTCCTCCTCTCGTACGGTCCGTGCTGGGTCGGGCTGGCCCCACGGTACCCCGAGAGGCGGACCGGCAGCGCGCGGTCGTCGGCCACGGGTCGGTTCGGTACCACGTACGGCTCAACTCCCGGAGCACACGGGGTGTTCCGGGAGCCGAGCCGTGCGTGACGAGGTGCCGCTACGGGCGTGCGGTCTTCAGGGTGTAGGAGCCGGAGCCGCTGTAGGAGTACACCTCCCAGTAGTAGTAGCCGGCCGTCCCGGAGTAGCTGATCGTCTCGGTGGACGACGCCGACTCGCTGCGCGCGACGATGCCCCAGGTCGACCCGTTCCACTTGTAGAGGAACAGGTCGAAGTCGGCGCTCGACGGGCCGGTCAGGCAGCCGACGTGCGTGCCCGACGAGCCGCTGTAGTAGTAGGTGCCGTTCGGGTGGATGTCGTAGTCACCGGCGCCGGCCAGCGTGCCGGTGTACGTCGCGGTGGTGCTGTCGCACGGTCCGGGGGTCGAGCCGCCGCCACCACCGGTGAGCTGCGAGTAGACGAGCAGGTTCGGCGAGCCGCTGCCGATGCCGGTGAGCCGGCCGGACGTCGCGGTGCCGGTGATCGCGCCGGAGACGGTCGAGGGGCTCGCCGACGGGTTGCCCTGCAGGTAGAGGGCGGCGACGCCGGCGACGTGCGGGCTGGCCATCGACGTCCCGCTGATGGTGCTGGTCGCCGTGTCGGAGGTGTACCAGGCGCTGGCGATCGACGACCCGGGCGCGAACACGTCCAGACAGGCGCCGTAGTTGGAGAAGCTCGACCGGGCGTCGCTGCTGGTCGTGGAGCCGACCGTGACGGCAGCGCCGACGCGGGCGGGCGAGTACCCGCAGGCGTCGCGGTTGTCGTTGCCGGCGGCGACCACGTAGGCCACTCCTGCGGCGATCGAGTTGCTCACCGCGGAGTCGAGGGCGCTGGAGGCACCTCCGCCGAGGCTCATGTTGGCGACCGAGGGCCCCGAGCGGTTGGCGGTCACCCAGTCCACACCCGCGATGACGCCGGAGTTCGTGCCGCTGCCGTTGCAGTCGAGCACCCGCACCGGAACGATCGTCACGCTCTTGGCCACGCCGTAGGTGGAGCCGCCGACCGTGCCGGCGACGTGGGTGCCGTGACCGTTGCAGTCACCGCTCCCCCGGCCGTCGTTGATCGCGGTGTAGCCGGTGGTGACGCGGCCGCCGAAGTCGGTGTGCGTCCGGCGGACGCCGGTGTCGATGACGTACGCGTCCACCCCGCTGCCGGTGGGCGTCCAGGTGTAGGTGCCGCTCAGCGGCAGGTCGCGCTGATCGACGCGGTCCAGGCCCCACGGCGGGCTGCTCTGCGTGCCGCTCGCCTCGACCACCTGGTCGACCTCGACGTAGGCGACGGCCGGGTCGCGCTGCACCCGCTCGAGCTGCCGCTCCGTCATCCGGGCCGCGTAGCCCTTGAGCGCCGTCCGGTACTCGCGGTCGACCGTCGCCCCGTGGCCGCGGGCCCGGTCGGCGGCGGCACCGACCGACGACGACGTGGCGCCCTCGGCGAGGACGACGATGTACCGGCCCGGGATGGCGTGCGGCGATCCCTGCCCCTTGACCTCCGCCCGCTCGGCGGCCCGGGACACACCGGGTCGTTCGTCGGGCGCGCCGGTGCCGGTCGGTGCCGCGGTGGCGGCGGAGACCGGCGCGACGAGCAGCGCGGCGAGCCCTGCGGCGGCGATGACCCCGCGGGACCGCGTCGTGGTTCTCACATGGACCTCCTGGTGGGTGCCGGCGTGGTCGGCGGACTGTCCGCCTCCGGCGAACCGGGACGCTAGGCCCATCTCGGGCACCGGACCAGACTGTTGCTAGACGCTACGTGGTGCTATAAGCACGCTCCGCCACCCCGCGTCCCAACCTCTGGAGGGTTTCCGGGCTCTCGAACGGCTTTGAGACCCCCACAACCCTCCAGAGATCGTCAGGGGCGGGTGACGGAGAGGAGGAGGTCGAGGGCCGCGTCGACCGCGGCCCGACGGACGGCGGCGCGGTCGCCGGCGAGCTGCTCGGCCCGCACGCGGGTGGTGCTCGGGGTGGCCACGGCGACGTAGACGGTGCCGGGCGGCCGGCCGTCCTGCGGGTCGGGACCCGCGACGCCGGTGGTCGCCACCCCGAGGTCGGCGCCGAGGCGCTCGCGGACGCCGGTCGCCATCTGCGCGGCCACCTCGGCGTCGACCGCGCCGACGACCGCGAGCAGCGCCGGGTCGACCCCCAGCAGGGAGGTCTTGAGGTCGGTGGCGTAGGCGACGACGCCTCCGCGCAGCACGGCCGAGGCCCCGGGGACGTCGGCCAGCCGGGCCGCCACGAGACCGGCGGTCAGCGACTCGGCGACCGCGACGGTGAGGCCGGCCGCGCGGCAGGCGGCGACGACGTCGGCCGGGTCCGTCATCCGCCCCGACGGGCCTTCTTCTGCGCCGTGCGCTCGCTGTTCCGGCGCAGGTGCACCGCCTGGTAGACGTAGTCGAGTCCGGTGGCGACGGTGACCGCGACGGCGGCGAGCATCACCCACCACGCCAGCGTGGGGGCCCAGTCGCCGAACCACTGCTGCAGCGGCAGCAGGTACAGGCCGATGGCGGTGGCCTGCAGCACCGTCTTGATCTTGCCGCCGTGCGAGGCGGGCATCACGCCGTGCCGGATGACGACGAACCGCAGGGCCGTGATGCCCAGCTCGCGACCGAGGATGACCAGCGTTACCCACCACGGCAGCTCACCGAGCGCGGACAGCGTGACCAGCGCCCCTCCGACGAGGGCCTTGTCGGCGATCGGGTCGGCCACCTTGCCGAAGTCGGTGACGAGGTTGCGGCGACGGGCCAGCTCCCCGTCGATGCGGTCGGTGAGGATCGCCACCGAGAACGTCGCCCAGGCCGCGAGCCGCCAGCCGACGCTCTGACCGCCGTCCTGCACCAGGCACCACACGAACACCGGCACGAGCGCGATGCGCGCCACCGTGAGGGCGTTGGGCAGGTTCCACGCGCTCGGGGCCGTCGCCGGGTGCGCGAGGTGATCGGGCTCGCTCCTCACGCGGCCTCCTCCCCCACCGCGACCAGGTCGACACCCTCGGCCCCGACGACGCGGGCCCGCACCAGGTCGCCGACGGCGGCCGGTGTCGCGAGCCGGGTGACGCCGTCCACGTCGGGCCCCTGGTGGGCGGCACGGCCCACCGGCGCGCCGTCGTCGTCCAGCTCCTCGACGAGCACCTCGACGACCTCGCCGACCCGCTCCTCCGCGCGCTGGGCGGTGAGCTCCTCGACGAGCCGGGTGAGGTGGTCGACGCGCGCGGCGATCTCGTCGGCGTCCAGCTTGCCGTCGAAGGTCTCCGCTTCGGTGCCGTCCTCGTCGGAGTAGCCGAACACGCCCACGACGTCGAGCCGTGCCGCAGTGAGGAAGCGCTCGAGCTCGGCAACGTCGTCCTCGGTCTCCCCGGGGAAGCCGACGATGACGTTCGACCGCACGCCCGCCAGCGGGGCGCGCTCGCGCACCTGCTCGAGCAGGCCCAGGAAGGCGTCGGTGCCGCCGAAGCGCCGCATCCGGCGCAGCAGCGCGGGCGCGGAGTGCTGGAAGGACAGGTCGAAGTACGGGACGACGCCGGACGTGGAGGTCATCACGTCGAGCAGCCCGGGGCGCACCTCCGCGGGCTGCAGGTAGGAGACGCGCACGCGGTCCAGCCCCTCGACGGCGGCGAGCTCGGGCAGCAGCGCCTCGAGGAGCCGGAGGTCTCCGAGGTCCTTGCCGTAGGACGTCGAGTTCTCGCTGACGAGGAAGACCTCGCGCACGCCCTGGGCCGCCAGCCACCGCGCCTCCTCGAGCACCTCGGCGGGCCGCCGCGACACGAACGCCCCCCGGAACGCCGGGATCGCGCAGAACGAGCAGCGCCGGTCGCAGCCGGTCGCCAGCTTCAGCGGCGCCCAGGGTCGGCCGTCGAGCCGCCGCCGCACGACGCGGGGCCCGCTGGCGGGTGCCACGCCGTCCGGCAGGTCGTCCGGCACGGGCCGCGCGACCTGGCGCTCGACGGGCGTGACCGGCAGCAGCCGGCGGCGGTCGCTCGGCACGTGCGAGGCCGGCCGCTCTCCGTGCAGGACGGCGTCCAGGTGCGTCGAGAGGTCGGCGTAGGAGTCGAAGCCGAGGACGGCGTCCGCCTCCGGCAGCGACTCGGCAAGCCGGGTGCCGTACCGCTCGGCCATGCAGCCCACCGCGACGACGGCGCGCGTGCGGGCGCTCGCGTCGTCCTTGAGGTCGGCGGCCTCGAGCAGCGCGTCGACGGAGTCCTTCTTGGCCTGCTCGACGAATCCGCACGTGTTGACGACCACGACGTCCGCGGCGTCGGCGTCGTCAGCGAGCCGCCAGCCGGCGCCGGCGAGCCGCCCGGCCAGCTCCTCGGAGTCGACCTCGTTGCGCACGCACCCCAGGGTCACCAGCGCCACGGAACGGGACGTCTCGGTCGGCGGAGGCACGCCGACAGGTTACGGCAGGCACCGCCTGGCCCTCCCTTCCCGCGTCAGGCCGGCTGCAGCTCCCGCGTGTAGAGCACGTTGCCGGCGATGTCGCGCAGCGACACGGTCAGCTGGCCACTGCGGCCGTCGACCCGAGCGTGACCGAAGAACTGGTTGCCGTCGCTGGGCGGCTGGTTCGGGTAGTCGGCGGCCTTGAGGAAGTCCACCCTCGGGCCGAACGTGCCGTCGAGCTGGTTGGGACCGAACGTGCCGGCGTTGATCGGTCCGCCGACGAACTCCCAGAACGGCTCGAAGTCGGTGAACGCGGCCCGGGACGGGTCGTAGTGGTGGGCGGCGCAGTAGTGCACGTCCGCGGTGAACCACACCACGTTGCGCACCCCGGCGGCCTTGAGCCGTGACAGCAGCGTCGCGATCTCGAGCTCGCGGCCGCGCGGCGCCCCACCGTCCCGGTTGGCGATGCCCTCCTGGGCCAGCGACCCGTCCGGGACGACCAGCCCGAGCGGCATGTCGGACAGGACCGCCTTCCACGTGGCCCGGCTGCGGGACATCTCGCCGACGAGCCACTCGAGCTGCTCGGCCCCGAGGAAGCGGGTCTCGGGCCCGGGCGACTCCTGCAGGTTCGCCGAGTTCGCGGCGCGGTAGGTGCGCATGTCGACCGTGAACAGGTCCAGGTGCGGGCCGCGGGAGAACCGGCCGTACACCTTGCCCTCGGCGTCACGGCGGCGGGCGTCGAACGGGAAGTACTCGGTGAAGGCCTGCCGGGCCCGGGCGGCGAGCACGTCGACCCGCCGCTCCTGGGTGTACCGCGCGTCCTCGAGCACCTCGCCGGGGTACCAGTTGTTCGTCGTCTCGTGGTCGTCCCACTGGGCGTACACCGGGACGACGGCGTTCATGGCCTGGACGTGGACGTCCTGAAGGTTGTACCGGTACCGGCCGCGGAACTCGTCCAGGGTCTCGGCGACCTTCCCCACGCCGTCCGAGACGACGTTGCGCCAGGTCGAGCCGTCCCGCAGCGTCACGGTCGCGGCGATCGGACCGTCGGCGTAGACGGTGTCGCCGCTGTGGACGAAGAAGTCCGGGGCGACGTCCGACATCGCCCGGTAGCCCGTCATCCCGGTCTCGGCGTTGACCCCCCAGCCCTGGCCGGCGGTGTCCCCGGTCCACACGAACGAGACGTCCCGGCCGTGCACCGGCGCTGTGGAGAACCGGCCGGCCACGGGCTCACCGGGTCCGTCCTCGGTCTCGACCAGCACCCGGTACTCGTAGGTCTCCCCCGGCTTGAGCCCGGGCAGCCGCACGGCACCGGTGAGGTCGGTCGCGGCCTCCACGACGGGGCCCCGGACGACGCGGCGCCCGCCGCGGCCGGGGACGTCGAGCTCGACGAGCAGGCGGCCCGGCCGGCTGGCCCGGCCCCAGACGACCGCGCTCGTCGTCGTCACGTCGCCGGACTGCACGCCGTGGGTGAGGGTGGCCCGGCCGGACCGGATGGACGCCGGAGCGGCGGAGGCGGGGGCGAGCAGACCGGGAGCGGCGGCGGCGCCGGCGCCGAGCACGAGGCCGGCGCGGATCAGGCTGCGGCGGGAGGGGATGGTCATGGGTCGACCCCATCCGGCCGGGGTGACGTCCCGGCACAGACGGGGTCGACTGGGGGTGAAGGTTACGTGGCCGGAGCTAGTGCGCCGTCACGTGCTTCGTGTGCTCCGAGCGGCTGGCAGGCAGCGCCAGCAGGCCCATGACGATCGCCACGGCGCCCACGGCCCACGCCGTCCACGCCATCGCGGCGATCCCGTCGAACCCCATCACCCACGGCGAGATCACCAGCAGCACACCGAGGCCGATGTGGGTCCACTCCGAGATCACGGCACCCGGCGCGAAGATCGACCAGGCCGCGGCCAGCGCCAGCAGGCCTCCGAGGGCGATCACCGTCCAGGTCGCTGCGGTCTCGGTCTCCGTCCAGATGGGCGAGAGCACCGCGTACACCCCGGCGACGAGCGCCACCCAGTCCTGCCATCGACCGGAGAGCTTCATCGCGCACCTCCCTGCGCGACGTCGCGGTCGACGCCATGTCGACCGGCGTCACGTCCAGTGCAACACCGGAGAGGCCGTGGATGTGCCCGTCGCTGGCAAGATCGGGGCCATGGAGCTGGTGGAGACGCTGCTGCCCGGTGTGGGCATCCGGTACGAGCTCAGGACGCGCTCCGGACTGCTGCTCGGCATCGTCGTCCGGCGCGAGGGACCGGTCGAGGTGTCGGTCTACGACGCCGAGGACCCGGACCGCGCCCAGGGGGTCTTCGTGCTCGACGCCGACGAGGCCGACGCCGTCGCCGACGTCCTCGGGGCCACCCGGCTCACCGAGAGGTTCGCCGACCTCTCCCGCGAGGTGCCCGGGCTGCGCTCGGGGCGCTTCGCCGTCCGGCCCGGAACCCCCTACGCGAACCGCCCGCTGGGAGACACGAAGGCCCGCACCCGGACGGGCTGCTCGATCGTCGCCGTGGTGAGGGGCGCCGACGTGGTGACCGCCCCGGGGCCCGCCGAGGTGCTGCGCCCCGGTGACGTCCTCGTGGTGATCGGCTCCGAGCAAGGCCTCGAGCAGCTGGGGGCGTTGCTGAGCGGCGAGGGCTGAGGCGCCACCGTGGGGCACGTCACCGCGCTGCTCGTCGAGCTGGGACTGCTCTTCCTCGGCCTGTCCCTGCTCGGCCTGCTGGCGCGGCGGCTCGGCCTGTCGCCGATCCCGTTCGTGCTGCTCACCGGCCTGGCGTTCGGCGAGGGCGGGGTCGCCGACCTGACGTCGGCGACCCCGTTCGTGTCGGTCGCGGCCGAGATCGGCGTCGTCCTGCTGCTGCTCACCCTCGGTCTGGAGTTCACGTCCACCGAGCTCGTCGCGAGCCTGCGGCGCCACACGCCGTCCGGCGTCGTGGACGTGCTGCTCAACGCGCCGCCCGGCTTCGTCGCGGGGCTGCTGCTCGGCCTGCCGTGGCAGGGCGCCCTCGCGCTCGCCGGCGTCACGTGGATCTCGTCGTCCGGCATCGTGGCGCGGCTGCTCGGCGACCTGGGCCGGCTGGCCAACCGCGAGACCCCTGCCGTGCTCTCGGTGCTCGTGCTCGAGGACGTCGCGATGGCGCTCTTCCTGCCGCTGCTCACGGTGGCGCTCGCCGGGGGTGGCCCGGTGCAGGCCGTCGCCGGCGCCGCCCTCGCCGTCGGCGCGGTGCTGCTCGTGCTCGTCGCCGCGCACCGGCACGGGCACCGGCTGGGTCGAGTGCTGTCCCACCCCGACGACGAGCAGGTGCTGCTGCGCCTCTTCGGCCTGACGCTGCTGGTCGCGGGCCTCGCCCAGGCGGTGGGGGCGTCTGCCGCGGTCGGCGCCTTCCTCGTCGGCATCGCCGTGCCCGCAACCTTCGCGGAGCGGGCCCGGTCCCTGCTGTCACCGCTGCGCGACCTGTTCGCGGCCACCTTCTTCGTCGCCTTCGGGCTGTCGACCGACCCGCGCGCCGTCTGGCCGGTGCTGCCGGCGGTGCTGGCGCTGGCTCTGGTGACCGTGGCCACCAAGCTCGGGACGGGCTGGTTCGCCGCCGGGCGGGACGGCGTGGGCCCGGCGGGCCGGCTCCGCGCCGGTGCGGCGCTCGTGGCCCGGGGCGAGTTCTCCGTCGTCATCGCCGGCCTGGCGGTGTCGGCCGGGCTCGGGGAGGTCGGGCCCGTCGCGACCGGGTACGTGCTCGTGCTGGCGGTCGTCGGCCCCGTGCTGGCGCGAGCCGCCGAGCCGATCGCCTACCGCCTCGTGCGGTGAACGCCCTACCGCCAGTGGGCCGAACGGCCGTTCCGGCCCCCGGCGGGCAGCCGCACGCTGGTGGGGACGTCGACCCGGTGGTGAGGCGGTGACGGTGATGGACGCGCTGACCGGTACGAGCTCGGTCCCCGACCCGCGGCTCCTCGCCGCGTTCGAGCCCTGCGACTGCTGCCCGGCCCGCGCCCAGGTGAGCGTCGTCCTGCGCTCGGGGCTGGACCTCGCCTTCTGCCGCCACCACGCGCGCCGGTACCGCGACTCCCTGGCGCCGCAGACCGTGTGCGAGCTGGAGACGGCCGGCTGACAGAGGCCGGCCGACGGGTCAGGCGCGGTCGGTGAGCTCCCAGGCGTCCTCGGACGGCTCCTCGACGACGTCGACGACGTCCACCCCCTGGTCGTACGCCTCCTCACCGGTCGCCGGCGGGTCCTCGCCCTTGAGGTAGGCCAGGGTGCTCGGCAGGTCGTCGGGCTTGACGAGGACGTCGCGGGCCTTGGAGCCCTCCGAGGGGCCGACGACGCCGCGCGACTCCAACAGGTCCATCAGGCGGCCCGCCTTGGCGAAGCCGACGCGCAGCTTGCGCTGGAGCATCGAGGTGGACCCGAACTGGGTGTTCACCACGAGCTCCGCCGCGGCCAGCAGCACCTCGAGGTCGTCACCGATCTCCTCGTCGACCTGCTTC
>JBKHXE010000156.1:0-9586 GCA_046566185.1 Actinomycetes bacterium | reverse complement strand
GACGACGTCCAGGCCGTGATCCTCACGCACGGCCACGAGGACCACATCGGCGCCGTCCCGTTCCTGCTGCGCCGCAAGCCGGACATCCCGCTGATCGGCTCCCAGCTCACGCTCGCGTTCGTCGAGGCGAAGCTGCGCGAGCACCGGATCCAGCCGTACACGCTCACCGTCCGGGAGGGCGACACCGAGCGCCTCGGCCCGTTCGAGTGCGAGTTCGTCGCGGTCAACCACTCCATCCCCGACGCGCTGGCCGTCGCCGTCCGCACCGGCGCGGGCACGGTGCTGCACACCGGCGACTTCAAGATGGACCAGCTGCCCCTCGACGGCCGCATCACCGACCTGCGGGCGTTCGCGCGGCTGGGCGAGCAGGGCGTCGACCTCTTCATGGTGGACTCGACCAACGCGGAGGTGCCGGGCTTCACGACGTCCGAGCGCGACATCGGCCCGGTGCTCGACCGCGTCTTCGCGCAGGCCGAGCGGCGCATCATCGTCGCGAGCTTCGCCTCCCACGTGCACCGCGTGCAGCAGGTGCTGGACGCCGCGGTCGCCCACGGCCGCAAGGTCGCCCTCGTCGGGCGGTCGATGGTGCGGAACATGGGCGTCGCCGCGGACCTCGGCTACCTGCAGGTGCCGGACGGCGTGCTCGTCGACGTCAAGGCCGTCGACAACCTGCCGGACGACGAGGTGGTGCTGATGTCGACCGGCTCCCAGGGCGAGCCGATGGCGGCCCTCAGCCGGATGGCGAACCTGGACCACCGCATCCGCGTCGGCAAGGGCGACACCGTCATCCTCGCGTCGTCCCTCATCCCCGGCAACGAGAACGCGGTCTACCGCGTCATCAACGGCCTGGCCCGGCTCGGCGCCACCGTCGTCCACCAGGGCAACGCGCGCGTGCACGTCTCCGGCCACGCCAGCGCCGGCGAGCTCATGTACTGCTACAACATCGTCCGTCCCCGCAACGTGATGCCGGTGCACGGCGAGATCCGACACCTCATCGCCAATGCCGACATCGCGCACCTCACCGGCGTGCCGCGGGAGAACATCGTCGTGGCCGAGGACGGCGTGGTCGTCGACCTCGTCGACGGCAAGGCGTCCATCGCCGGTGCGGTGCCCTGCGGCTACGTGTACGTGGACGGCTCCAGCGTCGGGGAGATCACGGACGCCGACCTCAAGGACCGTCGCATCCTCGGCGAGGAGGGCTTCATCTCGATCTTCGTCGCCGTCGACTCCGCGAGCGGCAAGGTCGTGGTCGGCCCCGAGATCCACGCCCGTGGCGTCGCGGAGGACGACTCGGTCTTCGAGCCGATCAAGCAGCAGATCGCCGAGGCGCTCGCGGACGCCGGACGCGAGGGCATCGGCGACACGCACCAGCTCCAGCAGGTGGTCCGTCGCGTCGTCGGCCGGTGGGCGGGCAACAAGCTGCGCCGCCGCCCGATGATCATCCCTGTCGTGGTGGAGGCGTGACGGCAGAGACGCTCGGGCTGCAGCAGCAACAGCTCGTCGTCGGCGTCCACACGCACCTGCGCGACGAGCTCGCCCAGCTCCGGACGGCGGTCGACCAGGTGGCCGCGGGCGCAGCGTCCGCCGCCGAGGCGCGGTGGCACCTCAGCCACATGACGATGCGTCAGCACTACGAGAGGCTCGGCTCGTTCTGCGCCGTGGTTCCCCGCGCTTGCGACGCCATCGGCGACCCCGCCGGACTGGACGACGTGCGTTCGGCCGTCGATGACCTCGAGCGCCGACTGCTCGCGCACCTCGCGGACGAGGAGGAGCAGCTGCTCGACGTCATCGGTCGCACGCCGA
The DNA here is from genome assembly GCA_046566185.1 of Actinomycetes bacterium. Classification (GTDB taxonomy): domain Bacteria; phylum Actinomycetota; class Actinomycetes; order Actinomycetales; family SCSIO-59966; genus SCSIO-59966. The sequence continues at coordinate 7,783 of JBKHXE010000156.1, read as the reverse complement.
TCGAGGGCTGAAGCACCGGCCACCGGCTCGACGACGCCCCTGTGGACGGCCGAAGCGGGATGTCGGCAGTCGAATGTATGTTCGACTCATGGCTGGTGGCGGACTCGACGTCCCGGTCCACGACGTGGACCGCGCGCTGGCGCTGCTTGCCGAGGGCGCGGAGCCGCTGCTGGAGGCGCGGCTCTGGACTCGCACCCAGGACGAGGTGCGGACGGCGCTGGGGGAGGTGTCGCGTCTGGTCAACGTCGTAGAGGCGGGCCGCCTCGCACTGGTGCGGGCCTCGGTGGCACTGGACGACGGCACGCGCCGCGGGTCGTGCACGCAGGCTTGGCTGGCGGACTCGCTGCGTCTGACCGGAGGTCGGGCGCGCGCGCAGGTGGAGAACGCGGCGCTGGTCGACCCCCAGGACGGCGAGCTGCGGGGGTTGGGCCGGGCGCTGGCTCGCGGTGAGGTGTCGGTGGCGCACGTGGACGTCGCCCGCCAGGCGCTGGCGCGGGTCCCGGTGGGGATGCGACGCGCACACCGTGAGCGGATCGACACCCTGCTCACCCGAGAGGCGTCGCGGTTCACGGTGGCGGACTTCCGGAAGGTCTCCGGGCACCTGGTGGCCGTGCTCGCCCCGGCCCGGGAGGACCGGTTGGACCCGTTGGCGGTCGAGCGGCAGCAGGTGGCGTGCTGGCGCGACTCGACCGGCATGGTGCAGATCTCCGGACAGCTGGCCGGCGAGGGCGGGCTGCTCGTCAAGACGGTGCTCGACCACCTCGCTGCCCCGCACCGCGAATCCGGCGCGAGCCCGGGTGAGGGCCAGGAGCCGGCGCCAGCCGGCGTCGACGCGCGCACCCCGGGACAGCGGGTCGCGGACGCGCTGGTGGAGATGGCTCGACTCGCCTCGACGCACCCGGGCGTGGGGTCACGCGGCGCGGCACCGCCGCGGGTGGTCGTGCACGCCACGGTCGACCAGCTGTCGTGGCTGCCGGAGGCGGGTGGGACGCCGCCGGGCCTGGCGACGTGCGAGGGCGGCGGTGCGCTGTCACCGGGCCTGCTGCAGCGGGTGGCGTGTGACGCGGTCCTCCAGACGGTGGTGCTGGACGCCGCCGGCGCCATTGTGGAGATGCGAGAACCGGGAAGGCTGGCGAACCGAGCTCAGCGCCGTGCTCTCGCGGCCCGCGACGGGGGGTGCGCCTTCCCCGGCTGCTCGGCGCCGCCGACCTGGTGCGACGCCCACCACGTGGTGTGGTGGTCCCGCGGCGGCAGGACCGTGCTCGCGAACCTCGTGCTGCTCTGCGCACGGCACCACACCCTGCTGCATGCCGGGGAGTGGGTGGTGCAGATCCACGACGGGGTGCCCTGGTTCGTGCCACCCCGACACATCGATCCCGATCAAGTGCCCATCCGCAACACCCTGCACACCGCGATCGCCGAGACGACGCGCCTGGCTCAGCAGCTGTGGCTCGACCACGGGCCGCCGGACGATCACGGGCCGCCGGACGATCACGGGCCGCCTGACGACCCCCGGGCGCCTGACGATCACAGGCCTTCGGGGAACCCGACGTGACGCGGATGGGATGACGCCTGCGGTGGAGCCCTGCGTCCTGCTCTCGAGCCGCCGAGGGGCGCCTGAACCTGCCCGGAGCCGGTCGCCGACGCGCACGTCAGTCGGCTCGTGTCGTCCGGCAGGGCCACGGGCCGTCGACGGCGTCCGACGGGACGTCGTCAGCGACGACCACCGACTCGCCGTTCACTCGATCCTCACGGCGACCGGGGTCCCGGCCTCGAGCGTGCGGCTCACGGTGCAGGTCCGGTCGTGGGACGTCGCGACCGCTCGCGGCAGGATCGCCCGGGCCGCGTCGCCCGCCTCGCCCTCGGGGAACCTCACGCGGAAGGTCACCTCGATGTCCCGCAGGCGGTTGCCGCCCTCGTCGCGGATCTTCTCGGCGTCCACCCGCATGGTGAACTCCGTCGGTTCCGCCCGCCGGCCGCACACGACGTCCACGTCGACCGCGCTGCACGCGGCGATCGAGGCGAGCAGGAGCTCGACGGGAGTGAAGGCGTCGCCCGCCATGCTGCCGAACCTCAGCTCGCCGCCGCGGGGATTGCGGGCCAGGTAGACGCCGGTCTCGATGCGCTCGAGGGTCACGTTGCGGTGGGTGTCGTCGGTCACCGCTGCACCCTGCCACAACGGCTGCCGCCGCAGCATCAGGTGCGGTCGGAGCCCCGCTCGACGACGTGGCTCGCGAGCCCCGCCTCGTGGGTCTCGAGCCACGGCAGGACCTGCTCCGACGGCATCGCCGCGGCGAGGTGCCAGCCCTGGACCAGGTCACAGCCCAGCAGCCGCAGCAGACGGAGGGTCTCGGCGTCCTCGACGCCCTCGGCCACCACCCGCAGCCCCAGCGCCTGCGCCATCCGTAGCGTGGACTCCACGATGGCGAGGTCCTTCGTGTTGGCGGGCAGCTCGCGGACGAACGACCTGTCGATCTTCAGCTCCTGCACCGGCAGCCGGCGCAGGTAGGCGAGCGACGAGTGGCCGGTGCCGTAGTCGTCCACCGAGATCTCCACGCCGACGTCGCGGATCCACTGCAGGGTCCGCAGTGCGGCGTCCGGATCGGTCATCACCGCCGACTCGGTGATCTCCAGGACCAGCGTCGGCGCCGGCAGGCCGTGCTCCAGCAACAGGTCCATGACCCTGGCCGAGAGGTCGGGGTCCTGCAGGTCCGCCGCCGAGATGTTGACCGAGACCGTCAGCTGCCGGCCCTGCGCCCACCAGCGGGCGCAGTCCCGCAGGGCCTGCACCAGCATGCTCTCGGTCAGCGCCGGCATCAGGTCGTGGTCCTCGACGGCGTCCAGGAACGCGCCCGGGAGGAGCATCCCTCGCTCAGGATGGAGCCAGCGGACCAGGACCTCCACGCCGACCACGGCGCCGCCGGGAGTCGCCTTCGGCTGGTAGTACGGCACCAGCTCGCCGCGGTCCAGCGCCCTGTACAGGTCCTCCACCAGCTGCAGGCGGTCGCGGCCGGCGCGTCGATGGTGCCCCTGGTACATCACCACGCCGACGCGGTCGGCCTTCGCGGCGTACATCGCGACGTCGGCGCAGCGCAGCAGGTCACCGCGGGTCCCGGCGTGGTCCGGTGCGACGGCGGCGCCGACGCTCGCGCTGACGTGCACCGTCATCTCCGTCAGCTCGAACGGCTGCTGCAGGCTGGCCCGGGCACGGTGGGCCAGGCTCACGAGGTCGTCCGCCGTCGTTCGCGTCGCCAGCAGCGCGAACTCGTCGCCCCCGAGTCGGGCCACCAGGGCGTCGGACGCGGTCGCCTGGGACAGCCGCTCCGCGACGAGCTGCAGCAGCTCGTCGCCGGCCTGGTGGCCGAGGGAGTCGTTGACGTCCTTGAACCGGTCGAGGTCGAGGATGGCCAGGCCGACGACGCCGCCGTTCGGCCGGTCGCCCAGCTTCCGCTGCAGCTCGTCCATCAGGGCGCGGCGGTTCGCGATGCCCGTGAGGTGGTCGGTGCGGGCCTCGGCCTGGGCGACGGCGAGCTGCCGGACACGGACGAACGCCTCCACCGTGCGGACCGCGCCGAGCAGGAGGCTGGCGGCGGCGAGCGCGACGGTCAGGCGTGGCGCGGGCAGTGCCGAGGCGGTGACCAGCACCGCGAGGGCGACGAACCCTGCGACGGCCGGCAGCCACAGTGACTGGGCGCGGACGGCGGGCTCCCGCCGAGACGTGCCGTCGTCGCGCCAGGCGCCGTGCGCCACGAGGGCCAGGCCGAGTGCCCACGTCGCGTCCAGGACGGTGCCCACCTGGTAGGTGTCCAGGGCCACCCGGTACGCGTACACCGCGTCACCCACGACGAACACCAGCAGCCCCACGGCCAGGTAGCGGCACATGTTCCTCGGCCGCCCACCGCCGACGATCATCACGGCGACCGCCGCGGTCAGCAGCAGCACGTCACCGACCGGGTACGCCAGGCTGACCGCGAAGCCGAGGACGTCGCCCTCGAAGTGCGGCGCGACCGGGTCGAACAGCCACACGCCGGCAGCCGCCGCGGCGAGTCCGGCCATCACGGCCTCCAGGGCGATCCCCGGCCGGAGTCGCCGGGCCGAGCCTCGCAGCGACAGCAGAACGCCGAGCAGGGCCAGCGGGTAGAAGCCGAGGTACCCGGCGTCCGCCGCGGTGGGGAACGGCAGCGGGTCCTGGTACTGCACCCACGACAGGTAGACGACGTTGCCGGCGGTGAAGGAGGCGCAGGCGAGGGCCAGCGCGGCCGCCCACGCGCGGTCCGCGGGCACCAGGACCGCGCGAGCGGCGATCACCAGGGCGGGCAGGGCCACCGCAGCGCCGCCCAGGACGTTGTCCCGCACGGTGGCTGCCATGCCGTCGAGCGGCAGCGCCAGCGTGACGGCGAACAACCCCGCCACGACCCACATGGCGAGCAGGAGTCCCCGTCTCGCCCCGTCATGTCCGCGCTGCGCGCGCCGTCCCCCAGTAGCCACGATCCCCGTTTCCTGCCCGAGTCCTCTGACCATTGTCGGCACACAAGGCAAAGGACTTGACGGCAACCCCTCGGCGTGTGGCGGGTGTGATTGCTGTGACGACGCACTACGCTCACGGCAATGGCGACCCGTACGTCCACCTCCGCCGGCCGCAGCGGCACGTCGTCCGCCCGCAGCGGCGGTCGTGGCGCCGGTTCTCGCACCGGTTCCCGCACCCCGAGCCGGGGCTCGTCGCGGCCCGGCGGTCGTGCGCCGGCCCGTCACCAGCGCTCCGGGCTCCCGCTGCCGCTGCGCGCCGTCCGCGGAGCGTGGATGGGCACCGCCCACCTCGTCGGGGGCACCGCACGCCGGATCGGTCACGGGGCTCGCGATCTCGACCCGGCGCACCGCCGCGACGGCCTCGGGTTCACCCTCGTCGGTCTCGCCATCGTGGTGGCGGCCCGCGAGTGGTGGGGTCTGCCCGGCGCCTTCGGTGACGTCGTCCACGCCGTGGTCGCCGGCACGGTGGGCCGGGTGGGTCTCGCGGTCCCCCTGCTGCTGCTCGGCCTGGGTGTGAGGCTGCTGCGGCACCCCGACCTGGCGAGCGCCAACGGACGCATCGGCGTGGGCCTCACCGCCCTCGCGGTCGCGGCCGCCGGGCTGACCCACGTCGCCGCCGGGCTCCCCAGCCCGCCCGACGGAGCCGACGCCATGCGCGACGCCGGCGGCATCATCGGCTACCTCGCCTCCAGCCCGCTGGTGGCCGCGGTCAGCGTCTGGGCCGCCGTGCCCCTGCTGCTGCTCCTGGGCGCCTTCGGCCTGCTGGTCGTCACCGCCACCCCGGTGCACGCCGTCCCGGAGCGGGCGCAGGGGCTGTACGCGCGCCTCACCGGTCACAAGCGCCCCTCGACGGACGACGAGCCGCCGGCCGCTGGGGAGACCGCGCCCCTGCGCCGTGGCCGCGGCACCCGGCGGCGTGTCGGGGCGATGCGCGACGACGACCCCCGCATCGGCGACGAGGCCTTCGAGCAGGCGGCTGACGTCGACCCGGGCAAGGCGCGAAAGGGCCTGCGGCCCGGTCAGAAGAGGCCCGAGACCAGTGCCACGCCAGAACCCGTGACGGTTCCGGCCCAGGCGGCGCCGGCCGCCGAGAAGCCCCCGCTCGAGCCCCCGCCCACCAGCCCGCTGCCGCAGCGCGTCGAGCAGCTGGCCCTCGCCGGCGACGTGACGTACACGCTGCCGCCCAACGACGTCCTGGCGCCCGGCACGCCGCACAAGGCCCGCAGCGCGGCCAACGACCGCGTCGTCGAGGCGCTCACCGAGGTGCTCGAGAGCTTCGGCATCGACGCGCAGGTCACCGGCTTCTCGCGGGGACCCACGGTCACCCGGTACGAGGTCGAGCTCGGCACCGGCGTCAAGGTGGAGCGGGTCACCGCGCTGAGCAAGAACATCGCCTACGCGGTGGCCTCGGCGGACGTCCGCATCCTGTCGCCGATCCCCGGCAAGTCGGCGATCGGCATCGAGATCCCGAACACCGACCGCGAGACCGTGAGCCTCGGCGACGTGCTGCGCAGCCAGGCGGCCCGCCGCAACGAGCACCCGATGGTGATGGGCGTCGGCAAGGACGTGGAGGGCGGCTACGTCGTCGCCAACCTGGCGAAGATGCCACACCTGCTCGTCGCCGGCGCCACCGGAGCGGGCAAGTCGAGCTTCGTCAACTCGATGATCACCTCGATCCTCATGCGCTCGACGCCCGACGAGGTGCGCATGGTGCTGGTCGACCCGAAGCGCGTGGAGCTGACCGCGTACGAGGGCATCCCGCACCTCATCACGCCGATCATCACGAACCCCAAGAAGGCCGCCGAGGCGCTGCAGTGGGTCGTCCGCGAGATGGACATGCGCTACGACGACCTCGCCGCGTTCGGGTTCAAGCACGTCGACGACTTCAACAAGGCGGTCCGCGCCGGCAAGGTGCAGCCGCTGCCCGGCAGCGAGCGGCGGATCGAGCCCTACCCGTACCTGCTCGTCATCGTCGACGAGCTGGCCGACCTCATGATGGTCGCGCCACGCGACGTCGAGGACTCCATCGTTCGCATCACCCAGCTCGCCCGTGCCGCCGGCATCCACCTCGTGCTCGCCACCCAGCGGCCGAGCGTCGACGTCGTCACCGGGCTCATCAAGGCCAACGTGCCCTCCCGCATGGCGTTCGCGACGTCCAGCCTGGCCGACTCGCGTGTCGTCCTGGACCAGCCGGGGGCGGAGAAGCTCATCGGCCAGGGCGACGCGCTGTTCCTGCCGATGGGCGCCAGCAAGCCGATGCGGGTGCAGGGCGCGTGGGTCACCGAGTCCGAGGTCCACAGGGTCGTCGCCCACGTCAAGGAGCAGCTGCAGCCCACCTACCGCGAGGACGTCGTCGCACCGGCAGCCAAGAAGCAGGTCGACGAGGAGATCGGCGACGACCTCGACCTGCTGCTGCAGGCCGCCGAGCTGGTGGTCACCACGCAGTTCGGCTCGACGTCGATGCTGCAGCGCAAGCTGCGCGTGGGCTTCGCGAAGGCGGGCCGCCTGATGGACCTGCTGGAGTCCCGCGGCGTCGTGGGCCCGTCCGAGGGCTCCAAGGCCCGCGACGTCCTCGTCAAGCCGGACGACCTGCCGAGCACCCTGGCCTACCTCAAGGGCGAGGAGCCGGCGCCGACGGGTGACGACGCGTACGAGCAGGCGGTCGAGGCCGTGGACGTCGTCGAGGAGCCGTCCGAGGACGCCTGGGAGCTCACCGACCGCGCCTGACGCGTCAGCCGGTTGGCTCCAGCTCGCAGACCGTCTGCGGCGCAAGGGACTCGCGCAGCTCGTTGGCGTGGTGCCGGCAGAACGCGAGGTCCAGCCCCGACCGCAGGACGACGCTCACCTGCGCCCGGGCCGGGCAGCAGTCGCGGCGCTCGAACGCGTTCAGCAGCGGTGTGCCGGTAACCGAGCCGGTCCTCGTCGGCGCGTCCATCTGCGTCACCACCTCACGACGGTTTCGTCCTCTCCAGGGTGCGCCGAGCGAGGTTCCCCAGGAACGGCCGTTCGGCTTACTCGCCGTAGGGCGTTCACCGCACCAGGCGGTAGGCGAGCGGCTCGGCGGCCCGAGCCAGCAGCGGGCCGACGACGGCCAGCACGAGCACGTACCCGGTCGCGACGGGCCCGACGTCCCCGAGCCCTGCGGCGACCGCCAGCCCGGCGATGACGACCGAGAACTCCCCCCGGGCGACGAGCGCCGCGCCGGCCCGCAGCCGGCCGGCCGGCCCCACGCCGTCCCGCCCGGCGGCGTACCAGC
>JBKHXE010000155.1:0-29328 GCA_046566185.1 Actinomycetes bacterium | reverse complement strand
CGGACCGACAGCTCCTCGTTGGACAGGTCGGCGCCGGGCAGCTCGAAGCCCTCGGCCGCCTCGGCCTCGTCCTCGTCGACCTTCCCCGAGTTCTTGTCGGTACGGCGCGCCTTCAGCTCCTCGATCGAGTCCTCGTTGAGCTCGTCGTCGGTCTTGCGAGGTGCGTCGTAGTCAGTGGCCATGTGGGTGTCACGCTCCGGGTGGGTGTGCTGGCTGCACGGGCAGAGGGCCTAACGTCGCGGGCCGTCTGTTTGTGCCCGCAGCGGCGGGGATTGTGCCCTACTCCGTCGACGTCCGCCGCGCAGGCCCTCGGCTCGTCCGTGGTGATGCGCTCCACACCGCCCACCGGCAGACCCAACAGCGCAGGTCAGGAGCCTGTCGCGGCGCCGGGTCACGTGGAGTTCACCGACGCGTCACCGCCGCGATTGGGTCGCGGTCGGGATCCGGCCGTAGGGTCGGCCCCTCACCCGCCCGATCACCAGGCGACCCGAGGAGGTGTCATGAGCGAGTTCGCGACCGAGGTCACCGAGCGCATCGAGCAGACCCGGCAGTCCCTCGCCGAGGCCGAGGCGGACGGCGACGACTACCTGGTCGGCGTCCGGGTCGGCGAGCTCGAGTCCCTGACCCGCCTGGCCGCCGACCACGACGTCGAGGTGCCCGGCGCCGCCGAGGACCTGGCCCGCCACACGGACCGGCAGGAGATCGTCCTGCCGGACTCGGGGTCGGCCGCGGACGTCAGGCCCTGACCACCTCGGCGCCGAGCGCGACGAGCTCGGCCGCCAGGTCGGCCGCCAGCTGCGGCGCGGCGGCGACCACCATGTCCTCCCCGGCCGGGCGGCCGGCCAGCCCGGTCACCACACCGCCGGCCTCGGCCACCACGAGCGCGCCGGCGGCCAGGTCCCACGGCTTGAGCCCGCGCTCGTAGTAGGCGTCCAGCCGGCCGCTCGCCACGGCGCACAGGTCCAGGGACGCCGCGCCGGCGCGGCGGACGTCGCGGACCCGCGGCAGCAGCCCGGCCAGCACCGTCGCCTGCTCCCGGCGCCGCTCCGGCAGGTAGCCGAAGCCGGTGCCGACCAGCGCACGGTCGAGGGCGACGCCGTCGGTGACGGCCACCCGGCGTCCGTCCAGGTACGCGCCCAGGCCCGCGGCCGCCGTCCACGTCTCCCCGCTCGCCGGGTTGTGCACGCAGCCGGCGAGCGCCGTCCAGGCACCCGGTTCGGGCGGCCCCTGCACGACGGCGACGCTCACGGCGTAGGCCGGGATCCCGTACAGGTAGTTCACGGTCCCGTCGATGGGGTCGACGACCCACGTGAGGCCGCTCGACCCGGGCCGTAGCGCGCCCTCCTCACCGAGCAGCCCGTCGTCCGGCCGGGCCGCCAGCAGCGTCTCGGCGAGCAGCGCCTCCGCCGCGGTGTCCATCGCGGTGACGACGTCCGTCGGGCTGGTCTTGGTGGCCGCGACGCCGAGGTCGGCGGGACGCTGGGTGACGACGAGCTCGCCCGCCGCCCGGGCCGCGGTCTCGGCCAGGTCGCGCAGGGCGGCGAGGTCCTCGCCGGGCCGCGGCCTCACGCGCCGGCGACGGGGTCGGCCGCCCGCGGCGGCAGCCAGTCGACGCCGCACGCGGCGGGTCGGTCGGGCACGCGCAGGTTGCGGCAGCAGCCGGCCGGGCACACGTCGTGCGACGGGGGCAGCGAGCCCGCCACCGGCCGGGGCGGCTGCTCCCCCGCCTCGACGGCGACCCGTTCGAGGACGAGGTCGACGAGGCCGGCGACGAAGGCCTCGTGCGATCCGGCGGTGGCGGCGCGCTCGATCGGCAGCCCGAGCTCCTCCGCCGTCCCGGCGGCCTCGGTGTCGAGGTCGTACACCACCTCCATGTGGTCGCTGACGAACCCGATGGGCGCGAGGACGACACCCGTCGCGCCGGCCGCCCGCAGGTCTCGCAGGTGGTCGTTGACGTCCGGCTCGAGCCACGGCTGCGTCGGCGGGCCGGAGCGCGAGCAGTAGACCAGGGACCACGGCAGGTCCCGACCGGTCCGCCGGGACGCCTCGGAGGCCACCGTGGCCGCGACGTCCTCGTGCTGCGTGCGGTAGGCGCCGCCGTCGGGGCCGGAGACCTCGTTCATCGCGTCGGGGATCGAGTGGGTGACGAAGGCGACCCGCAGGTCACCGTCGACGCGCGCCCCGAGCCGCTCGACCGCGCCGGCGACCGCGTCGACGTTCGCCTGCACGAACCCGGGGTGGTTGAAGAAGTGCCGGATCTTGTCGACCTCGAGCTCGATGCCCTCACCGGCCAGCGTGGTGAGCGCGGCCGCGACGTCCTCGCGGTACTGCCGGCACCCGGAGTACGACGAGTAGGCGCTGGTGGCCACCATGAGCAGCCGCCGCACGCCGTCCGCGTGCGCGGCGCGCAGCACGTCGACGAGGTAGGGCGCCCAGTTGCGGTTGCCCCAGTAGACCGGCAGGTCGAGGCCGCGCCGGGCGAGCTCGGCTCGCAGGGCGGCGAGCAGCGCCCTGTTCTGGTCGTTGATGGGGCTGCGGCCCCCGAACGCGACGTAGTGCTCGCCGACCTCGACGAGCCGCTCGCGCGGGATGCCCCGGCCTCTCGTGACGTTCTCCAGGAACGGGATGACGTCGTCGGGGCCTTCCGGCCCCCCGAACGACATCAGCAGGACGGCGTCGTAGTGCCCAGCGCTCACCGGTCCATCGTGTCAGGAGGCGGCCCCTCCAGCCCGCGGGGGGCCGGGGCGCGCAGGCGCAGCCGCAGTGACGTGACCCGCAGGGCGATGACGAGCAGCACGCACGCGGCGGTGACCAGCGGACCGCGGACGCCGGCCGTCCAGGTCACCGCGAGGGCGAGGGCCCCGACGAGGGCGGGAAGGGCGTACAGCTCGTCGCGGGCCAGCACCTGCGGCACCTCCCCGCTCAGCAGGTCGCGGATCGACCCGCCGCCGATGCCGGTGAGGACGCCGACGAGCACGGCGGCCGGCGCGGTCGTCCCCAGGCCCAGCGCCTTGAGCGTGCCGGCGACGACGAAGAACCCGAGCCCGACGGCGTCCAGGACGAGGACCGTGCGCCGGATGCGCGACACGCGAGGGTGGAAGAAGAAGGTGACGACCCCCGCGGCGCAGGCCACCGCGACGAGCCGCCAGTCGGAGATGCCGACCGGCGGCACCGCCCCGATGAGCACGTCGCGCAGGATGCCGCCGCCCAGACCCGCGGCCACCGCCAGCGCCAGCACCCCGAAGACGTCGAAGCGCTTGCGCACGGCCGCCAGGCCGCCGGACAGGGCGAACACGAACACGCCCACGAGGTCGAGCACGCGCAGGGGCCACCCGGAGTCGAGCAGCGTCCCGGCATCGGGCAGCAGGTCGGTCGCCGTCACAGTTCGAACGCTAGCGGCGCGCCCGCTTCACTCGCGGCGCGGCGAGATGGCAGAGTCGTCGCGACACCGACGGCGGAGGTAGCCCCCATGCACGACCTGAGGCTCGTCGGGGTGCACGACGACGGCGAGCACCTCGTGCTGACGGGCACCGACGGCCAGCGCTTCCGGCTGCGGATCGACGAGACGCTGCGCGCCGCGGTGCGCCGCGACCGCGCGCGCCTCGGCCAGCTGCAGATCGAGATCGACGGCCGGCTGCGCCCCCGCGACATCCAGGCCCGCATCCGGGCCGGGCAGACGGCGGAGGAGGTCGCCGAGGCCGCCGGCCTCCCGCTCGAGCACGTCCGGCGCTACGAGGGGCCCGTCCTGGCCGAGCGCGAGCACGTCGCCGGCCTGGCCCGGCGTCTGCCGGCCCGCCAGGTCAAGCACCGCCCGGTGTTCGGCGACCTCGTCGCGGAGCGGCTCACCGCCCGCGGCGTCGACGTCGAGCGCACCAGCTGGGACGCCTGGCGACGTGAGGGCTCGACCTGGACGGTGCAGCTCGCGTTCCGCGCCGGCTCCAAGGACCGGGTCGCCCAGTGGGCCTACGACGTCCAGCGCAGCCACCTCGACCCGCTGGACGACGAGGCGCGCTGGCTGTCCGCCCCGACCGCGGCCGACGACGGCCCGCTGCCCGGGGTGCGACGGCTGGCCGCCGTCGAGCGGGTCTACGACGTCGAGGCCGACGGCGGGGTGCGCGAGGCCGACGAGTCCGCGACCGCGCCCGCGGCCGTGGTCGAGGCCGCGCCGCAGGAGGCGGAGTCCGGCGCCCGCACGCTCGACCTGCTCGACGCCCTGCGCGACCGCCGCGGGCGGCGGCAGCCCCTCCTCCTCGAGGACGACGACCTGCCGGGGGCGGACGACGCCCCGGAGCCGATGCCCCCGGCCGCGCACCCGCCGGCGTCCCGGCCGCAGGAGGCGGTGGACGCCGAGGTGCTGGCGCTGCCCGAGACCCCGGCGGAGCCGGGGACGGCCGACCAGCCCGCCGGCGAGGTCCCCACGGACGCCGCGCCGCGGGACGACGAGGAGACCGGTGCCGCGCCGGAGGACGCCGCGCCGGGGCCCGGCGAGCCGCGAGCGCCGCGGACGCGGCGGTCCAAGCGGGCGGCCGTACCGAGCTGGGACGAGATCGTCTTCGGCGCCAAGCGCGAGTAACCCCGGGCGCCGGGCCCGGCTCAGCCGCCGCCGGGCGGGACCGGGCAGACGTCGAGGTCGAACGGCAGGACGTCGGGCGACGGGGCCGCGGCACGGGCGGCGGCGGCGCTCATCCGCCGCATGTGGTGCCGCCGGCAGAGCGTCTCGTAGCCGACGACGCCGGCCGGGGCGCCGACGTCGCCCACCACGACCTGGTCGCCCTCGACGACCATCATCCCGTCGACCGTGCGGGCGTTGTGTGTCGCGCGGGCGCCGCACCAGCACAGGGCCTCGACCTGCAGCACCTTGACGCGGTCGGCGAGCTCGATGAGGCGCCGCGAGCCAGGGAAGAGCTCGGTGCGGAAGTCGCTGGTGATGCCGAAGGCGAAGACGTCCACCCCCATCTCGTCGACGAGCCGGGCCAGCTGCTCCACCTGCCCGGGCGTGTAGAACTGCGCCTCGTCGCAGACGAGGTAGTCGACGCGCCGCCCGTGCGTGCGCGCCTGCACGACGACGTCCCAGAAGTCGGTGCCGTCGGCGACCTCGACGGCACCGACGGACAGCCCCAGCCGGCTCGACAGCACGCTGGTGCCGGCGCGGTCGTCCCGGGTGAAGATCATCCCGTCGCGACCGCGCGCCGCGTGGTTGTGGTCGACCTGCAGGGCGAGGGTCGACTTGCCGCAGTCCATCGTTCCCGAGAAGAAGACCAGCTCAGCCACGGGCGCCCATCCTGCCCGACGTCACGCCAGCCGCCGGCCGGGCACGACGAGCAGCGGCACCCGGGTCTCCTCCGGCGTCCGCGCGCCGTGCATGCCGATCAGGGAGAGCAGCTCGGGGCGCTGGCAGCGCGAGTCGTGGACCGACACCGGTGCGGTGGCGGCGCCGACGACGTCCCCGATCCGGGGCAGCACGTGGTCGTCGACCGGCCCGAACCAGCCGGCCGCCACCGCCTCCTCCCGTGAGCACAGCTCCATCACGGCGCCCAGGCGCGCCCGCCACGTGGCGAGCACGTCGTCGGCGGCGCCGGGCGCGCAGTAGAGCATCGGGGCGCGTGGTTCGCCGCCGGTCAGCAGGACGCCGGCCGCCAGCTCGAGGTCGTCCGCGACGTCGGTGCGCGCGGCCGCCGGGACGTCGACCATGCCGTGGTCGGCGGTGACGAGCAGCAGGCAGTCCCCGGGCATCCGGTGCGCGAGGCGGCGGACGGCGAGGTCGACCGCGCCCAGCTCCTCGCCCCACTCCCACGAGTCGCAGCCGCTGACGTGCCCCACCTTGTCGACGTCCCCCCAGTAGACGTAGACGAGGCGGCGCCCGGGTGCCCGCAGCGCGGCCAGTGCGGCGTCCACCCGCTGGTCGAGCGTCGCGGCCGCGACGAACGTGCCGCCGCGCAGGGCGGCCTCGGTGAGGCCGGACCCGTCGAAGAACCCGGGCCCGATCCGGACGACGTCCAGCCCCTCGGCGAGCAGGTGCTCGAGCACCGTGGGCCGCGGCTGCCAGGCGCGCGGGTCGGGGCCGTCCTCCCAGGACAGCTCGTTGAGCAGCCTCCCGGTGGCCGGGTCGCGCACCTGGTAGCCGACGAGCCCGTGCGCCCCGGCGGGCAGCCCGGTGCCGAACGAGCCCATCGAGGTGGCGGTGGTCGCCGGGAAGCCGACGTCGAGCACCAGGCCGTCGGCCGCCAGCCCCCGCAGGAAGGGGGCGTGGCCGCCGCGGGCGGCGAGGAGGCGCTCTCCGAGGCCGTCGACGAGCAGCACGCACACCGACGCGGCGGGCGGCAGCGCCACCGGGACGTCGCGCAGCGGGGCGCCGAGGGCCACCGCGGCGGCGGGCAGCACGTCGGCGAGCGACCCGGAGGTCGGCGGCAGGACGCTCGCGGTCGCCGCGCTCACCCGGCCGGGCGGCGGGTCACCGAGGAGAGCACGCGCGCGAACTCCAGCGCGCCGGAGACGGCGTCGGCGCCCTCGGCGTCGACGCTGACCCGCACCGAGATGTCGTCCCCGTTCACGGTGCCGGTGTAGCCGTGGTCGGCCTCGCAGTCGGGGTCCGAGCAGCCCGCGGGCTCCAGGTCGAGACGCTGCACGGCGCCCCAGCCGATGGTCAGGGTGAGCTCCCGCGGCCCGTCGCCGGCGCGGTGGCGGTCGGGCTCGGTGACGACGTGCTGCAGCACGACCGAGGTCACCTTGTGCAGCGGCACCGCCTCGGTGGACGCCGAGGCGTACACCGTCGGGACGGTCGCGTCGGGACTGTGGTCGTCGGCGTGGGCGGCGAGCAGGCGCGTCGGGGTGACGACGAGCACCGTGACATGCCGGCGCACCTCGGAGGAGTCGAACGTCGTCTCCGGGTGCACGAGGTGGGCGAGCACCTCCTCGCCCGCGAGCGCGGTGGCCACGACGTCGCAGACCAGCGCGGGGTAGTACCCGGCCCGTTCCACGTCGGCGCGCAGGGCGCGCGGCAGGTCGGTCCCGGCGTACGGCGCGGAGGCGGACGGTCGTCGGTCAGGCATGGTGGACATCCTCCCACTGCTGGGCTAGGCGGCCCCGCCGCCGGCCTGACGCGCCCGGTAGGCGGCCATGTTGGCGCGGTTGCCGCACGTCGTCCCGCAGTAGCGGCGGGACCGGTTGCGGGACAGGTCGACGTGCACGTCGCCGCAGTCCTCGGCCTCGCAGACCCGCAGCCGGCCCAGCTCGCCGCTGCGGACGACGTCGACGAGGGCCATCGCCGCCTCGACCGCCATCCGGGTGGCCAGGGGCTGGTCGGGGGCCGTGGCGTGCAGGTGCCAGTCCCAGCCGTCGTGCCGCGCGAGCTGAGGCAGCGCGTGCGCCTCGGCGAGCAGGGCGTTGACCCCCTCCGCGACGACGTCGGCGTCCTCGGCGGTCCACAGCCGCCGCAGCTCGTGCCGCAGGTCGCGGACGGCGCGCAGCTCGGCCTCGTCGTGCGTGCGGCTGCCGGTGAACTGCCACCGTTCCACGAAGGCGTCGAGGTCGGCCACCGTCGTCAGCCGGTCCGGCCCGGCGCTGCCCTCCCCGAGGGTGTTGACGAGGTCGGCGGCGGACGCCAGCGCGACCTCGGTGTCATGAGCGAAAACCATTTGACTCCTGACACCCCTTCCTCCTACTGTCAGGACCGTCGTTCAGTTTAGTCCTGACAGCCCGCCGGTGCGCGGACGCGCCGGCCAACCACTCCCCGAGGAGGGTCTCCGTGACCTCGCAGCAGCGTGCCCTGGGCCCCGGTCTCTGGCTCGCCCTCGTGTCGGCCGCCGCCTTCGGCAGCTCCGGCGGTCTCGCCAAGTCGCTGCTCGACGCCGGCTGGTCACCGGGGGCCGCGGTCACGGTCCGGATCGGGGGTGCCGCGCTCGTCCTGCTCCTGCCCGCGCTCCTGGCGCTGCGGGGACGCTGGTGGCTGCTGCGGCGCAACGCCGGGCTCGTGACGGTGTACGGGCTGGTGGCGATGGCCGCCGTCCAGCTGTTCTTCTTCAACGCCGTCACGACGCTGTCGGTCGGCGTGGCGCTGCTGCTGGAGTACCTCGGCATCGTCCTCATCGTGCTGTGGCTGTGGGTGCGCCACGGCCAGCGGCCCCGGTCGTGGACGCTCGTCGGCATCGTGCTCGCCGTCGCCGGGCTGCTGCTGGTGCTCGACGTGACCGGCGGTGCCCGGGTCGACCTGGGCGGGGCGCTGTGGGGGCTGGGCGCCGCGGTCGGGCTGGCCGTCTACTTCGTCCTGTCGGCTCGCGACACCACCGGCCTGCCGCCGCTGGTGATGGCGACCGGCGGCATGGTCGTGGCGGCCGCCGCGCTCGCCCTTGCCGGCGCCCTCGGCCTGATGCCGATGACGGCCGTCGCCACCGACGTGCGCTTCGCCGGCGGTGTCGTCCCGTGGTGGGTGCCGGTGGTGGCCCTGTGCCTGGTCGCCGCTGCCCTGGCCTACTCGACCGGCATCGCCGCCACGCGCCGGCTCGGGTCGAAGCTGGCCGGGTTCGTGGGGCTGACCGAGGTGTTGTTCAGCGTGCTGCTCGCGTGGGTGCTGGTCGGCGAGCTGCCCTTGCCGGTCCAGCTGGCCGGCGGTGCGCTCATCGTCGCCGGCGTGGTGGCCGTGCGCCTGGACGAGCTGCGGCACCCGCGCTCGGCGCAGACGCCGCGCACGGTGCCGGCCGCGGTCCCCGCCTCGGAGTCGGCCGTCGACGTCGCGCCGGAGAACGTCAGGAGCTGAGGCTGCGGCGTCCGGCGTCGGTGCGGCCCGGCGGGATCGCCAGCCGCGCCGCCGCCCCGGCCACGGCCAGCCCCTCGGGCAGCACCATCACCGGGTTCAGCTCGAGGTCGGCCACCTCGGGCAGGTCGTCCGCGAGGCACGACACCCGGGCGATGAGGTCCTCCAGGCTCGGGACGTCGAGCGCCGGCGCCCCGCGGTAGCCGAACAGCCGCGGCGCGGCCCGCACCGACCGCACGAGGTCGGCGACGTCGACGGTGGTCAGCGGCGGGATGCGGTGCGCGACGTCCCCGAGCAGGTCGCTGGCGTCACCGGCCAGGCCGAAGGAGACGATCGGCCCGAACAGGGCGTCCTCCATCGTGCGCACCACGCAGGCCACGCCCGGCGCCGCCATCGTCTGGACGACGAAGGTCGGGCGTCCGCCGAGCCGCTCGGTCAGCTCGTCGACGTGCCCGCGCAGCTCGAGCGGGTTGTCGATGTCGAGGCGCACTCCCCCGAGCTCGGCCCGGTGCCTCAGGCGGTCGTCCGTGGTCTTGAGCACGACCGGCCAGCCGAGGCGGTCGGCGGCCTCGACCGCCTCCGCCCCGGTCTGCACGTACGCACTCGGCCAGGTCCGGATGCCGTAGCAGGCCAGCAGGTCCGAGACGTCCTGCGGGCCGGGACGCATGCCGGCCGGGTGCTCGACGCCGTCCAGCAGGCGCTCGACCAGCTCGCGCGCCCTGCCGCGGTCCACGCCCCCCGGGTCGACGCGCTGCCCGGCCGGGCGGCGGCGCCACTGCCCGTGCCGGACGGCGGCCACGAGGGCGCGCACCGCGTCCTCCGGTGTCGGATAGGCGGGCAGCGCGCGCTCCACCGAGGGCTCGAAGCCCGGCGTGTTGCTGCCGACGAGCACGTCGGTGACACCGCGCATGCCGAGGATGCAGGCGACCGCCGGCTTGTCCGACCGCGCCGAGACCTCTCGCAGCGTCTCGACCACCTCGACGTCCACGACCGCCAGCGGCGGGATGAAGCACACGACGACGGCGTCCAGCCGGTCGTCGCCGAACGCCGCCTCGAGCGCCTCGCGGAACTCCGCCGCTCCCGCCTCGGGGTGCAGCGTGACGGGCTCGGCCCCCACGGTCAGCCCCCAGGAGACGGCGGCCTCGGCGACCAACGCGGCCATCGCGTCGGAGTTGCCCACCACGCCCACGCGGTCACCGGCCGGCAGCGGCTGGTGCACGAGCAGCTGCGCCACGTCGAAGAGCTGGTGCAGGTTCTCGACGCGGATGACGCCGGTCTGGCGCAGCATGGCGTCGAGCGCCTCGCGGGGCGCCCGGCTGGTGCGCACGGCGTGACCCGGCGGGACGCCGTACCCGCTCACGCCGCTCTTCACCACGACGACGGGCTTGCTGCGGGCGAGGCGCCGGGCCACCCGCGAGAACTTGCGCGGGTTGCCGATGCTCTCGAGGTACAGACCGACGACCGAGGTCGCCGGGTCCTCCTCCCAGTACTGCATGCAGTCATTGCCGGAGACGTCGGCGCGGTTGCCCGCGGACACGAAGCTCGAGACGCCCAGACCGCGCCGCGCCGCCGACGACAGCACCGCCACGCCCAGCGCACCGGACTGGCTGAACAGGCCGAGCCGGCCGGCGGGCGGCCACTGCGGGGCCAGCGAGGCGTTCAGCCGGACCGCGGGGTCGGTGTTGAGCAGGCCGAAGGAGTTCGGGCCCACGACGCGCATCCCGTTGGCGCGTGCCACGCGCACCACCTCGCGCTGGCGGGCCAGGCCCTCCTCGCCGGTCTCCGCGAAGCCGCTCGAGACGACCACGACGCCCTTGACGCCGACCGAGGCGCACTGCCGCACGACGTCCACGACCGCGTCGGCCGGCACCGCGACCACCGCCAGGTCGACGGGGCCGGGCACCTCGTGCACGTAGGCGTAGGACTGCACGCCCTGCAGCTCGAAGGCCTCGGGGTTGACCGCGAACACCGGCCCGGTGAACCCGCCCTCCACCAGGTGGCGCAGCAGGCGTCCCCCGATGGACTCCGGCGTCCGGCTGGCCCCGACGACGACGACGGACCGCGGGGTGAGGACGGCGCGCAGGCTGTTGGCCTCCGCGCGGTGCTCGCGGGCCTCCATCACCGCGCGGGACCGCTCGGTGGGGTCGATGTCGAACGCGAGCGACACGACGCCGTCGTCGAAGTGGTGCGTCACCTCGTAGCCCGCGTCGCGGAAGACGGTGACCATCTTGCGGTTCTGCGGCAGCACCTCCGCGACGAAGCGGTGGATGCCGTTCTCCAGTGCCGCGACGGCCAGGTGCTCCAGCAGCACCGACCCGAGGCCACGGCCCTGGTGGGCGTCGGCGATGTTGAACGCCACCTCCGCCTGCCGCGCGTCCATGCGGTCGTAGCGGCCGACGCCGATGATCTCGTCGCCGACGAGCGCGATGATCGCGACCCGGTCGCGGTGGTCGACGTGCGTGAAGCGCTGGAGGTCCTTGTCCGACAGCCGGGGCATCGGCGCGAAGAACCGCAGGTACGTCGACTCCGGCGACTGCGCGACGTGGAAGCGCTGCAGCGCGGCGGCGTCCTGCGGCGTGATCGGCCGCAGGTGCGCGGTGCCGCCGTCCCGCAGGACGACGTCTGCCTCCCAGTGCTCCGGGTAGGTCACGCCAGCCTCGGCCGCCATGCGCGCCAGGGTAGGTGCCCGCCGCCCGGGCCGGCACCGCCGCCCCTCCCCCGTGATCGTGCAGTCCCGCCACCCCGAGAGGTGGCGGGACTGCACGACCACGGCGGGGTGGGAGGGTGACGGGTATGGAGCTGAGCGAGGCGATCCGCCGCCGCCGGATGGTGCGGTCCTACGACCCGGCGCGCCCCGTGCCGCCCGAGGTCGTCGACCGCCTCCTCGACCACGCCGTCCGCGCGCCGAGCGCCGGCTTCACCCAGGGCTGGGACTTTCTCGTGCTCGCCGAGAGCGACGACCGCCGCCGCTACTGGGAGGCGACCGCCGACCTGTCGCGCGAGCCGGACCCCTGGCTGCGCCGCATGATGACGGCGCCGCTGCTCGTGGTGTGCCTCAGCCACAAGGGTGCCTACCTCGACCGGTACGCCGAGCCCGACAAGGGCTGGACCGACCGGGACGAGGCCCGCTGGCCGGTGCCCTACTGGGACGTCGACACCGGCATGGCCGCCCTGCTGATGCTGCTCACCGCGGTCGACGAGGGCCTGGGCGCCTGCTTCTTCGGCGTCGGCGGCACCGAGCAGATCGAGCGGTTCCGCGCGGCCTTCGACGTGCCGGCCGACCGGCGTCCGGTGGGGGTCGTCAGCGTCGGCTACCCGGCGCCCGACCGCCGTTCCCCCAGCCTGAGGCGCGGACGCCGCACACCGCAGCAGGTCGTGCACGTCGGCCGGTTCGGCCGGCACCCCGGCTGAGACCCGTCAGGCCACTCCGCAGCGGCGCAGCGCCAGCAGTGCGAAGACCCTTGCCGCGGTGACCAGCTGGTCCGCCGGCACCCGCTCGTCGACGGCGTGGGCGAGTCCGACGTCCCCCGGCCCGTACTGCAGCGTCGGGACGCCCGCGGCAGCGTAGAGGCGCAGGTCCGAGCCGTAGGGCGCGCCCAACCGCCGCGGCGCCGCGGCACCGACCGCCTGCACGCAGGCCGCCACGTCGTCGTCCAGACCGCTGCCGTCCGGCAGCGTGCCGGAGGCGAACTGCCCGCCCGACCACGTCACCCGCACCGGGTGCTCGGACAGCCAGGGGTGCTCCGCGCAGACCGCCGCGACGGTCGACTCGAACACCCGGCGGGCCAGCTCCATCGGCTCCCCCGGCAGGACGCCGAAGCGCCCCTCGGCGACGAGGCGGTCGGGCACGGTGCTGCTCCAGTCCCCGGCGTGCACGGTGCCGACCGAGATCGGGGCGGCGAGGTCCAGGTGGGAGAACCTCGGGTCGACGTCGGCGTTGCGCTGCGCCTCCAGCTCGCGCAGCGCGGCCAGCACCGGCAGCAGGCAGTCCAGCGCCGAGACGCCGCGGGTCCTCGTCGCGCCGTGGGTGGCCAGGCCGTGCACCTCGAGGGTGAAGGTGCAGGCGCCGGAGTTCGCCACGAGCAGGTCGCCGTGGGTCGGCTCGGCGATGACGCAGGCGTCGCCGACGTGTCCGCGGCGCAGCGTCGCGAACGTCCCCAGCCCGCCGTCCTCCTCGGCGACGACGGTGTGGACGGCCAGGGGCCGGGCCAGGCAGACGCCGGCCCGTCGCAGCGCGGCCACGGCGCCGATCGCCGCGACGACGCCGGCCTTCATGTCGCAGGCACCGCGTCCCCGCAGCTCGCCGTCGGCCTCCCGCAGCGTCCAGGGGTCGCCGCCCGGCCACAGCTGCGCCTCCCCCGGCGGGACGACGTCCAGGTGGCCGCCGATCACCAGGGCCGGGGTCCCCCCGTCCCGGCCCTGGACCGTGCCCACGCAGCCCCAGGCCTCGTCCCGCCGGACCTCCTCGCCCGGGTAGCCGTCGTCGGCCCGCAGCGAGGCGAGGTCGAGCTGCCAGTGGTCGACCTCGGCGCCGGCCGACCGCAGGCGGTGCGCGGCCCACGCCTGCACCTCCACCTCGGCGTCGGTGCCGCCGACGCTGGGGACGGCCACCGCGGCTCGCAGGTCCTCGACCAGCTCGGCGGGGTCCACGGCGTCGAGCACGGCCGCCTCGGCGGGCGTCAGCGTTCCCTCCACGACGGGAGAGTGTGCCGGGCCGTCCGGACGCTCGACGCAGGCGGCCCCGGTCGTCGGCCCGGCGATCAGCCGGCGCGGGAGACCGAGACCTCGACGGGGTTGCGCACGATGTCGAGCACGGGCGAAGTGCGCTGGACGTACCGGCAGAGCTCCTCGACGACGTCGTCGGGCGCGTCGGCGTCGACCCGGTAGGTGATGTCGATCTTCTGGTAGCCGGGGCGGACGTCGTCGGACAGCCCGAGGAAGCCGTGCAGGTCGAGCTCGCCCTCGATGTCGAAGTCGAGGCTGCGGACCGGGATGCCCCTGGCCGCTGCGTTGTAGACGAACCCGACGGTGAGGCAGGAGGTCAGGGCGTGCAGCACGACCTCGACGGCGTTGGGACCGTGGTTGGCGCCGAGCAGGACGGGCGGCTCGTCGCCGACCAGGGTGAAGGGCGCCTCCCGGGACGTGTCCTCGGCGCCGGCGCCGTAGAAGCCCTGGATCTGCGTCTCGGACCGCCCGCCTCCTTGCCAGCTGGTGCTGGCGCGGAACCGGAACCGGGCGATGGACGGCTCGCCCTGGATGGCGCCGATGGTGTCGACGAGCTGGGTGACGTTGACACCGTTGAGCTCGGTGATGGTGGACATGGTTGTTCTCCTGTCTCTCTACTCGGGTTTGCGAGCCCGCATGACCATGCTGTGGGCGCCGAAGCCTCCGGCGGTCGTGCGGGTGGATGGGCTGCTGCTGGCGGCGAAGTAGTCGAGGTCGCCGAGGTGCTCGACGGCGGTGAAGCCGGCGGCCGTGAACATCTCGAGGTAGTCGGCCTGGGTGGTGGCGCCGACGATGCACTCGGCCCACAGCTGCGGCTTGGACCGACAGGCCTCCGACGGCAGGTCGTCGACGACGATGTCGGCGATCTGCACCCAGCCGCCCGGTCTGAGCACGCGATGCATCTCGGCGATGGCGCACCTCTTGTCCGGTACCAGGTTGATCACGCCGTTGCTGGTGATCACGTCGACCGACTCGTCGCGGAGGGGAAGTCGCTCGGCGTTGCCGTCGAAGACCTCGACGTTCGCGAACCCGCCGGCACGGGCGTTGCGCAACGCCTTGTCGCGCATGGCTTCTGTCATGTCGACCCCGAGAGCCCGACCGTCCTGGCCGACCATCAGGGCAGCCGCGAGGAGGTCGGTGCCTGACCCGGAGCCGATGTCCAGCACGGTGTCACCGACGCGGAGGACACCGGCGGCGAACGGGTAACCGACGCCGGCGAAGGACTCGACCGCCGTGGCGGGCAGCCTGTCGAGCAGGTCCGCGGGGTACCCGACGTACTCGCACGCCGACCGTCCGGTGGGGAAGTGGTACCCCCGTCCCGGGTCGCGTGCGACGGAGGTGTACATGGCCTCGACGGCGTCGAAGATGATCTCGCGCTGGTCTGAGCTGATGACGACCATGGGACAGACCCTTCTGAGTCAGGAGGTGGAAGAGGTGAAGTCCTGCAGCAGGCGCTGGACCCGCTGCATGACGTCGTCGGGCACTGGCTCGCTGCCGAGCTCACGGATCCTCGCCTTGAGGCGGCGCTCGAACTCCGCCCGGGAGTAGCAGCTGCGGCACGCCTCGAGGTGGGCGACCAGCTGGGCGTCGAGGTGCCCCTCGAGCTCGCGGTCGAGGTGCTGCGCGAGCACGGCCAGCGCCTCGTCGCACGTGGTGATGTCCTCGCGGGTCACTCCGACTCCTCTCCTCGCTGCTCCGCCGGTCGCCGCTGCGCGTACTGCCAGAGGTGGCGTTGCAGGTGGGCCCGGCCGCGGGCCAGACGTGAACGCACCGTGCCGACAGGGACGCCGAGGACCTCCGCCACCTCGCGGTAGGACAGGTCCCGGACGTCGACCAGGACGACGGCGGTGCGGAACGGCTCGGGGACCGCCGCGAGCGCGGCCTCGATGTCGTCGCGCACGAGCTTGTCGAGGAACTCCTGCTCCGGGTTGCCCCACCAGAGCAGGATCGGCTGGTGCAGCCGATCGAAGATCGAGAAGTCCTCGCCGCCGGCGCCGACCGGCTCGACGTCCGGTCGCACGCTGGCCGCTCGGTACTGCGAGAGGTAGGTGTTGGTGAGGATGGTGAGCAGCCAGCCGCGGAACGCGCCTCGGTCGAGCAGCGACGGCAGCTTCTGCCAGGCCTTCGTCAGCGCCTCGGCGACCAGGTCCTCCGCGTCGGTGCTGTCGTGGCACAAGCGGACGGCGGCGCCGTACAGCACCGGCAGCAGCGAGGAGACCTCGCCCGAGAACCACGCATGGTCCTTCGAGGCTCGCTCCGCCTCCAGCGCCATCGTCATACGGTCCCTCACTTCGGTCGAGGAGGAGGACGCATCCGGTCCGGAAAGGTTCCCGGCGCGGCGGGTTCCGGCCGGTCGCAGCCGACCGGGATGATGGGCCCATGGCCCGCCGCACCACCAGCTCTCCCCCGCCCGAGGACGTCACCGAGCGCATCGTCGACATCGACGTCGGCGCCGAGATGGAGTCGTCGTTCCTCGAGTACGCCTACTCGGTCATCTACTCGAGGGCCCTGCCGGACGCGCGGGACGGCCTGAAGCCGGTGCAGCGCCGGATCCTCTTCCAGATGGCCGAGATGGGGCTGCGCCCCGACCGCGGGCACGTCAAGAGCGCCCGCGTCGTCGGCGAGGTGATGGGCAAGCTGCACCCGCACGGCGACGCCGCGATCTACGACGCGCTGGTGCGGATGGCCCAGCCGTTCTCGCTGCGCGTGCCGCTGGTCGACGGGCACGGGAACTTCGGGTCCCTGGACGCCGGCCCGGCAGCCCCTCGGTACACCGAGGCCCGCCTGGCACCGGCCGCGATGCTCATGACGGCCGACCTCGGCGAGGACGTCGTCGACTTCGTGCCCAACTACGACAACCAGCTGACGCAGCCGTCGGTGCTGCCGGCCGCCTTTCCCAACCTGCTCGTCAACGGCGCCAGCGGCATCGCGGTCGGCATGGCGACGAACATGGCGCCGCACAACCTCGTCGAGGTCGTCGCCGCCGCCCGCCACCTCGTCGCCCACCCCGACGCGACGCTCGACGACCTCATGCGCTTCGTCCCGGGGCCGGACCTGCCGTCCGGCGGCAAGATCGTCGGGCTGGACGGCGTCCGGGAGGCGTACGCGACGGGGCGCGGCAGCTTCCGCACCCGTGCCACGACGCGGGTCGAGAGCGTCACCGCGCGCCGCAAGGGCATCGTCGTCACCGAGCTGCCGTACACCGTCGGCCCCGAGAAGGTCATCGAGAAGATCAAGGACGCCGTCCAGGCCAAGAAGCTGCAGGGCGTCTCGGCGGTCACCGACCTCACCGACCGGCACCACGGCCTGCGGCTGGTGATCGAGGTGAAGACCGGCTTCAACCCCGACGCGGTGCTCGAGCAGCTGTACCGGCTGACGCCGATGGAGGACTCCTTCGGCATCAACAACGTCTGCCTCGTCGACGGCCAGCCACGCACGCTCGGGCTGCGCGAGCTGCTGCAGGTCTACGTCGCCCACCGGCTGGACGTCGTCCGGCGCCGGAGCGCCTACCGGCTCGCGCGGCGGCAGGAGCGGTTGCACCTCGTCGAGGGCCTGCTCGTGGCGATCCTCGACATCGACGAGGTCATCCAGGTCATCCGCACCTCCGACGACGCCGAGGTGGCCCGCACCCGCCTGATGGACGTCTTCGACCTGTCCCACCCGCAGGCCGAGTACATCCTCGAGCTGCGGCTACGCCGCCTGACGAAGTTCTCGCGCGTCGAGCTCGAGGCCGAGCGCGACCAGCTCGGCCGCGAGATCGCCGAGCTCGCCGAGATCCTCGGCGACGAGCAGCTGCTGCGCCGGGTCGTCTCCGACGAGCTCGCCGAGGTCGCGAAGACCCACGGCACCCCGCGGCGCACGGTGCTGCTGGAGGGCTCGGGCGTGGCGACGAAGGCGAGCGCCGCGCCGCTCGAGGTCGCCGACGACCCGTGCTGGCTCCTGCTCTCCGGCACCGGCCTGCTGGCCCGGACGGCGACCGCCGAGCCCCTCGCCGCCGGCACCCGCGAGGACCGTGCCGCGCACGACGTCCTGCGCGCCGCCGTCCGGACGACGGCCCGCGGCGAGGTCGCCGTCGTCACCAGCCGCGGGCGGCTGGTGCGGATGGGCGTGGTCGACACGCCTGCCCTGCCGCCCACCGCCGGCGCGCCGTCCCTGTCCGGGGGTGCGCCGCTCAGCGAGTTCGTCTCCCTGGAGCCGGGCGAGCAGGCCGTCGGCCTGTGCTCCCTGGACGGCGAGTCCCCCGGGCTCGCGCTGGGCACGGCGCAGGGCGTCGTCAAGCGCGTCGTGCCCGACTACCCCGGCAAGGACGCGTGGGAGACCGTCGCGCTCAAGGACGACGACGAGGTCGTCGGTGCCGTCGAGCTGACGACCGGCGACGAGGAGCTGGTGTTCGTCACGAGCGACGCCCAGCTGCTGCACTTCGGCGCCGACGCCGTGCGGCCGCAGGGTCGCGGCGGCGGCGGGATCGCCGGGGTGCGGCTGGCCCCCGGCGCGCGGGTCGTGTTCTTCGGCGCGCTGCCGGCCGGCACGCCCGGCGAGGTGGTCACCGTCTCCGGGTCGTCGTCCGCGCTGCCGGGCACCGAGAACGGCAGCGCGAAGGTGACGCCGTTCGCCGAGTACCCGGCCAAGGGCCGCGCGACCGGTGGCGTCCGCTGCCACCGCTTCCTGCGCGGGGAGGACGTGCTCGTCGCGGCGTGGGCGGGCCCCGCCCCGGCACGAGCGGTGTCCTCGGCGGGCGGCGCGGTGGATCTGCCGCCGCCGGCCGGGCGTCGCGACGGCTCCGACACGCCGCTGCCGCAGCCCGTGGCCGCGATCGGAGGGCCGCTGGCGACGGGCTGAGCGGCCCTCCTCGTCGCCAGGATGCCGCCTCCTCGGAACCGAGACGGCCTGCGGGTGCGGGGCCCCCAACCGCCGACGCCACCTCGCCGGTGATCGTCCGGCTCGGCCACCGTGCCCGGACAACTGACGGTGACGCACCGTAGCCTCGGACAGTGACGTCGCTACCGACCTGGGCCGTCTACGCCGTGAGTTTCGGGACGCCCGTATTCACGTTCCTGGGGGTGCTGCTGGCGCAGTTCATCACGCGCATGGGGGCCAGGGAGTTGGAGATCCGTAGCCGGCGAGAGGAGACCATGAGGAACCTCCGTTGGGCAGCAGAACTGGCGGTCGACGAAGACGATCGAATGGCCGACCTCGGGGTCGCCCAACTGGCCGCCCTACTGGAATCGGATCTTCTCGACGAGTCCGAGAAGGTTTTTGTCGAGGCCGCCTTGAACGTGGTCTACGAAGACCCCGAGGCGGAGCTCGACGAGCTTGGTGAGGACGTCGAGGTCGTGCAGTACGTCGATGATGTGGACGTGGTCGAAGATGAGCCGAGTCCTGTAGACGGCGAGGGCGGCGTTGTACCGTCGCACTCGGAGACGGAGAGCGGAGGCGAGCACGATGACTAAGAAGGTGGTCGTGTCCAGCGCACAGAAGTCAGCGGCCCAGGCCATGGTTAGGCGCAGCACCGTTACAGGCCGGTACGTCTCCAACTCGGTACGCAAGATCGCCAATGCCAAGGTGCAGCCGGCTGCTGGGACGAAGAAGTCGGCTGCCTCGTCGACCAAGGCGGCCTCGAGGCCCTGACCGACGAGACGCGCAGAGCACGATCGGGCGGGAACTCGCTCGCACGCTGCCGGCGGCGGGGGCGCTCTCGGGACCACCTCGCGCTCGGGGTCGACGTCGTCGTGGACGCGGTCAACGACCACCCGGCCGCCCGTGACCAGTGGATCGCTCTGGCGCACCAGACCGGTGCCACGCTGCGCTGGATCGAGGTCACCTGCTCCGACGCCGCCGCCCACCGACGACGGCTCGAAGAACGCGACCGCGGTCTTCGTGGTCTGCCCGAGCGGCCTGGGACTCGCTCGCACCCCGACGTCAGCAGCCGGCGGCGTGGACGGGCGAGCGGCTCGTCCTGGATTCCATGGCGCAGGTGACGGAGAACGTGACCTCGGCCCTGGCGCACCTGGGGCGGTAGGGACCCTGAAGGCGTTGCCACGGCGCGATCAGCACTCCTACTGTGATCGCGGGAGGCTCCCCATGCCCACGCAGCCGACGTTCATCCGCTCGGTCACGCGCGCCCTCGCGCTGCTCGAGGCGGTGGGCTCGTCGTCCCGGCCGGTGCCCGCGAAGTCCCTGGCGCGGCAGACGGCGCTGCCGCTGCCCACGGCCTACCACTTGCTGCGGACGCTGGTCCACGAGGGCTATCTCGGGCGCACGGACGCCGGGTACGTCCTGGGTGACCGGGCGACGGCGCTCGCCGGGGCGGGCCACGTCGGCGGCGTCCCGCTGGCGGAGTCGCACCGCGTGCTGCAGAACCTGCACGACGAGGTGCGGGCCGCGGCGTACCTGTCGGTGATGCACGACGGGGAGATCCGGCTCGTCGACGTCGTCGACAGCCCGGCCACGCCGCGTGCCGACCTCTGGGTGGGGTTCCACGACGCCGCCCACGCCACCGCGCTCGGCAAGGCGGTGCTCTCGACGCTGCCCGAGCAGACCCGCCGGGAGTACGTGGAGACCCACGAGCTCGTCGACCTGACGCGCCACACGGTGACCGACCGCCGCGTGCTGCTGCACGAGCTGGACGACGCGGCCGAGTTCGCGCTGGACCGCGAGGAGTACGCCGTCGGCACGGCGTGCCTCGCCGTGCCCGTGCCGTCGACGACCGTGAACGCCGCTGTCGCGGTGTCGGTGCCGGTGCGCCAGCTACGGCGCGTGCTCGACCAGCGGGTGGCGCTGCGGCGGGCCGCGCGGCTCATCGCCTGGGCCGGTCCGGAGACGTCCGGGTCCTCTATCACCATCTGAACTTCTGACCGTTGCCGGGGTCGGCGCCGCGGCACACGCTGCAGGGAGTGGACCACGCCCTTCAGGAGGTGCCATGACGACCCAGTCCGTCCCCGCGCAGGCCACCGCCGGCCCGCGGCTGACACCGGAGACCCGGCTCGCCCTCTACGAGACGATGGTGCTCTGCCGCACCTACGAGGAGGCCATCCTCCGCGAGTACCACGCGGACAAGGGCCCCGGCTTCGACATCGGCAAGGGCCTGGTGCCCGGGGAGATGCACCTGTCGGCCGGGCAGGAGCCCGTCGCCGCCGGGGTGTGCGCCCACCTGACCCGCGACGACGCGGTGACCGCCACCCACCGCCCCCACCACCTCGCGATCGCCCACGGCATGGACCTGCGACGGATGACCGCCGAGATCTTCGGCCGCGAGGGCGGTCTCGGCCGCGGCCGCGGCGGCCACATGCACCTGTTCGACCCTGACACGCACTTCTCCTGCTCGGGCATCATCGCCGAGGGCTACCCGCCCGCGCTCGGCCAGGCGTTCGCCTTCCGGCGGCGCGGCACCGACCGGGTCGCCGTCGCCGTGACCGGCGAGGGCGCCGCGAACCAGGGCGCCTTCCACGAGTCCCTCAACCTGGCGGCGCTGTGGAGCCTGCCCGTCGTGTTCGTCGTCGAGGACAACGACTGGGGCATCTCCGTGCCCCGCGCGGCGTCCACGGCGGTCCGTTCCAACGCCGACCGGGCGGCGGCCTACGGCATCCCGGGCGTCCGGATCGAGGACAACGACGTGGAGGCCGTCCACGAGGCGGCCGGCCGGGCAGTGGCCCGGGCCCGCGCCGGGGAGGGCCCGTCCCTCATCGAGGTGCACACCCTGCGTCTGTGGGGCCACTTCGAGGGTGACGCCCAGGGGTACCGGCCCGACCTCGCCGACGCCCCCGGCCTCGACCCGGTCCCGCGTTACGAGCGGACCCTGCGTGACGCCGGCGTGCTGGACGACGCGACGGTGACCCGCATCAAGGCGTCCGCGAGCGAGCGCGTCGAGGACGCCGTCGCGTTCGCCAAGGCCAGCCCCGAGCCCGACCCCGCGTCGGCCACCTCCTCCGTGTTCGCGTGACGACCGGGAAGGACGGATCACCATGACCACCACCGAGACCCCGACCGTCCCCGCGCCGCGGGCCAGCCGGCGGCTGACCACGTCCAAGGCGATGGTCGAGGCCATCGCCGAGGAGATGGAGCGCGACCCGGACGTCGTCTACCTCGGCGAGGACGTCGGCGCGTACGGCGGCATCTTCGGCTCCACCACAGGGCTGCTCGACCGCTTCGGGCCCGAGCGGGTCATCGACACCCCGATCTCCGAGACGGCGTTCATCGGCCTCGGCATCGGCGCCGCCGTCGAGGGCATGCGGCCGATCGTCGAGCTGATGTTCGTCGACTTCATGGGCGTGTGCCTGGACCAGATCTACAACCACATGGCCAAGATCCACTACGAGTCGGGCGGCAACGTCCGCGTGCCGATGGTGCTCACCACGGCCGTCGGGGGCGGCTACTCCGACGGCGCCCAGCACTCCCAGTGCCTCTGGGGGCTGTTCGCGCACCTGCCCGGCATGAAGGTCGTCGTCCCCAGCAACCCCGCTGACGCCAAGGGGCTCATGACGTCGGCGATCCGCGACGACAACCCGGTCGTCTACATGTTCCACAAGGGCGTCATGGGCCTGCCGTGGATGGCGAAGAACGCCCGGTCGACCGACGAGGTACCCGAAGGCACCTACGAGGTGCCGATCGGCAAGGCGCGTGTGGCCCGCGAGGGCAGCGACGTCAGCGTCGTCACGATCTCCCTGTCCGTGCACCACGCGCTCGACGTCGCGGAGAAGCTGGCCGGCCAGGGCGTCGACGTGGAGGTGCTCGACCTGCGCAGCCTCGTGCCGCTGGACCGCGAGGCGATCCTCGCCTCGGTCGCCAAGACCGGCCGGCTCGTCGTCGTCGACGAGGACTACCGGTCCTTCGGGATGTCCGGCGAGGTCGTGGCAACGGTGACCGACCACGACCCGGGCCTGCTGAGGGTGCCCGTGCAGCGTGTGGCGGTCCCTGACGTCCCGATCCCCTACGCCCGTCCGCTCGAGTACGCCGTGCTGCCGCGGCACGACCGCATCGAGGCCGCGATCCGCCGCGCGGTGGCCGGATGACCGACGTCCCCTTCCCGCGGCTGTCGAAGGAGCGCCCGGACGCCGAGGGCGTGCTGTCCACCTGGTTCGTCGACGACGGCCAGGCGGTGGAGGCGGACGAGCTGCTGGCCGAGGTGCAGGTCGACAAGGTGGCGGTCGAGGTGCCCGCGCCGGTCGCGGGAGTCGTCCGCCGCCTGGTCGAGGAGGAGGCCGCCGTCCCGCAGGGGACGCCGATCGCCCGCATCGAGTGAGACCTGGCGCGGCGTCCGCGCCAGGAGGACCATCGTCACGACAGGCACCGCACGTCGCGGAGGTGGCGATGAGCACCCCCAGGATCGAGACCACGCTGCGGGACGTGCGCCGGCGCCGGTCCGAGCTGCGGGAGGCGATGGACGCCCTCGAGCAGGCCCTGGCCGCCCCGGCTTCGGGCCGCGAGCAGCAGTGGGTCCAGCGGCTCAACGTGGCGCTCGTCGAGCTGAGCAACGACCTGCGCGACCACGTCGTGCTCACGGAGTCACCGGACGGGCTGCACGCCTCCCTCGTGGCGTCGGCGCCGCGTCTGGCAGGCCCGGTGTCCCGCCTCGCCCGGGACCACAGCCGGCTGCAGCGCGACGTCCAGGACCTGCTCGACCTGTCGGGCCGCGAGGACGCCGAGAACGTCGTCGTCGAGCTGCGCAGCCTCGGCACCTCGGTGCTCGCCGAGCTGGCGCGCCACCGGCAGCGGGGCTCGGACCTCGTGTGGGAGGCCTACGCCGTCGACATCGGCGGCCAGGAGTGAGTCAGGCGTCCTTGGCGTAGGCGATCGACCGGTGCACGGGCTCGTAGCCGAGCCGCCGGTACAGGTCCAGCGCGCCGGAGGCGTTCTCGGAGTCGACGCCGATGTCGGCGCGC
Source organism: Actinomycetes bacterium (assembly GCA_046566185.1). Classification (GTDB taxonomy): domain Bacteria; phylum Actinomycetota; class Actinomycetes; order Actinomycetales; family SCSIO-59966; genus SCSIO-59966. The sequence continues at coordinate 5,976 of JBKHXE010000155.1, read as the reverse complement.
TCCATCCCGGACGCTGCGAACGCCCGCATCGACGCGGCCAGCAGCGCCGGGGCCAGTCGCCGCCCCCGCCACCCCGGGCGGACGCCGAGCAGGTCGGTCCACCCGCAGGTGTACCCCTGGCCCTCCCAGTCCTGCCGGTACGCCGAGGCCAGCGTGTAGGCGGCGACCTCGTCGCCGTCCAGGACGACGAAGCTCCAGTCGGCGCGAAAGCTGCGGCCGCCGACGGTCGTGCGCTCCCAGTCCTCGGGGGCGCGCGGCTCGCTGCCCCAGTGCTCGGCGAACGCCTCGTTGTGGGCGAGCCGGGTCCGCTCGCTGTACGCGGGATCGAACGGCACCAGCCTCAGCCCCGGGGGCAGCTCGACCGCGGGCGGTGCGCTGTCGAGCCGACGCGTCATGTCGACGAACCAGCGCACCGGCCGGAAGCCGGCCCGCTCCGCGAGGCGCCGGCGGCCCTGCAGTCGCTCCTCCACGTGCATCAGGACCCGGCCGGGCACCGTCTTGCCGGACGCCGCGATCTTGCGTCGGGCCAGCTCCTCCTGCCACGCCAGCAGGGCCCGCCCCACGCCGCGGCCCCGCCACGAGGGGTCGACACCGCCCCAGCAGAAGGCGCGCACCGATCGGGTGTCGCCGGGCCGCACCTGGACGTGCGCGAAGGCCCGCGGGGCGCCGTCGGCGTCGAGCCCGAGCAGCGAGTCCACACGCGGGTCCTTCCACGACCCGTCGAGCAGCTCGTCGTGCAGGTCGCCGGCCGAGTACCGCTCGGCCGGCTGGTCCGCGGCCTCGATCGCCCGGACGAGGAGGTGCCACGCCGGGACGTCCGCCGCGGCGATCGGCCGCCAGGTGAGCCCGGTGGCCAGCAGAGCGTCACCGGGCGGCAGGGGGGAGGCGAGGGACACGACTGCGGAGCCTAGGTCGGCGGCGGGGCCGGGTCACCCGGTTATCGACCGCCGGGCTCCTTGCCGTACCTCACGCGTCGATCCGACCGCGGTCGAGGGCCTGGGAGCCGGCGACGATGAAGTCCTTGCGAGGTGCTACGTCGTTGCCCATCAGCAGCTCGAAGACGCGCTCGGCGGCCTCGGCGTCGGTGACGGTGATCCGGCGCAGCGTGCGGTGGCGCGGGTCCATCGTGGTCTCCGCGAGCTGGTCGGCGTCCATCTCGCCGAGGCCCTTGTACCGCTGGATGGGCTCCTTGTACCGCCGGTTCTTCTTGTCCAGCTGCTTGAGCAGCGCGTCGAGCTCCGCCTCGGAGTAGGTGTAGAGCAGCTCGTTCCTCGCCCGTCCGTTGCCGATCACCTCGACGCGGTGCAGCGGCGGGACGGCAGCGAACAGGCGGCCGGCGTCGACCAGCGGGCGCATGTAGCGGAAGAAGAGGGTGATGAGCAGGGTCCTGATGTGAGCCCCGTCCACGTCGGCGTCGGCAAGAAGCACGACCTTGCCGTACCGCGCCGCGTCGAGGTCGAACGTGCGCCCGGAGCCCGCGCCGATCACCTGGATGATCGAGGCGCACTCGGCGTTCTTCAGCATGTCCGCGACGGACGCCTTCTGGACGTTGAGGATCTTGCCGCGGATCGGCAGCAGGGCCTGGAAGTCGCTGGATCGGGCCAGCTTCGCCGTGCCGAGGGCGCTGTCACCCTCGACGATGAACAGCTCGGAGCGCTCGACGTCGTCCAGCCGGCAGTCGGCGAGCTTGGCCGGCAGGGACGAGGTCTCCAGCGCGTTCTTGCGGCGCTGCGTCTCCTTGTGCAGCCGCGCGCTGATGCGCGACTTCATCTCGGCGACGACCTTCTCGAGCACGCTGGCGGCCTGCTGCTTCTCCCCGCGCTTGGTCGAGGTGAGCAGCTCGGTCAGCCGGGTCTCCACCACCCGGGAGACGATGCCGCGCACCGCCGCGGTGCCGAGCACCTCCTTGGTCTGCCCCTCGAACTGCGGCTCGGCGAGCCGCACGGTGAGGACGGCGGTGAGGCCGGCGAGGACGTCGTCCTTCTCGAGCTTGTCGTTGCCCGCCTTGAGCCTGCGGGCGTTCGCCTCGACGACCTTGCGGAAGGTCTTGAGCAGCGCCTGCTCGAAACCGGCGAGGTGGGTGCCGCCCTTGGGCGTCGCGATGATGTTGACGAACGTGCGCACCTCGGTGTCGTACCCGGTGCCCCACCGCAGCGCGACGTCGACGACGCACTCGCGCTCGACCTCCGTCGGCTCGAGGTGGCCGAGCGCGTCGAGCACCGGAACGGTCTCCCGGAAGTGGCCCGAGCCGTGCAGTCGCCACACGTCGGTGACCGGCGGGTCGGTGGCGAGGTGGTCGACGAACTCGGAGATGCCGCCGTCGTGCCGGAACACCTCCTCCGTGGGGCCCTCCCCGCCGGGCGTGCCGGGCAGGCCGCGCTCGTCGCGGACCAGCACGGTCAGTCCCGGTACCAGGAACGACGTCTGCCGTGCCCGGGTGACGAGCTCGTCGTAGGCGAAGGCGGCGTCGGAGAGGAAGATCTGCTGGTCGGCCCAGTACCGCACCCGGGTGCCGGTGACCCCCCGCTTGACCTTGCCGACCACACGCAGCTCGGAGGTGTCGGTGTACGGCGTGAACGGCGACCCGGGGCCGATGCCGGCGGAGTCGTCGAAGACCCCGGGCTCGCCGCGCCGGAAGCTCATGGCGTACGTCCTGCCGCCGCGGTCGACCTCGACGTCGAGGCGGGACGACAGGGCGTTGACGACGCTGGCGCCGACCCCGTGCAGGCCGCCCGATGCCGCGTAGGACCCGCCGCCGAACTTGCCGCCCGCGTGCAGCTTGGTGAAGACGACCTCGACGCCGGACAGGCCGGTCTTGGGCTCCGCGTCGACCGGGATGCCGCGACCGTCGTCGCGCACCTCGACCGAGCCGTCGGCGTGCAGCACCACCTCGATACGGCTCGCGTGGTGGTCGAGGGCCTCGTCGACGGCGTTGTCGATGATCTCCCAGAGGCAGTGCATGAGGCCGCGGGAGTCGGTCGAGCCGATGTACATGCCGGGCCGCTTGCGGACCGCCTCGAGCCCTTCGAGCACCGACAGGTGCCGCGCGGTGTAGGCGGCGGGGTCGGAGGCTACGCGACGGGCCGGGCTGCGGTCGGTGTCGGCGGCTGGCACGGCTCCGAGCGTAGAGGCCGGTCCGGACGGCGCGTTCCCCGGCACGCCGCGTGACGTGGCTCACGGGTGACGCCGCTTCGCGCTCAGCGAACCGCGCGGCGTGCTGCGGGCGGGAACGCGGCTGCGGTGCTTGACTGTTGTACCTGGTGGCACCAGATCCGACGGATGAGACCGAGCACGACGGAAGGGACGACGTGACCGCTGCTCTCGCGACCACCCGCCTCACGGCGGCCGACCGCTGCGACCGCTGTGGAGCGCAGGCCTACGTCCGCGTCCTGCTGACGTCCGGCGGCGAGCTGCTCTTCTGCGCCCACCACGGCCGGGAGCACGCCCCGCGCCTGCGTGAGGTGGCGGCCGAGATCCAGGACGAGTCCGACCGGCTGGTGGGCACGCCCGCCACGGCGCCGGACGACGAGCGCTGACCGCGCCGAGCGACATGGCCCAGCCCGCCGACCTCGTGTCGGCGGGCTGAGTCGTGTCCGGGCTGATGACCGACCAGCTGGAGGTCATCGTCGGCCTCGCGATCCTCCTCGGGATCGTCGGCACGGTCGTCCCGGTGCTGCCCGGAGGGGTGCTCATCGGCGGCGCCGTGCTGGTGTGGGCCGCGCTGGTGGCCCAGAGCGCGGCCGGCTGGGTGACCCTCGCGGTCGTGCTCGTCCTGCTCGGTGCCGGCCAGGTGGTCAAGTACTACACCGCCGGCCGGCACATGACCTCGTCCGGTGTCCCCCGCCGGTCGCTCGTGGTCGCCGGCCTGGCCGGCATCGTCGGCTTCTTCGTCGTCCCGGTCATCGGGCTGGCGATCTTCTTCGTCGCGGCGCTCTACCTGGCGGAGCGGCTGCGGCAGGGCCCCGGGCCGGGCGCCCGCCGCTCCAGCGTCGCCGCCCTGCGGGCCGTCGGCCTGGCCATCGTCGTCGAGCTGGCCGCCGCGCTGCTGTCGGGCGTCGTCTGGCTCGTCGCCGCCCTCCGGCTCACCTGACCGCCGACGCGCGGCGGTGCCGCACCTCCTCGTAGACGGCGGCGACGCGCGCCGCGAGCTGCGGCCAGGACCAGTCCTCCGCCCGCCGGCGCGCCTCGCTCGCCATCCGGTGACGAAGCGCCGGGTCCTCCAGCAGCGAACGCAGCGCTCCGGCGAGGGCGTCGACGTCGTCCGGAGGGACCAGCACTCCGGTCGCCCCGTCGTCGACGACCTCCGGGATGCCCCCGACGCGGCTGGCCACCACCGGCAGGCCCGCGGCCAGCGCCTCGGTGAGCACCGAGCCGAGCTCCTCGTACACGGACGGCAGCACGAGCACGTCGAGCGACGAGAGCACCGCCGGCACCGCATCGTGGTCCACGAACCCCGTGATCGTGATGCGGGCGGACGCCGGGCTCCGTCGGGCGAGGGCCTCGAGGCGACCACGCAGCGGACCGTCCCCGACCAGCACGAGGTGCGGGGTCCCGGGCAGCCGCGCGAACGCCTCGACGAGGAGGTCCGGCCGCTTCGCCGCCGCGAGCCGCCCGACGAAGCCGACACGCGGGCGAGGTAGCCCGGGGAAGGCGTCCCCGCCCGGCACCGCGAACACGGCGGGGTCGAATCCCGAGGGGATGACGTGCAGGGCACCGCGGCGCGGCAGCCCTGCCTGCCGCAGGAGCCGCTGCGTCCGCCGGGCCAGCACGATCACCGCGTCCGCTCGCCGGAGGGCGACGGTCTCCACGGCGGCCCCCACAGTACGCAGCAGGAGGGCCCTCGGTGAGCGTCCCCGCACGGTGAAGCGCACGCTGGAGTGCACGGTCACCACGAGCGGACAGCGGTGCACGGCTGCCGCGAGCATGCCGAGCAGCAGGGTGGCGACGTCCTCCCCCTGGTGGGCGTGCACGACGTCCACCGCGCGGCCCGGCCGCAGCACGTGCGGCACGGCGGCCGCTCCCCACAGCTGTCGCAGCCGGCGCATCCGCACGCCCACCCGGCGGACCTGCGCCCGCCGGCCCCACCTCGTCCGCCCGGCGGGACCTCCGAGGCGGGACGTCACGACCGTCTGTGCGACACCCCGTTCGTCGAGGCACCGCGTCAGGGTGCCGGTGTGGTTCTGCATCCCCCCGATCGGGTCGAACGCCGCGGACGCCCGGAGGTCACCGGGCGCGGGCTCGAACACGCTGCACAACCGCAGCACGTGGAGCGTCACGGCACGCACGGTAGACCGTGCCACGCCACCGTGGCCCCGACGTCGGTCTGCCCCGGTCCCCGAGCACGGTCCCGCGACCGGCGGGCCGGGACGCCGGCGTCAGTCCAGGTAGTCGCGCACTAGGGATCACCTCAGCGATGTGCAACCCGGCTCGGTAAGCGTGCTGGTCAGGAGCGGTGTGGGGCGAAATACCCTCGACTGAGGGAGAGGCCCGGGAGGCCACCATGACCAGCACCGACAACGCCGACCGCATCCGCTCGTGGATCGACGGAACCCTCACGCCCCCGCCCGCACCGGACTGCCCCGACTGGTGCCGCATGGCGGCCCCGCACGGCTGGGACAGCATGCACGAGGACGGCCGGATCAGCCGCGGCCACGAGACCGAGCCGACCTACGTGTACCCGATCCCCCGCGACCTCGGGGTGACGATCACCAGCATCGAGTTCGAGGACGGCACGAGCGACGGGCCGGGGATCACCCTGCTGTCGGCCGAGGGCGACCAGCTCGACGCCGAGCAGGCGCGCCGGTACGCGCTGCTGCTGCTGGAGGCGGCCGGCCGGCTCGACGCGATCCGGGGCCGGTCGTGACCGTCCTGCGGACCTGCCTGCGGGACGGCTGCCGGGGCTACCGGCGGCCGATCTGGGGCACGCACCGGACCTGTCCCCGCTGCGGGTCCACGACGGTCCCCGTCGAGCCGCAG
>JBKHXE010000154.1:0-12434 GCA_046566185.1 Actinomycetes bacterium | reverse complement strand
CCCGTTGCTCACATGCTCGCGATGAGCTTGTCGACGCGGTCGTCGACGGCCTTGAAGGGGTCCTTGCACAGGACGGTGCGCTGCGCCTGGTCGTTGAGCTTGAGGTGCACCCAGTCGACGGTGAAGTCGCGGCGCTTCTCCTGGGCCCGGCGGATGAACTCCCCGCGCAGACGCGCGCGGGTGGTCTGCGGCGGCACGTTCTTGGCCTCGAACACCAGCGGCTCGTGCGCCACCCGCTCCACCTGGCCGGCCCGTTCGAGCAGGTAGTACAGGCCGCGGGTGCGGCTGATGTCGTGGTAGGCGAGGTCCATCTGGGCGATCCGCGGGTGCGAGAGCGGCAGGTCCCGCTTGGCGCGGTAGCGCTCGATGAGGGAGAACTTGCTGGCCCAGTCGATCTCGCGGTCGATCAGGGAGAGGTCCTCGGTGTCGACGGCCTTGAGCACCCGGCCCCACAGCTCGAGCATCTGCCGGTGCACCGGCCCGAAGCCCTCCCGGTCGGCGTACTCCATGGCCCGGTTGTGGTACTCGGTCTGGATCTCCAGCGCCGACATCTCGCGGCCGTTGGCCAGCCGGACCTTGCGCCGTCCGGTGATGTCGTGGCTGATCTCGCGGATGGCCCGGATCGGGTTCTCCAGCGTCATGTCCTTGACCGGGACCCCGGCTTCGATCATGCGCAGCACGAGGTCGGTCATGGTGACCTTGAGCAGCGTGGTCGTCTCGTTCATGTTCGAGTCGCCGACGATGACGTGCAGCCGCCGGTAGCGCTCGGCGTCGGCGTGCGGCTCGTCGCGGGTGTTGATGATCGGCCGCGAGCGGGTCGTGGCGCTGGACACGCCCTCCCAGATGTGGTCGGCGCGCTGCGAGAGGCAGTAGACGGCACCGCGCGGCGTCTGCAGGACCTTGCCGGCGCCGACGAGCACCTGCCGGGTCACGAGGAACGGGATGAGGACGTCGGACAGCCGGCTGAACTCCCCGTGCCGGCCGATGAGGTAGTTCTCGTGGCAGCCGTAGGAGTTCCCGGCGCTGTCGGTGTTGTTCTTGAAGAGGTACACCTGCCCCTCGATGCCCTCCTCGGCGAGCCGCCGCTCGGCGTCCACCATGAGGCCCTCGAGGATCCGCTCCCCCGCGCGGTCGTGGACGACGAGCTGCCGGACGTCGTCGCACTCCGGGGTGGCGTACTCCGGGTGGGAGCCGACGTCGAGGTAGAGCCGGGCGCCGTTCCGAAGGAACACGTTGCTGGAACGTCCCCAGGAGACGACCTTGCGGAAGAGGTAGCGGGCCACCTCGTCGGCCGACAGGCGCCGATGGCCCTCGGCGGCGCACGTCACCCCGAACTCCGTCTCGAGCCCGAAGATGCGCCGGTCCATGTCCTCACACTACGTCGAGCGACGCGCGTTGGCCGGGAAGGTTCGCGCAGGTCGCCCGTTCGTCAGCGCGGCTGGTCGTCCGGGAGGCCCGCGTGACCGCCGTCCGGCGTGCCCGAGCCCCCGCCCGGTTCCTGGCTCTCGGCACCCGCCCGGTCGTCGTTGTCGGGGACGTCGGACGTCGGGTCCTCGGTGGAGAGCAGCCGGGTGAGCAGCGGGCCGGTGATGCGCCGGAACGCCCGGCGGGGGCGCTTGCGGTCCAGCACGGCGACCTCGAGGGCGTCCGGGGACACCGCGCGCGGCGGGCCGCCGGCCGGGTCGGCGACGAGCGTGTCGGCGCCCAGGCGGAGTGCCTCGGCGAGGTCCAGCCCGGGTCGCCACCGCTCGCGCAGTCCCGGCAGCAGCTGCTCGGCCTGCCCGCCCATGACCACGACGCCGTGCTCGTCGGCGACGGACCCGTCGTAGGTGAGCCGGTAGATCTGGTCGGTCGCCGGCTCCGGGCCGACCTCGGCGACGACGATCTCCACCTCGAGCGGCTTGGACTCGGTCGTGAACACCGTGCCGAGCGTCTGGGCGTAGGCGTTGGCCAGGCCCCGCGCCGTGACGTCGGTGCGGTCGTAGGAGTAGCCGCGCAAGTCGGCGTACCGCACGCCCGCCACGCGGAGGTTCTCGAACTCGTTGTACTTGCCGACCGCCGCGAAGGCGATGCGGTCGTAGATCTCACTGATCTTGTGGAGGGCGCGCGACGGGTTCTCGCTGAGGAAGGCGATGCCGCCCTCGTACTGGACGACGACCACGGACCGGCCCCGCGCGATGCCCTTGCGGGCGTAGTCGGCCCGGTCCTTCATCAGCTGCTCGGGCGAGACGTAGAACGGCATGCTCATCGTCGGGCACCTCCGCTGCCACCGGCCGTGCCGGCACCCCGGGTCTCGCCGCGCCGGTCGGCGACGACGGCCTCGACGACCGGCTCGAGGCGGCCGTCCTCCCAGCGCTCGTAGCCCTCGGCCGTCACGGTCGCCACGACCGGCCAGATGCGGCGGTTCATGTCCGGGCCGCCGGTGGCGGAGTCGTCGTCCGCGGCGTCGTAGAGGGCCTCGATGACGACGCGCACCGCCTCGTCGGCGGTCATGCCGCGCCGGTAGAGCTTCTTCAGCGCGCCGCGGGCGAAGACGGACCCCGAGCCCACGCTGTGGTGCTCGTGCTCCTCGTAGCGACCGCCGGCGACGTCGTAGGAGAAGATGCGTCCCTCGCCGCGGTCCAGGTCGTAGCCCGCGAAGAGCGGGACGACGGCCAGGCCCTGCATGGCGAGCGCGAGGTTGCCCCGGATCATCGTGGCGAGCCGGTTGGCCTTGCCGTCCAGGCTCAGCAGCGCGCCCTCGATCTTCTCGTAGTGCTCGAGCTCGACCTGGAACAGCCGCACGAGCTCGACCGCGACGCCGGCCGTGCCGGCGATGCCGACGCACGAGTAGGCGTCGGCCGGGAAGACCTTCTCGATCTCCCGGTTGGCGATGTAGTTGCCCATCGTGGCGCGCCGGTCACCGGCCATCACGACGCCGTCCGGGAACGTCAGCGCCACGATCGTGGTGCCGTGCGGCATCTCGGGGACGGCGCCCGCGGGCAGCGCGCGGCGCCCGGGCAGCAGGTCGGGCGCGTGGACGGCCAGGAACTCGGTGAAGGACGACGAGCCCGGCGTGGTGAACGCCGAGGGCAGCCGTCCCGTGGACGTGGGGTCGAGACTCACGCGGGCGACCCTACTGACCCGGGTCGCGGTGCGCGCCGGGGAGGAACGGGACGAGGTCGCGCATCCGGTGCTCGACGGGTGACTCCGTCGGCCGGTACCAGCGCAGGTACTGCGCCGACGCGAGCAGCCGCCGTGGGTCGTCCCCGAACTGGCCGAGGCCGCCGTTGCAGTTGAAGCAGAGCAGCGCGCGCACCAGCCCGGTGACGTGGTCGCGGTCGACGTGCGGGCGGTCGCCGAGGTCGCGACGGCAGATCGCACACCGACCCTGCTGCCGCTCGATCAGCGCATCGACCTCGGCGGCGGACACCCCGTACCGGCGGACGAGGTGGTAGTGACGGCTGCCTCCGTGCACTCGCATCCGGCTCTCACGGACGCGCTTGTTATGACAGGGCTTGCAGTAGTGCGCCCGCCCGTCCTTGTTGCCTCGGTGACGCGGAAACTCTTCTATCGGACGGAAAGCATGACAGTCAGGGCACCACTTCTTCCCCTCGGGCGCGACCCGTCGTTGCATGAGTTGTCGCCCCTCGCGTTCAGCGCGTGCAGTTCGGTGTCGACGGTGCCGCTCTCGAAAGCACTCCCGGCAGTAAGACGCCCGTCCATCCTTGCTGGCGACTCGGACTCCGAAGTCGGACAGTGGCTTGAGGGCGCCGCAGTCGCGGCAGGCTTTCAAGATCATTGGCCCCCTTTTTGCACGAAGGACCTGACGAACTCCTCGGCGTTCGACTCCAGAGTCGAGTCGATCTCCTCGAGGATCGCGTCGACGTCCTCGTCGCGGGACTGGGTGCTGGGCGCCGCGGGTGCGGGCGGCGGCGTCTCGTCGGGCTCGCCCTCGCGGCGCGTGGGGCGCTTCTGCTCCTGACCGGCCATCGCTGACCCTCCTGTCGGATCGACGTCCTCCTACCGAATCCTAGGCAGACTCACCGACGATTCGCCGGAGGTCAGGTGCTCCGCAGCGCCTCGACGAGCTCGGTGGCCGTGGCGCAGCGGTCCAGCAGCTCCCCCACGTGCTCGCGGGTGCCACGCAGCGGCTCGAGGGTCGGCACGCGCTGCAGCGCCCCGCGGCCGGGGAGGTCGAAGATCACCGAGTCCCAGCTGGCGGCCGCGACCTGGTCGCCGAAGCGGGCCAGGCACTCCCCGCGGAAGTACGCGCGCGTGTCCTCCGGTGGCGCCGCGACCGCTGCCTTGACCTCCTCCTCGGAGACGAGGCGCTCCATGGCGCCGCGGGCGAGGAGCCGGTGGTACAGCCCCTTCTCCGGCCGGACGTCGGTGTACTGCAGGTCGATGAGCTGCAGGCGCGGGTGGCCCCAGTCGAGCTGCTCCCGCTCCCGGAAGCCCTCCAGCAGGCGCAGCTTGGCGACCCAGTCCAGCTCGGTGACGCACTCCATCGGGTCGCGCTCGAGCCGGGTGAGCACGCTCTCCCAGCGTCGCAGGACCTCTCGGGTCTGGTCGTCGTCCTCCCCGCGCCGCTCCACGTACGCCGCCGCGGCCTCGAGGACTCGCCACTGCAGCTGGACGGCGGTCAGCCGGGTGCCGTCGCGCAGGGTCACCCGGTGGCGCAGCGTGGGGTCGTGGCTGACCGCGTGCAGGGCGGTGACCGGCCGGTCCACGGTGAGGTCGGGCATCGCCCTCGCCTCGATGAGGTCGAGGACGAGGGCGGTGGTCCCGAGCTTGAGGAAGGTGGAGACCTCGCTCATGTTGGCGTCGCCGATGATGACGTGCAGCCGGCGGTAGCGCTCGGGGTTGGAGTGGGGCTCGTCACGAGTGTTGACGATGGGCCGCTTGAGCGTCGTCTCCAGCCCCACCTCGACCTCGAAGAAGTCGGCGCGCTGGCTGATCTGGAAGCCCCGCTCCGCGGCGTCCTGGCCCCGGCCCACCCGGCCGGCCCCGGTGACCACCTGCCGGGAGACGAAGAAGGGGATCAGTCCCTTGACGATCTCCGGGAACGGCGTGTCCCGGCGCATGAGGTAGTTCTCGTGCGTGCCGTACGAGGCGCCCTTGTTGTCGGTGTTGTTCTTGTAGAGGTTGACCTGGTGCAGCCCCGGCGTCTCGGCGATGCGCCGGACGGCGGCGAGCATGACCTGCTCCCCCGCCTTGTCCCAGACGACCGCGTCCCGCGGGGACGTCACCTCGGGGCTGGAGTACTCGGGGTGGGCGTGGTCCACGTAGAGCCGGGCGCCGTTCGTGAGGACCACGTTCGCCAGCGCCGGGTCCTCCACCTCGTCCACGAGGTCACCCAGGCCCGCCTGCGCCGCCTCGCCGACGAAGCGCGGCCCGTCCGTCAGCTGGCTCGGGTCGGCCTGCCCCCGCCCCAGCTCCCAGCCGCGCGCGTCCCGCAGCGGCGCCTCGTCCTCGTAGTCCCACCGCGCCCGGCCGGCCCGCGGACCCAGCGGCTGCGCGTACGCGTGCACGACCTGGCTCGACAGCAGCATCGGGTTGGCCTCGGGGTGACCCGGCGCGCTCACCCCGTACTCCGTCTCGATGCCCATGACCCGCCGGACCGTCATGCGGTGACCCTACGCGTGACGGTCCGGCGGGTCTCGGCGGCACCGCCGCCCGAGTGCGCCTCAGGCCGGCTGCAGACCCGGCCGGCCGGCCTCGACGACGAAGGACGCGCGGGTCGAGACCGGCGACCCGGGGTCGGTGACGTAGTCGAGCACCTTGAAGTCCGCCCGCAGCTGCTCGGGCTCGAACCGCGCCAGCACGTAGCCGCGCTGCGAGTTGGCGAACCGGATGTGCGGGTTCTCCGCCAGCTGGACGTCGGTCGCCGAGCTGGTGTCCGAGCCGTTGCCGCCCGAGGTGATCGACGTGGTGACGAGCTCGGTGGCCAGCGTCGCCGACGACGGGTCGTCGAAGTCCGCCTTGACGTCGCACGCGTAGTGCCGGTGGACGTCGCCGGTCAGCACGACGGGGTTCGCCACACCGCGGTCGACGATGCCGCTCAGGATGCGCTCCCGGGACCCGACGTAGCCGTCCCAGCCGTCCATCGAGAACCGCTGGACGGCCCCGGCAGTGAAGTCGCGCTGGGAGAAGAACACCTGCTGGCCGAGCACCTGCCACGTCGCGGTCGAGCCGGCCATCCCGTCGAGCAGCCAGGCCTCCTGGGCGTCTCCGGTGATCGTCCGGCTCGGGTCGAGCGCCTCGGCGCAGTCGGTCCGGGCGCCGTCTCCGCACGCCTGGTCGTCGCGGTACTGCCGCGTGTCGAGCATGTGCAGGCTGGCAAGGCCGCCCCACTCGATGCGCCGGTACAGCTGCAGGTCGATCCCGCGAGGGACCGACGTCCGGCGCAGCGGCATGTTCTCGTAGTAGGCGCGGAACGCGGACGCGCGCCGCTCCAGGAAGTACGGCTGCGGGTTCTCGGGCACCTCGTCCGCCCAGTTGTTGTCGACCTCGTGGTCGTCCCAGACGACGAGCCACGGCGCGGCCGCGTGCGCCGCCTGCAGGTCGGGGTCGGTGCGGTACTGGGCGTGCCGCTGCCGGTAGCCGGCGAGCGTCTCGGTCTCCGGCCCGCGGTGGTCGCGGACGTTGCCACCCGGCGCCACGTAGGTGCCGGCCCGGTACTCGTAGAAGTAGTCCCCGAGGTGCAGGACGACGTCCGGGTTCTCGTCGGCGATGTGCCGGTAGGCGGTGAACCAGCCGTGCTCGAACTGCGAGCAGGAGGCCACGGCCATCGTCAGGCCGGCGGACGTCGCGCCTGCGGCCGGAGCGGTCAGGGTGCGCGCCGGCTCGGTGAGCTGCCCCTGGCAGCGGAAGCGGTACCAGTACTCACGACCGGGCTGCAGGCCCTCGACCTCGACGTGGACGCTGTGTGCGTCGGCGGCTCGGGCCCTCGTCTCGCCGGAGCGGACGACGCGGCGGAACGACGGGTCCTCGGCGACCTGCCACTGCACGGGCAGGTCCTGCTGCGGCATGCCCCCCAGGCCGTCCTCGGCGAGCGGCTCGGCAGCGAGCCGGGTCCACAGCACCACGCCGGACGGCGTGGGGTCGCCGCTGGCGACCCCCAGGGTGAAGACGTCGGGCAGGCGACCCGGCACGGCGGCCAGCGCGACCGGCGGGCGCTGGGTGGAGGCGGCGACGGCACCGGCGGCGCCGAGGACGAGCAGCGAGCGGCGGGACAAGGACGACATGGCGCTCCTCGGGCGGGAAGGGATCGGGCGGACCCGACCCTGCCCGAGCATCACGCTCCGTGGGTGACCGCTCGCCCTCCGCCGTCCGGCGGTCCGGTGAACGTCTCCGGACGACTCAGAGGTACTGCCCCGTGCCGTTCACGGTGTCGATGGACCGCCCCGGCTCGGTGCCGTCCTTGCCCTGGATGATCGTGCGGATGTAGACGATCCGCTCGCCCTTCTTGCCGGAGATGCGGGCCCAGTCGTCCGGGTTCGTGGTGTTCGGCAGGTCCTCGTTCTCCTTGAACTCGTCGACGCACGCCGTGAGCAGGTGCTCGACCCGCAGCCCCTTCTGCCCGGTGGCCAGGAACTCCTTGATGGCCTGCTTCTTCGCGCGGTCGACGATGTTCTGGATCATCGCGCCGGAGTTGAAGTCCTTGAAGTACAGGATCTCCTTGTCCCCGTTGGCGTACGTCACCTCGAGGAACTGGTTCGCCTCGGTCTCGGCGTACATCCGCTCGACCGTGCGCTGGATCATCGCCTGCACCGTCGCCTCCGGCGACCCTCCGTGCTCGCGCAGGTCGTCGGGGTGCAGCGGCAGCCGGGGCGTCAGGTACTTGGTGAAGATGTCGCGGGCGCTCTCGGCGTCCGGTCGGTGGATCTTGATCTTCACGTCGAGCCGGCCGGGCCGCAGGATCGCCGGGTCGATCATGTCCTCGCGGTTGGAGGCGCCGATGACGATGACGTTCTCGAGCCGCTCCACGCCGTCGATCTCGGCGAGCAGCTGCGGCACGATCGTCGTCTCGACGTCCGACGACACCCCCGAGCCGCGCGTCCGGAACAGCGACTCCATCTCGTCGAAGAACACCACCACGGGCGTTCCCTCGGACGCCTTCTCCCGCGCCCGGGCGAAGATCAGGCGGATGTGCCGCTCCGTCTCGCCGACGTACTTGTTGAGCAGCTCGGGGCCCTTGATGTTGAGGAAGTAGCTCTTCGCCTCGGAGAGACCCAGCCGTTGCGCCGCCTGGACGGCGAGCGAGTGCGCCACCGCCTTGGCGATCAGCGTCTTGCCACAGCCGGGCGGGCCGTACAGCAGGACTCCCTTGGGCGCCTTGAGGCCGTGCTCGCGGAACAGGTCGGGGTGCAGGAACGGCAGCTCGACGGCGTCCCGGATCTGCTCGATCTGCGGGCCGAGGCCGCCGATGTCGCTGTACTCGATGTCGGGGACCTCCTCGAGCACGAGCTCCTCCACCTCGGCCTTCGGCACCTTCTCGTACGCGTACCCCGACCGGGCGTCGAACGTGAGCGCGTCGCCGACGCGCAGGTGCTGGTCCAGCAGCGTGGCGGCCAGGCGGACGACGCGCTCCTCGTCGGCGTGCGCGACGACCAGGGCGCGGTCGTCGTCCAGCAGCTCCTTGAGCGTCACGAGCTCGCCGGTGCGCTCGAAGCGGGCGGCGGAGACCACGTTGAGCGCCTCGTTGAGCATCACCTCCTGGCCGACCCCCAGCCCCTCGACGTCGACCGTGGGGCTGACGGCGACCCGCATCTTGCGGCCCGACTGCACGATGTCGACCGTGCCGTCGTCGTGCGCGCCGAGGAACGTGGCGTAGCCGCTCGGCGGCTGCGCGAGGCGGTCGACCTCGCTCTTGAGGTTGACGATCTGGTCGCGCGCCTCGGTGAGGGTGCGCGTGAGCCGCTCGTTGCGGACGGCGAGCTGGTGAGCCTCGGACTGCAGGGCCCTCAGCCGCTCCTCCAGCTCACGCACCCGCGCCGGGGACTCGGCGAGCCGTCGGCGCAGCGCGGACACCTCGTCCTGCAGCGCCTCGACCTGGCGCTGCACGACGGACTGGTTCTCCCGGGGGACGTCGTGCTCTCCGGCCATACCCGACCCTAACTCGCCGGATCCCCCTGCGTGGGCTCGGACGCGCCGGTCGGCGGCGTGACGGCCCGCCGCACCCGGCGCACCTTCTTGTCGGACACGGGCCGCTCGCCCACGTCCTCGGGCGACCACTGGCCGGCCAGCAGCTCGCCGTCCGCCCCGTAGGCGGCCTTCGCCGGACGGCGACGGCGCTGCGGCGGCGCGACCCCCTCGGCGAGCCGGCGCGTCGTGAGCAGGAAGCCGGTGTGGCCGACCATCCGGTGGTTCGGTCGGACGGCGAGACCCTCGAGGTGCCAGCCCCGGACCATCGACTCCCAGGCGGCCGGCTCGGTGAACCGCCCGTCCGCGCGGACCTCCTCCGCGACGCGCGAGAGCTGGGTCGCCGTCGCGACGTACGTGATGAGCACGCCGCCCGGCGCGAGCGCACCGGCGACGGAGTCCAGGCACTCCCAGGGAGCCAGCATGTCGAGCACGACACGGTCGACGGAGCCGACGGAGACCTCGTTCGGAAGGGCCTCGGCCAGGTCGCCGACGGTGAGCGTCCACGCCGGGTGGGGGCCGCCGAAGAACGTCTCGACGTTGCCGCGGGCGATCTCGGCGAACTCGGCGCGTCGCTCGAACGAGTGCAGGTGGCCGGCGTCGCCGACCGCCCGCAGCAGCGACATGGTCAGGGCGCCCGACCCGACCCCCGCCTCGACGACCCGGGCGCCGGGGAACACGTCGGCCATCTGCACGATCTGGCCGGAGTCCTTCGGGTAGACGACCGCCGCCCCCCGGGGCATCGACAGCACGTAGTCGGCCAGCAGGGGGCGCAGCGCGAGGTACTCGGTGCCGTTGGTGGCGGTCACGACCCAGCCCTCGGGACGCCCGATGAGGTCGTCGTGGGCGAACGACCCGCGGTGCGTGTGGAACTCCTTGCCCGCGGCCAGGGTGATGGTGTGCAGGCGCCCCTTGGGGTCGGTGAGCTGGACGCGCTCGCCGGCACGCAGGGGGCCGCGGCGGGCTGCGGCCCCGGTGGGCTCGGGCGGGGACGGCTGCGTCGTCGGCACGGCGCGCGAGTCTAGGAGCCGCTGCGCGGGGCGTTTCCGCCCCGGGTGCCGACCAGGGCGGCCACCACGTCGGCGCCCTGCAGCACCCCGACCCAGCGGCCCTGCTCGTCCCGCACCGGCCACTCCTCGCCGGTGAGGGTGCCCAGCAGCCGCAGCAGCTCCTCGCCGCCGAGCCGGACGTCCAGGGCGGTGTCGGTCGGGAACGTCCGCATCGCGGCCGAGGCGGGCACCGCGTGGTGCCGGTCGAACGGCACCTGGGACGCGGCGGAGGGGTCCAGGACGCCCGCCAGCCCGCCCGCGTCGTCCAGCAGCAGGACGACGCGACGGCCCAGGTCGGCCGGGTGCACGACGCCGGCGGCCATCAGCGCGTCGGCGATCGTCGCCGACGCGCGCACCGGGACGCCCGGCCGCGCCAGGTGCCGCACCGTCGCACCCGGGGCCCGGCGGCGGATCCGCGCGGTCCGGACGGCGTGCCCGGCCCCGGACCAGAGCAGGGCGCCGATGAGGCCGGACCAGACCACCCGCACCAGGTCGGGCTGCCGGCCTTGGAGGAACGGCAGCAGCAGACCCCACGCCACCACGAGGAGCGCCACGGCGCGCCCGCCCCAGCCGGCGACGATCGTGCCGAGGTTCCGGTCGCGCGACAGGCGCCACACGACCGCCTCGAGCATCCGGCCGCCGTCCAGGGGCAGCCCGGGCACGACGTTGAACACCGCGACGATGCCGTTGGTGACGATGAACGCGAACAGCAGCAGGTACGTGAGGGTGCCGGGCTCCGCGAGCAGCAGCAGCGGCCAGGCGGCGGCGGCGAGCAGCGCGTTCGAGAGCGGCCCGACGACGGCGACCACGAAGGACCGGCCGGGCGTGGTGACGTCGGTCTCGAACTGGGTGTGCCCGCCCCACAGGTTGATGACGATCTGGGTCGCCGGCATGTGGAAGGCGCGTGCGGCGAGGGCGTGCGCGACCTCGTGGACGAGCACGGACGCGAACAGCAGGACGGCGTAGAAGAACGCGATGCCGTAGGTCAGCACCCCCAGGCGAGGGGCGCTGGCCTGCACCGTCGGCGCGAAGAGGACCGTGATGACCGCGGCGATGACGAACCACGAACGGGCCAGCACGACCGGGACGCCGAGGAGGGTGCCGATCCGCCACCCCTGCGCCGTGGTGGGGGGCGGTGCCGTGCTGCTCACGTGGCCAGCCTACGGGGCCGCCTCCCCGCCGGTGTCGGACGGCGTGCCTAGCCTGGACGGCATGACGGTGAGCAGCGTCTCCGACGGCCCGGTGTCGGGCGGGTCCCCCGACGAGGAGGCGTCGCCGCGCCCGGCGGCCCTCTCCCCCTCGCGGGCGGCCGACTTCATGCAGTGCCCCCTGCTCTACCGCTTCCGCGTCGTCGACCGGCTGCCCGAGCCGCCGAGCCCGGCGGCGGTGCGCGGCACGGTCGTGCACGCCGTCCTGGAGCGCCTGTACGACCTGCCCGCGGCGCAGCGGACGGTCGAGGAGGCCCGCGCGCTGCTCGGCCCCCAGTGGGACGCCCTGCGCGAGAGCGACCCGGAACTGGCCGGCCTGTTCGGCGACGACCCCGACGGCCACGACGCCTGGCTGGCCGAGGCGGGTGCGCTCGTCGAGCGCTACTTCGACCTGGAGGACCCGACCCGCCTCGAGCCCGCCGAGCGGGAGCTGTACGTGACGACCGAGCTGCCCGGCGGGCTGGTGCTGCGCGGCTACGTCGACCGGCTCGACGTCGCGCCCGGGGGCGACCTGAGGGTCGTCGACTACAAGACGGGCCGTGCTCCGGGGCTCGGGTTCGAGGCGAAGGCGCTGTTCCAGATGAAGTTCTACGCGCTGGTGCTGTGGCGCACGCGCGGAGTCGTCCCGCGGATGCTCCAGCTGGTGTACCTCGGCAACGGCGAGGTGCTGCGGTACGCGCCCACCGAGCAGGAGCTGGAGGCCACCGAGCGCAAGGTGGTGGCGCTGTGGGCCGCCATCCGGCGCGCGGCGGAGACGGGCGACTGGCGCCCCTCGCCCGGCCGGCTGTGCGACTGGTGCCACCACCGGCAGCTCTGCCCGTCGTTCGGGGGCACGCCGCCCCCGGTGCCCGTCGACGCGGTCCGGCTGGCCTCCGGCGCCGAGGCCGGGCGGGTCGCCGTCCCGGGCCGGGACGAGGACTGACCGACCCGGCGCCCGGGGGCCAGCCCCACCCCGGACAATGGCGTCACCCTGCTCGCGGCCCGGGCTCGTGGCCCACGAGGCTGACCACCATGACCGCCGTACGGCTCACCGCCGAGAACGAGGACCCCG